>NZ_JBGSOZ010000149.1:0-5813 GCF_041738905.1 Aestuariivirga sp.
CCTTCTTGATGAAGGCGCTGCACACCCGGTCGAGTTCCTCGAGCGAGAGCAGATCCTTCTTCGGCAGGAAGGTCATGTCCTCCGCCATGCAATAGACACAGCGGAAGTCGCAGCGGTCCGTCACCGACACGCGGAGGTAGGAGACATGCCGGCCGAAGGGATCGACGAGTCGGCCTTGCGCAGGTGCAAGTGATGGAGGCTGGAACATCTGATTCATCTCACGGTGTTCCCTGTTTCCAATGTCCGAGGAAATGCGGCCCGGCAATTCTGCCGGGCCACTCGCTGCTGCTTACGACGCGACGTAGTCCCACGACTTGAACGACATCGCCCTGACCGAGGCCGGCGCATCCGAAATCTTCCGGATGTTGGCCCAAGTCTGTTTGTAGTTCGGCAGGATCAGTTCGTTGACACCCGCATTGATGACGTTGCCCTGCGTGCCGCTGGGTGCACCAAACAGCATGAAGGTTTCGCTGCGCTTCGGCGCGCAGAACCCGCTCGAGATGCTGGGCAAGCCCGGCGGCGATCAGGCAGTCCGGCCTCGATGATCCCGGCCCGTCCATGTATTTCTCGACAAGCCGCATGCGGCGCTCGCCGTTCATGGAGGTCAAGTTCATCTCGCCCGACTCGACCGCTGGCAGGATCACGTGAGCCGCCTGTCCGATTTGGCTGTGGATGATGTCTACGTTCACCGAGAACAATCCACCGGCCTCGATCGCGCCAACGATGGCATCGATCAATTCTTCACGCGTTGCCCCGGCACGCGCAACCTCCCCAGAAACGGCCACCGTGATCCCATGATGCCCGATTGAATATTCTCCGCACGAATTTGTCGCGCTGATTGATGGGCAAGATCACGTCTCTAGGCGGTCGCCGTGGCCTTCATATTGCTTTGAGACTACTGGAATACCCATAGCCTGAAGGAAGCCCAAGGCGGCCTTGAAGCTTCGGGTTACGAGCTGGAATTCAGCCCAATCAGTGGCTTGCCTGTACCAATCCAATTGCAGCCTCAGTCTCCTGGAATACGGTAGTGGTAGGAGTATACAAGACAGGTAACTTTAGGGTTACTCTACGTACACTTACATTACTCACTCCTTTTCTATATAACCTTTATATATCAGTATCTTAATGAAATACTCCCCCGTGAATATCACCGCTCACCTCTTCGCTCTTGGGAATGGGCTCGGTCCAACTGCTCCAACACCCGACGATTCTGGGGATGAGAATAACGAAACAGCATGCGCATGTCGCGATGGCCGCTGAGCAGGGCCACCTCGGGCATTGTCAGGCCGATCTCGAAGAACCGGCTGATGGCTTCATGCCGGAGATCGTGGAAATGCAAGTCTTCGATGCCTGCCCGCTTGACCAGCCGCTCCCATGCCAGCCGGAGCGCATTGGCCGTGGTGGGAAATATCCTGCCTTTGTGAGCCTTGACCTGGCGGCCTTCAAGTTGCCAGAGATGGTCAATCGCTCCGAGAGTCAAAGGGATAGACCTCGGGTGGCCGTTCTTGGCCCGTGGTATGCTCAGGACACGGTTCTGTGCGTCCAGGTGGCCCCAAGTGGCCGCGAGGATTTCCGAACGCCTGAGGCCCGTTTCCAAGGCAAACAGGATGATAGGAAGGACCAAGCAATTCTTCGTCTTTGCTGCGGCTTCGACAAGCTTTTCAAGCTCACCGTCTTTCAACCTCCGCTCTCGCCTGTTGCTTTCGCTCACAATCTTCAGCTTCCGGATTGGGTTTTCCCTGATTGGCAGGCCCCATTCTTCCTTTGCAACCTCGTACAGGTTCTGGATCGGACACAGCATGCGTTGCAGGCTTCGAGGTTTCACCTCCTGGAGGCGTTCGTCCCGATAGCGGGCAAAGTCCCCCTGCCCTAATTCGCTGAGCGTCCTAGAGCAGATGGGATGCCGCAGGAAGGCATTGAGAACCAGCGTTTCACTTTTTGCAGACCGCTTACGGGGTGTGATGGTGTCTCGATATCGGATGACCAGCTCGCCAAGGGTGATCCGCTCTAGCTGCCTAGGGTCCTCCGGAAGGGCCTTGCGGTCAATCTCCAGTTCCGTTTGTCTGGACCAGGCTTCCGCGTCTTTGCGCTGGATGAAACTCTTTACGACAGGACGGCAATTCTTGCGCCTGACCTGGACCTGCCACTTGCCTCTGTGTTTGCGGATCGTCGCCATCGAAAATCTCCTCAGTGTGACCACGTTGTGACCATTGAGAAGATTGGAATTCTGGGGCCTGGATGGTGCCACCTAATCTTTTGTTCTACTTAACAAAAGTGGTGGGCGATGAGAGACTCGAACTCCCGACATCTTCGGTGTAAACGAAGCGCTCTACCAACTGAGCTAATCGCCCGCCCGGGCCTGCTGTAGCGCCCGCGCGCGGGACTTGCAATGGGCAACAAAAACCCCGTGCGATTTCTGAGGGCGCACGGGGCGAATGTGTTTGAATGGTCCTGATTAGCGCTGCCTGATCGCCATCTCCCGCTGCCGTTGATCCGCCCGATACGCTGTACTCAACACCGGCCATGTGACGGTGATTCGACGGGAATTTCAAGTCTTCGCTTGTGCAGCAATTGCGTGTTCGCAGCCCAAAAGCAATGGGCGGGAGATTGGCTCTCCCGCCTCTGTTCGTTTCGTGTTTTGGCGCCCCGCTCAGTGGGCGCGGGCCGTGCTCTCGCCGGACTTTCCGGCTTCGGCGCGGGCGGCCGCCGCGGCTTCCTCGGCCACCTCGTCCCACTCGATCGGCTCCGGCATCCGCACGAGGGCGTGCTTCAGCACGTCGTCCATGATGGACACCGGGATGATCTCGAGACCGGACTTCACGTTCTCCGGAATCTCGGCCAGGTCCTTGGTGTTCTCTTCGGGGATCATCACCTTCTTGATCCCGGCGCGGAGAGCTGCCAGCAGCTTCTCCTTGAGGCCGCCGATGGGCAGCACGCGGCCCCTCAGCGTGATCTCGCCGGTCATCGCCACGTCCCTGCGGACGGGAATGCCCGTCATCACCGAGACGATGGCCGTCACCATGGCGATGCCCGCGGACGGGCCATCCTTCGGCGTCGCGCCTTCCGGCACGTGCACGTGGATGTCGCGCTTGTCGAACACCGGCGGCTTGACGCCGATGGTGGCCGCGCGGCTGCGCACGTAGGACGAGGCTGCCGAGATCGACTCCTTCATCACGTCGCGCAGGTTGCCCGTCACCGTCATCTTGCCCTTGCCCGGCATCATGAGCGCTTCGATCGTCAGGATCTCACCGCCGACTTCCGTCCAGGCGAGGCCCGTGACGACGCCCACCTGATCCTCGCGCTCCGCCTCGCCGTGGCGATACTTCTGAACGCCAAGGTACTGGTTGACGACTTCGGGCGTCACCTTGATCTTCTTCCTGGACTTCGTCGTCATGAGTTCCTTCACGGCCTTGCGGCACAGCGAATTGATCTCACGCTCGAGCGAGCGCACGCCGGCCTCCCGCGTGTAACGGCGGATGACCTCGTAGAGCGCCTCCTCGGTGATCTCAAACTCCTTGGCCTGAAGACCGTGATGCTCCATCGACTTCGGCACCAGATGGCGCTTGGTGATCTCGAGCTTCTCTTCTTCCGTGTAGCCCGCGATCCGGATGATCTCCATGCGGTCGAGAAGGGCCGGCGGAATGTTGAGCGTGTTCGACGTCGTCACGAACATCACGTTCGAGAGGTCGTACTCGACCTCGAGATAGTGGTCCATGAAGGTCGCGTTCTGCTCGGGATCGAGAACCTCGAGAAGTGCGGCAGAGGGATCGCCACGGAAGTCCATGCCCATCTTGTCAATCTCGTCCAGCAGGAAGAGCGGGTTCGCCTTCTTCGCCTTCTTCATCGACTGAATGACCTTGCCGGGCATCGAGCCGATGTAGGTGCGGCGGTGTCCGCGGATCTCGGCCTCGTCACGAACGCCACCCAGCGACATGCGGATGAACTCGCGGCCCGTGGCCTTGGCGATCGACTTGCCGAGCGACGTTTTGCCAACGCCGGGAGGCCCGACGAGGCACAGGATGGGCCCACGCAGCTTGTTGGTGCGGCTCTGCACGGCAAGATACTCGAGGATGCGCTCCTTCACCTTGTCGAGGCCAAAGTGATCGCTGTCGAGCACGCCTTCGGCAAAGCCCAGGTCATGCTTGACCTTGCTCTTCTGGCCCCACGGGATGCCCAAGAGCCAATCGAGGTAGTTGCGCACGACGGTGGCTTCCGCCGACATCGGGCTCATGTTGCGCAGCTTGCGCATCTCGGCCGTGGCCTTCTCGCGGGCTTCCTTCGAGAACTTGGTGTTCTTGACCTTTTGCTCGAGTTCGCCCACTTCGTCGCGCTCTTCGCCGTCGCCCAGTTCCTTCTGAATGGCTTTCATCTGCTCATTCAAATAGTACTCGCGCTGGGTCTTCTCCATCTGGCGCTTGACGCGGCTGCGGATGCGCTTTTCGACCTGGAGCACGGAAATCTCGCCTTCCATCACGGCAAAGGCTTTCTCAAGCCGGGCCTGGACGGACTGCATTTCGAGAATTTCCTGCTTCTCGGTGATCTTGATGGCGAGGTGGGCGGCAATCGTATCGGACAGCTTGGCAAGATCGGTGATCTGGCCAAGGGTGGCGAGGATTTCCTGCGGCACCTTCTTGTTGAGCTTCACATAGCTTTCGAACTGCGAAATGGCGGTGCGGGCCAGCGCCTCGGTTTCCTGCTCGTTGGTGATGATGTTGGGCAGCAGCTTCACTTCGGCTTCGAAATAGTCGGCATGGGCGGTGAAGCGTTCCACCTTGGCGCGCTCGGTGCCTTCGACCAGCACCTTCACGGTGCCATCGGGCAATTTCAAAAGCTGCAGGACCTGGGCCAGCGTGCCCACTTCGTAGATCGCGTCAATTGACGGATCATCATCAGCCGGGTTCTTCTGGGCGACGAGCAGGATGCGCTTGTCCTCGCGCATCACTTCCTCAAGAGCCTTGATGGACTTCTCACGGCCCACGAACAACGGCACGATCATGTGGGGGAAAACCACGATGTCGCGGAGCGGCAGGACCGGGAGGGTTTCTGCGCTGCCTGGGGTTGCCGGGGTCTTTGAAACTTTGGTCGTCATTTTTATTCCTTTCGCGGGTTTGGCCGCTTGTTTCGACCGCCCCCGGGAACTGGGCTGCGGTCTACTTGCGCCTTCGGGCCAATTCTTGCGTTACACACGAAACAGCCCGAACCAATAGGTTAAAAGTGGAGGTCCGGGGTTAACTTTTCAATGGCCAAAAAGAACGCCATTTTTCGGCACCTTAATCAGGCGGAAGCAGGCGCCAGCTTGGCGTTGCCCTGCTTTTCGCGGTCGGCATAGATCAGCAGGGGCTTGGCGTCGCCATCAACCACTTCCTTGGAAATTACCACCTCTTCCACCCCGTTCATGGTGGGAAGGTCAAACATGGTTTCCAGGAGGATCAGTTCCATGATGGAGCGCAGGCCGCGGGCCCCGGTCTTGCGCTCGATGGCGCGGCGGGCGATGGAGCGGAGCGCTTCCTCCGGGAAGGTGAGCTTCACACCCTCCATCTCGAACAGGCGCTGGTACTGCTTGATCAGGGCATTCTTCGGCACGGTCAGGATCTGGATGAGGGCGGCCTCGTCCAGGTCTTCGAGCGTGGCGATCACCGGCAGGCGGCCGACGAATTCCGGGATGAGGCCGAAACGGAGCAAATCCTCAGGCTCAAGATCGCGCAGCATGGCGCCGGTGCGGCGGTCGTCCACGGATTTCACTTCGGCGCCGAAGCCGATGCCGGAACCCTTGCCGCGCTGGTTGATGATGCGTTCGAGGCCGGCGAAGGCGC
>NZ_JBGSOZ010000168.1:0-22666 GCF_041738905.1 Aestuariivirga sp.
CGCCGCGAACTCGACGTGCGGCGCATCGGCATCACCTCCCTCGGCGGCGGCGCTGCGGATTCCTGTGTTGCCGCCCTTGCCCTGGCGCGCAACATCGCCATCACCGGCAAACGCGTGGCGCTGGTCGACCTCGCCCGCACCGGATCCTTCATCGGCGCTCTCTGCTCAGTGCCGATGGGCCCCGGCATCACTGATCTTGTCAGCGGTTCCGCCGACTTCACGAAGGTCATCAGCCGCGATGCGCGCTCGCCCGTGCATGTGCTCCGCTACGGCCTCGATCATTCACCGCGAGCCCATACCCTGCTGCTCGAACGCGCCGAGAGTGTCCTTGGTGCACTGGCCCAGTCCTATGATTTCGTGATCGTCAATCTCGGGGAAGCCTCGGAGGATACGCCCATCCTCCTGCACAAGTGCGAAGGCGCCCTGCTGCTCTCGCCCGCCGCACGGCTTGGCGAAGTGACAGCCGCCGTGCAGACGCTGCTTGATACCGGCCTGACCGCCGCCCAGCATGTGATGATCGGACCGGTGACGACAGCGGCCCAGCAGCACGCCGTCCTGGCTTAGGCTGGCCCGGCCCGCAACAGCTGCCGCACTGCTGTCGCGGCGTTCATCAGGGCAGGTGTCCGCTTCACCGTCCGCTTGGCGGCGAGCCGCAACGCCTCTGCCGCCGTCCACATAAGTCCGCGCAGATTGACCGCCGACAGGATGATCGAAAGGTCTATGACTTCATCGGCCCAGATCTGCTTGTAGGCGGCATCGCCCGCTGACAGGTCAAACCGCTGGAGGCCGGCGGCGCAACAGGCGGCAATGGTCCGCCGAAGGGCGATTTCGCCCGGCGAATGCCTGCGTTGCGGCCCTGGCGCAAGTGACGAGATCAGGGCCCAGTAGCCATTGCGGTGGAGGCCACCCAGCATGACCGACAGCACCTCGCCATCGAGGGCCAGCCGGTAGGGGGCAAGGATCGGGTCGGCTTCGTCCTGAAGGGCGGCGAGGCGATGGATGAACTGGCGTTCGGCCGGACCGAAGGCTCCGTGAATGCCCTTTTCGCCCAGCCGCTCCTCCTGGTGGCGGAACATCGTGTCGATCAACGCATGCAGTTCCGCCTTGTCATTCGGGAGGCCGAAGGCGAGATCGCCGGCGCGCGACAATGCGGCTTCGTTCTTGCGGGCTGTGCGCTTCCGGGCCGATCCATGCGTCCGGGCATGGAGGGCATCGTAGTCGCGGTCGAGGCTCACCGAGAACGACGGATTGGCCCCGCGCATATTGAACAGTGCCGCCATGGGGTGCGGCAGGCCGAAGAACTGGACCGGATTTTCGGTCAGCGCTACGGCATCGATGCCACCGGTCGATGCGATGATCCCGCTCCAGTTGGCTGCAAACCAGGCCTCAGCTTCGGGAGCGAAGCCGGGATCGAGCAGGGGATAACCATAATTGTGATGAGGCGAGCCCAGCCATTCGAGCACCCTCACGCCAAGGCGTTTCCGGATCTGCAGCGGCACGAGGATGCGGAGGCTGCCTTCAACATGAGCCGTCACGATGAGAGGTTGAACGTGCCTTGCCTGCCCCACCGTTTCGATCCAGGCGCGGCACCAGAGCGAGTTCTGATAGAGTGTCCCGAGCGCTGTCGCCTCGAATTCGCGCCACGCCGGGAGAATGGCGTCGATGTTGCGATGGATGGTCACCGTGGTTGCCGGTGAATGGTTCATGCTGACCGGGCGCGGGGCGGCAGCCGTCTTGCGGCGCGCAGGGCCGGCCTGGCGGGGCGCAACGGTTCCTTCATGCCCGGCGCGATAGGCTGCACCCGGATTAGAAGCATTCCGGACGGTAACAGTGCCGAGCGCAGCCATCTTCAAGACCACACTCGATCTGCTGTACTATTCTGGCGCATCGGCTGCGTTGGGTCCTGCATTTGCGGGAAGCGGTGCAATTTTCATGCTGCACCATGTGTTTCCGGGCGGTGGCTTCGCGCCAGGCTTTGCCCCCAACCGCGGTCTTGAGATCACGCCTGACTTTCTCGATCAGGTCATCGGAATGCTGAAGGCCCGCGGTTTCGATCTCGTTAATCTGGACGAGGCAGCACGCCGCCTGAACGGAGGTGGACGCCGCTTCGCCGTCTTCACGCTCGATGATGGTTACCGGGACAACCTTGTCCATGCGCAACCCGTCTTCGCCCGGCATGGCTGCCCCTACACGGTCTATGTCGCCCCCGCGATTGCCGATGGCACGTGCGAACTCTGGTGGCGGGGGCTTGAGTTGGCCATTGCCCGGAACAACAGGGTCGAGGCTGCGATCGGCGGGGAAAAGCTTGTGCTGCCATGCGCTTCGGACGCGGAGAAGTGGCAGGCATGGCACCGCCTCTACTGGCCCGTCCGCCTTCTCGAGCAGCATGAGCAGCGGCGCTGGATCAGTTCCTTTTGCGGAAACCATGGAATCGATCTCATGGCCCTGTGCCGAGAAGCGGCCATGACCTGGGACGAGATCAGGCAGATCTCCAGGGACCCCCTCTGCACAATCGGTGCGCATACCGTCAATCACTTCAATGTGAAGGCGCTGCGGCCGGACGAGGCCTTCGATGAGCTCGATCTCTCCGCCCGGCGTATCGCAGAAGAGACTGGAAAACGTCCGCAGCACTTCGCCTTTCCCTATGGCGATGAGACATCGGCGGGGCCCCGTGACTTCGACCTGGCCCGCAAGGCCGGCTACGCGACCGCCGTCACAACCCGCAAGGGCATGCTTTTTCCTGCGCACAAGGACCATCTGACGGCCCTGCCGCGTTTCTCGCTCGCGGGCGAGTACCAGAATATTCGTTATGTGGAGACATTGCTCTCAGGCCTGCCCTTCGCGCTTCTGAACAGGTTCAAGCCGCTGAACGTGGGCGAGTAGAAGTCTCAGGCCGCGTCGGGCTTCACCATCCAGCGGATGATGGCCATCACCACCGGCAGCCAGAGCAGACCGGCCACGATATAGAAAGCCAGTTCAATCACCGGCCCCCGCCCCACGGCCACCTCGCCGCCCACCGCCATTGCGACGAGGGCGTAGACGATCACGAAGGCAACGACGGAGATCGTGCCGATAGCTTTGCGGGTCCGCTGGGTCATGCGCGTTGATCTAGGCTTCGCGGCAGGCTGCCGCAAGGGCGGGGCACTGCGGCGCTTCATCACTTGAAGGGGGCTCTCGGGAACCGTATCTCGCGCAGTCATGGAGACTCCCAGTTCCTATCAGACCTCCGCCTTGCCCTATGTCAGGGGCTGGCTCTTTGCTGTGGCGGCACTCGTCTTCTGCATGGTTATCGTGGGCGGCGCCACGCGGCTGACCGACAGCGGCCTCTCGATCACCGAGTGGAAGCCGCTTCTGGGCGCGATCCCGCCCTTCACCGAGGCACATTGGCTCGAGGCCTTCGAGAAATACAAGCAGATCCCCGAGTACCAGCTCGTCAACAAGGGCATGAGCCTCGACGAGTTCAAGCTCATCTACTGGTGGGAATGGGCGCACCGGTTCCTCGGGCGCTTCATCGGCCTCGCCTTCTTTCTCCCCTTCGTCTATTTCGCCGCCACCGGCGGCCTGACGCTGAAGACCATGCTCCGGTGTGCCGTCCTCTTCGTGCTGGGCGGGCTTCAGGGCGCCCTCGGCTGGTACATGGTGTCGTCTGGCCTCGTTGACAGGGTGGATGTCAGCCAATACCGGCTCTCGGCCCATCTCACGTTGGCGACTGTCATCTTCGGAGCCATTCTCTGGGTCGCCTATGGACTGGATCGCAGCCGCCGCGCGCCCGATGGCGGGCGTGACTGGATGGCCGTGCTGATTGTTGCTGTCGTTGTCATTCAGGTGGCGGTGGGCGGCTTCGTGGCCGGGCTCGACGCAGGGTTCGGCTACAACACCTGGCCCCTGATGGATGGCGAGATCATCCCCAAGGGTTTGTTCGTGTCCGAGCCCTGGTGGCGCAATCTTTTCGAAAACGCCATGACGGTGCAGTTCAATCACCGGCTTCTGGCCTACGTCATCGCTGTGATGGTGGCGGGCTATGCCTACGTGGTGCAGACCAGGTCTGCCATGCTCGTGCTGGTGGCTGTGGCGCTGCAAGTGGCGCTCGGCGTGTGGACCCTGCTCTGGGCTGTGCCCTTGTGGCTGGGACTCGCACATCAGGGCGGGGCGCTGATCGTGCTCGCAGCGGCGATTTGGAACCTCCACGTCGTGCTTCGCATGCCGGCGGAAGCAAGCGCATTGCAGACTGCGCGGGCCTGAATGGCAACCGGCCGGGCATTGAACTCGGCCGGCTTCATTCTGCAATCACGAAGGTCTTACGAGATCGCCTGATCGATGTCGGCGATGATGTCTTCCACATCCTCGATGCCGATCGACAGGCGGACGACATCTGGCGTGGCGCCCGCAAGCTTCAGCTGATCGGCGCTGAGCTGGCTGTGCGTGGTCGAGGCGGGGTGGATGATGAGCGAACGCGTGTCGCCGATGTTGGCGAGATGCGACAGCAGCTTCACCGACGAGACCGCTTTCACGCCTGCCTCGTAGCCGCCCTTGAGGCCGAAGGTGAAGACCGCACCCGCGCCCTTCGGGCAGTACTTCTTCTGGAGCGCATGATACTTGTCGTCGGGCAGGCCCGCGTAGTTCACCCACGATACATTCGGATGCGTCTTCAGCCATTGCGCCACCTTCAATGCATTGTCGCAATGACGCTGCATGCGGAGGCTCAGCGTTTCCATGCCGGTGAGGATGAGGAACGCGTTGAGCGGGGCGATCGACGGCCCAAGATCGCGCAGGCCCAGCACGCGGCAGGCGATGGCGAAGGCGATGTTGCCGAAGGTCTCATGCAGCTTGAGGCCATGGTAGGAGCCGTTGGGCTCGGACAGCAGCGGATAGCGCCCGGACTTCGACCAGTCGAAATTGCCGGCATCGACGATGACGCCGCCCATCGAGTTGCCATGCCCGCCCATGAACTTGGTGAGCGAGTGGAGCACGATGTTGGCGCCGTACTCGATGGGCTTGCAGAGATAGGGCGTCGCCAGCGTGTTGTCGACGATCAGGGGCACGCCAGCGGCCTTGGCGATCTTGGAAACCGCAGCGATATCGGTGATACGTCCTCCCGGATTGGCGACCGATTCGATGAAGATGGCCTTGGTCTTGGGGCTCATGGCCTTCTCGATCGAGGACATGTCGTCGGCATCGGCCCACACGACATGCCAGCCGAAGGACTTGAAGGAATGGCTGAACTGGTTGATCGAGCCGCCGTAGAGCTGGCGCACTGCCACGAACTCATCGCCCGGCTGCATCATGGTGTGGAAGGCGAGAAGCTGAGCCGAATGGCCAGAGGCCACGGCGAGCGCCGCAGTGCCGCCTTCAAGGGCCGCCACCTTGCCTTCGAGCGCCGACTGCGTCGGGTTCATGATGCGCGTGTAGATGTTGCCGAAAGCCCGCAGCGCGAACAGGTCGGCGGCGTGCTTCACATCCTCGAAGACATAGGCCGTCGTCTGGTAGATGGGCGTGATGCGTGCGCCCGTCGAAGGGTCGGGTGCCGTTCCCGCATGAAGCGCCAGCGTGTCGAAGCCAGGTGTTCTGTCAGCCATTGTCGTCTCCCATTGAAAGCCGGAACGGACCATAACCCGCCCCGCCTGAAACGACAATTGAAGGAAATCAATGCGGCAGCATGCGCCGGAAGATGTGGTCACCATCGACGAACTGGTGCTTCAGCGCCGCCAGCACGTGCAGGATGACCAGTGCCATCGCGGCATTGCTGCCGATCTCGTGGAGTTCCTTCGCCCACTCGCCGAAGTCTGGTCCGGCAGGTACAGCGAACAGACCGAAGACCCGCACCGCCGACATGGCTGGTTCTTCCCTCAGGAATTCCCCGAAAGCGAGCCAGCCGGTGAACGGAATGCCGATCATCAGCACGTAGAAGAGCGCATGTGTCACTTTCGAGAGCGTGACTTCCCAGCTCTTCATCGCGGCTGGGTAGGGCGGCGGTGGATTCAAGGCCCGCCAGATGAGCCGCAACAGGGTGAGCAGGAGTATCGCCATGCCGAAGCTCACATGAAGCGATGGCAGAAAGGCGGTGTTCATGAGCGCTTCAGCGGCTTCCTCGTGTTCGCCGGCTTCGATCAGTTCTTCTCCGAAGATGATCATGAAGATCAGCAGGAGAGCAGTGACCCAGTGAAGGATCATCGCGACGCCATCGTATTTCGTCCGGGAAATGTCCTGCATGTGCATACCTCTCGTTGCGCCGGCAGTTCAAGCTTGCGGACAGTATGGACAACAATCTGGCGCGCGCGCCTTGCGCTCGATCAATAAGCTTTCCGGCCCAGCCCGAGGCTCTGCATCTTGCCGCTTTCGTGCAGCGATTGCTTCTTCGATGAAATGATCCCGGAATTGCCGCCAACCCAGGCCCACTCGCCCGACAGCTTGCCGTATTCCATCTTCGGGCAGCGGTCCATGACTACCTGAACGCCCGCAGCCTCGGCCTTCGCCGCCGCGTCGTCGTTCCTCACGGAGAGCTGCATCCAGATCACTTTCGGCTTGTGCTCGAGCGCCAGTGCTTCGTCGGTGACGGGGCCTGCAGCTTCGGAGTTGCGGAAGATATCGACCATGTCGACCGGCTTCGGAATGTCGTTCAGCGTGGCGTAAACGGTCTGGCCGAGCAGTTGCTGGCCGGCAAGGCCCGGATTGACCGGGATCACCTCGTAACCCTTGTCGAGCAGGTATTTCAGTACGAAGTAGGATGGGCGCACTTCGTTCGCGGAGGCGCCCACGAGGGCGATGGTCTTCACGCTCTGGAGAATGTTGCGGATGTAGTCGGGAGAATAGCTGTCGTGATTCATGGAAGTTCGATCCGGCCTTCGGGCGATAGAGGAAAGAAGGGATTGTGCGCCACCTCCCAGAGGTGGCCATCAAGGTCAGCAAAGTAACCGGAATATCCGCCCCAGAATACGCTCTGCATCGGCTTCACTAGGCGTGCGCCGCAGGCGAGGGCATGGGCGAAGATGCGGTCGGCTTCATCGACGCTGGCGGCGTTCCACGCCAGTGACACGCCGCGGAAGCCAGGCATTTCACCCGCTTTAACATGTGCATCCTCTGCCAATGCCTGATGCCCGAAAAGCGCGAGTACCACGCCATTGGCATCGAAGAACGCGACGCTCTCGTTTCCGGCGGGCGACGCCTTGAAGCCCAGCCGCTCATAGAAGGCGCTCGATGCCACGATGTCGGACACGCCGAGCGTGATGAGGCTTACGCGCGGCGTCATCACTCGTCGTTCCATTGGGGCGGGCGCTTGCCGATGAAGGCGGAGATACCCTCCTCGGCGTCGCGCTTCAGGAGATTGTCGGTCATCACGCGTGACGTATAGGCGTATGCCTCTTCGAGCGGCAGGTCGAGCTGCCGGTAGAAAGCTTCCTTGCCGGTCTTGACCGTTACCATCGACTTCGATGCGATCTTCGCGGCCAATTCTGAAACAGTTCCGGAAAGCTCATTGGTTGTCACCACGCGGTTGACGAGGCCGATGCGGGCGGCGTGCGCGGCGTCGAAGATGTCGCCAGTCAGGAGCATCTCCATCGCATGCTTAGGCACCACGTCGCGCGACAGGGCTACCATCGGGGTTGAACAGAACAGGCCGATGTTGACGCCCGGCGTGCAGAACCTGGCGGTGTCCGCGGCAATGGCGAGGTCGCAGGAGGCGACAAGCTGGCAGCCCGCAGCACTTGCAAGCCCTGCGACCTCCGCGATCACCGGCTTCGGATGGCGCACCACCGACATCATGAGTTTCGCACACGCGTCGAAGAGCGCCGCGAAATAGGCCGCGCCCTTGTCGGGATCGGCCCGGTGGCCGGTGATCTCCTTCAGGTTATGGCCTGACGAAAACGCCGGACCATTTGCCGCCAGCACGATGACACGCACGGCACGGTCAGTCGCAGCGGCGTCCAGAGCGGCCTGCAGGCCAGCCATCATCGCTTCGGACAGGCTGTTGCGGGTCGCGGCATCATTGAGGGTGAGGCGGAGCACGCCCCCCTCGAGATCGGAAAGCAGAAGGTCCGTCATTCTTCCTCGATATCGAGCTGCTTCAGCTTCGGTCCATAGTCGGGATCGGCCATCAGGTCCTCGATCACCTTCTTGTTGTTTTCGGATGGGATCATGGCCTTCAGCGCATTGACCATGCGGTCCTTGATGTCCTGCGCCAGTTCCGTGTCGGACTCGATTTCCGAAATCTGCAGGAGGAGATCGCTCGTCTGGTCGTCCGCCACGCTGCCATACATCACGCCGAGTGTCGTGATCGCGAGGTTCCACTCGGTGACATTGGCAAAGCCTGCCGCCTTGATGTCCGCCTCGAAACTCTTGCCCTCCGGCGTCTGGTCCACGAAATCCTGCAGGTTCGCGTACTGGTCGAGATCCGAATTGGCGTACTTGTCCCTCGCGAGAAGGTAACTGTCGAGTGCCCGCTTGGCGAGGTCTGGCGTGAGCTCGATGGTTTCGATGATGGGGATCTCGCCAAGACTCAGTTCCTCGTCCGGCGAGTCGCCATCGTCGGTCGCAGGCTCGTCGGGATTGACCTGGCCGCCATCCTCGGTTTCAGGGCCGGCTTGCGGCATGGCAAGGTCTGGCGCCACGGCCGGCGGGGGAGGAGCCACGGCAGGTACTTCGCCTGGAGGAGCAGCCGTTGCGGGCAGTTGGTCCATTGGGGAAGCGCCTTCCGGTGTTGGCCCCGGAATCTCCAAAGGCGGCGCGGCTTGGGCCAGTCTGTAGGGGTCACCGACAAGTGAAAGCGCCGCTTGCGCGGTGCTCGGGCCGGACAGTGCCGCCGCCAGGGCGAGAACCGTCACGAGGTCGATGCGAACTGTCATATTCATTACCCCTGCTGGATGTGAATCTATGCCATGGCACCCGAAGGGGAAAGAGACATTTCGGCGAGAGGACGAATGCTTTGCGGTTGAATGCGGTAACATAATACCTCATCGTAAAATCTCTCGATTTACGAGGGTTTTTCTTGACAGTGCAGGGGTCTCCGCCTAATCGGAGCGGCATTGAGCGGGGCTCCGGGATATCCTTCGGCGCCCTTTATCTTTGACCCGTAACACCAGAGACAATCAGATGACAACCTATTCGGCGAAAGCCAAGGACATCGTGAAGGACTGGGTGCTGATCGATGCGGAAGGCCTCGTTGTTGGCCGTGTCGCCGCCATCATCGCCAACCGGTTGCGCGGCAAGCACAAGCCGACCTTCACACCCCACATGGATTGCGGCGACCACGTCGTCGTCATCAATGCCGAGAAGATCCACTTCACCGGCAAGAAGCGCGAGCAGAAGAGCTACTTCCATCACACGGGCTTCCCCGGTGGTATCAAGGAGCGCAATGCCGGCAAGATCCTCGACAGCAAGTTCCCCGAGCGCGTTCTCGAACTCGCCGTGAAGCGCATGCTTCCCGGCGGCCCGCTGAAGCGCCAGCAGATGACGCATCTCCGCATTTATGGCGGCGCCGCTCATCCGCATGATGCCCAGGGCCCCAAGGTTCTCGACATCAGGGCAATGAACCCCAAGAATGCGGTGAGAGGCTGATCATGTCCGAACGCAAATCCCTCGCAGATCTCGGCTCGGCCATGGGCATCGCCTCGGCCACGCCAGCTGCTGCCGCTCCCGCCAAGCCCAAGCTTGATGCCAAGGGCCGTGCCTATGCCACGGGCCGCCGCAAGAACGCCACCGCGCGTGTCTGGATCAAGCGCGGCAAGGGCAAGATCACCGTCAACGGCAAGCCGATCGAGACCTACTTCGCCCGCTCGGTGCTCCGCATGCTGGTGCAGCAGCCGCTGGTCACCGCCAGCCGCGCCACTGAAATCGACATCGACTGCACCGTCTCCGGCGGTGGCCTCTCCGGCCAGGCCGGCGCGGTCCGCCACGGCCTCGCCCGTGCGATGACCTATTTCGAGCCGGACCTCCGCGGCATCCTCAAGAAGGCAGGCTTCCTCACGCGCGACCCTCGCATGGTCGAGCGCAAGAAGTACGGCCACCCGAAGGCACGCCGCAGCTTCCAGTTCTCGAAGCGCTAAGCCCGTCGCTGAAATTTCAGCGTCTTTTCAAGGGGCTCCCAGCAATGGGGGCCCTTTTTCTGTCTTGACAGACTATTGGCAAATGATTGCCGACGCGGGAGCTAAAGCAGGAAGTCGTCGATGGTCAGGTTGAACCTGCCTCTCAGTTGAATTTGGAAGTCAGCGATTCCATCTCCATCGATGTCGCCTGCAATGCGGGTTTGCGATACATACGTACCGTAGCGAAGCTCGCCGGGTACCTGGGAGAAGGTTGCCTTGCCGATGAAGGTAAAGCCATCGTCCTTGTTACCTTCTATCGCATCGATGCCCGTGAGGTCGATGATGTCTGAGCCTTGTACCAAGTCCGTGATGATATCGTTTTGGTATCCCGCAACGGTGTCGGCTATGGAAGAGAAAATGAAGCTGTCTTCACCATCTCCACCAGTCAGCAAGTCCCTTCCGGAACCACCACGGATATCATCGTTACCTTCACGGCCATCGATCTTGTCATTGCGCCGTCCACCGTCCAGCGAGTTGTTCCCGCTGGTGCCGTTGATGAAGTCTGAGAACTTGCTGCCAATCGCGTTCTCAACACCGAGAAGTGTGTCAGCGCCTCCACCTCCTGTAGCGGTTCCCGCAGCAAGATCAATGCTGACACTTGCAATGGCGGACCAGTAGGCGATGGTGCCGTCGGTCGCATCGATGTCGCTGTCATCAATGATATCATCGCTTGGACCGCCATCGTACGTATTCGCGCCTTTCGCTCCACCAAGGTAATTCTTGCCGGTGCTGCCAATGATCAAATCGTCGAAGTCGGAGCCCACTGCGCGCTCAATACTGATCAGGACGTCAGTTCCAGCGCCGCCCCGTGCAAAGCCAGCACCGAGATTGATGACGACCCCAGCCGAAATGGCATCGACTGCGCCCGGGAAATACGTCCCTGCGCCTGTGTACCAGACGGTGTCTTTCCCTTGACCTCCGTTGATCGTGTCGTTGCCTTGGCTACCGAGCAGCCAATCGTCACCACCGAAGCCTGATATCGTGTCGGCCAGCAACGAACCGAACAAGACGTTATTTCCGGCATCGCCATCCACAACAGCCATAAAACCCTCCCACGCTGGACCCTATCTATTGTAACCTTTCACGGTCACGAAAAATCTCAAGCAATTGACGATTGCAAAACGCTCACGGACTTAGATTTCGGCAATTCTGACACTCGGTACAGTTTGAGTACGCCTCGGCAGACCGGGCTCTATGCCGGGCTTGCAGCATCCGGAGCTATTGCGGTTGCGGGGACACAGTGAGCCCGATGACGTGATGATCCTCGAACAGGTAGACCGCCTTTCCCGCCTGACCGACGTCGATTGGGAACGCCTGACCGATGATTAAGACTAAGGGGTTCGCATCGTCGCCCTCGATCTACCCACATCATTTGCCCTGATGTCCCCTGCACGCGATGAATTCACCGACCGCATCGTCGGTGCGATCAATGATCTCATGTTCGATGTCCTGGCCGCCGTGTCCCGGATTGACTATGAAGATCGCCGCCGCGGATGGATGCGGCAGCTATTCCCGGCCTGATGCGCCGGGTCAGGGGCTCTTCAGTGTGTCGAGATAGGCGATGATGGCGGTCACCTGATCCGGCTCGAAAGTGAATTCCGGCATCTGCTCGTGTCCCGTCATGATTCCCTCGGCCAACGCTTCTTCCAGCGCCGCAGGTTCGTACTTCTTCACGACGTCGCGGAACGGGGGCGCCTTCGGTTCGGCCGAGGCGCTTTCCATGTCGATGGCGTGACAGCGTGCGCAGTTGACGCGCAGCAGCTCGTAACCAACGAGAATGGGGCTGTCTCCGACCTTGGCGCCTTCGCCGAGGCTCATCACGAAGGCGGCGAGCGCTTCGGCCTGCGGCTCCGTCACCTCCCAGTCCGGCATCAGCGGATGGCGGACCGCGAGGCCCTCCATGAATCCGTCGATCAACTCGTACCGGTCAAAGTCCTTGTACATTTCGCGGAAGGGCATCGCATCGGTCAGCGGGCTTTCACCCGTGGCCTCGATATTGTGGCAACGGGTGCAATTGATGTCCGAGAGCTTCCGGCCCTCTGCAATGAGCGCAGCCTCGTCCTGCGCGAAGGCGGGCGTGGTCAACAGGAGCAAGGCCAGTGGCAAGGTGAATCGCATGATGTGCATTATGCATTTTTCATGCTCTTCCGGATTGATCGGTGTCAATCCCGAAGACTGGCCCGAAGGGACCCCGCTGTTTCCGTCACCTCGGTGGAATGGTCTTGTCGAGGCCGCGCGGGATCGCCTTGTCCTTGTCATACATCGGCAGCTCGACGATCCGGGCAGCATTGAGGTTTCCATCGCGCGTGCGTACCGTTACGGCAGCAGTGTTCAGATGCCCTGCGTTGGTGAGCCTGATGATGGCGGTGCCGCATTTGAGCAGCGGCGACCAGGCGGCCGCGGTGACCCGCCCGATGATCTCGCCGCCGGACATGACTTCGCCTTCGATATAGGGCTCTCCCGCATCGCATTGAAGGCCATGGAGCAGGATGCCCTTGTCAGCATCGCCTAAGGCCTGCTTGCCGATGAAATCGGGTTTCCTCATATCGACGAACGAGCCAAGCCCCGCCTGATAGGGGTTCATCGTCTCGTCCATGTCGGAGACATTGTTGAGAATGCCCGCCTCGATCCGCCGGATGTCCATGGAATCGAGGCCGCAGACCGTCATCCCGAAGGGCTTGCCGGCCGCCTCGACGTGATGCCACAGGGCCTCGCCATCGACCGGCGCCTCCTCGGGGAGGGTGTAGAATTCAAAGCCCACCTCGCCGGTCCATCCGGTACGGGAGACCAGCACCGGCTGGCCGCCCATCGTGGTGCGCGCCACCGAGAAGTAGCTGAAGTTCTCCGGGAGGCCGGAGTCCGATGCGGCCGCCAGAACATCGAGCGCGCGTGGCCCCTGCACCTGCGCAACCCAGGACTTCGGATCACGGATGCTGACGTTCATGCCCTGGGCCTGTGCCACGAACCAGGAGTAGACCGGGCCTTCCGCCTGCACGTACCAGAAGCGGTCGGGCGCCAGCCGCATGAGAATGCCATCGCACAGGATGCCGCCATCGGGATAGAGTAGCAGGCCATAGCCCGCACGGCCCGGCTTCAGTGTCGAACAGTTGCGTGTGAAGAGCTTGTTGCAGAAGGCTTCGGCATCGGGTCCCACGATCTCGGTCGGGCGCTTTCCTGTGTCGACGAGGCCGGCTTCGCGGCGCTGCTTCCAGTATTCCTCAAACCGGTCACCGCCCTGGTCGACCGCCATCAGGCGGCCGTTGTAGACGCAATACTTGGCGCCGCGTTCCTGATGGAGCCGGTGATAGGGGCCGCCCCAGATGCCATAGTTCCAGCCGCCTTCGCCGAACGAGGCGACCACGTTGCGCTTCAGAATCGTTCCCATGGAATCTTACCCTCTGGCTTGTCCCCGGTTCCGTCCAGGGCTTCATATTCCGTAGACTTGACTTTTTCGGACGACAAGCGACAAAAATGCGCCGAAATACATTCCTGAGGGTTATGAATGGATCGAAAGCTGCTGCCCCCGCTGTCCACGCTCCTGGCCTTCGAGGCTGCGGGGCGTTTGCAGAGCTTCACCCTTGCGGCACGCGAACTGAACATGACGCAGGCAGCACTGTCGAAGCAGATCCAGCGGCTGGAGGCCGATGTCGGATCGCGTCTCTTTGTCAGGGCCCATCGCGCCGTGCACCTGACCCCGGAGGGGCGCGAATATCTTCACACCGTGGTCACGGCCCTCACGCATATCAGCCACGCCACGCAGGAGCTGCGGCCCGCCGCGCCAGCACAGCGCTTGGTCGTCGCGGTTGACCATTCGGTTGGCGCCCTCTGGCTGATGCAGCACTTGCAGGCGCTGCTCGACGGCATGCCCGGCACGACATTCCACTTCGTCGTTTCGGATTCCGAAGACCGGTGCCTGTCAGAGGAAGTCGATGTCGCCATCCTCCACGGCGAGGACCGCCTTCCGCTTCACGACAGCATCCGGCTGTTCGATGAGGTGGTGTTCCCGGTGTGCAGCCCGGCATACTTGAAAGGGGTGCCTGAGGTTCGCGAGCCCCGCGACCTGCTGAACGTGCGGCTGATCGATCTTGAGGACGATAATTGGACCTGGATCAACTGGCGCATATGGCTCACCGACCATGGCGTCGGATTGCCGGCCACCCACAGGGCCCTGACGATCGGAAACTATCCGCTGGTGCTCGAAGCCGCCCGCCGCGGCGCCGGCATGGCGCTGGCCTGGCAGAACCTGATCGAAGACGACCTCGCGAGCGGGCGGCTCATCAGGCCGCTCGCCGAGCAGGTCCACACCCGATTCGGCTACCAGCTCGCCTGGCCGAGGTCGCGCCCGCAGACGCGGCAGGCCGCATCCTTCATCAACTGGGTTCTTGAACGGTACGGGATCGGCAAGATCATATCAGCGCCTTGAGCCTATTCCGCCCGGGTTCTTACATAGCTTCCCGGCGCGTCCTCGATCACCGCCAGCTTGCCGCTGCCGGGCGTGGGGGCGGGGACGAGCGGGCCGGATTTGTCGGATATCCACTTGGCCCAGTCCGGCCACCATGACCCGGCGTGCTCCGTTGCGCCCTTCAGCCATTCTTCCAGCGTCGGCGACCACTTCTCGTTGGTCCAGTACTGGTACTTGTTGGCATCCGGCGGATTGACGACGCCTGCGATGTGGCCCGACCCCGACACGACCAGCCGCGTCGGCCCGCCCATGTAGCGGCCCACGCGGAACACCGACTGCAGCGGTGCGATGTGGTCTTCGCGCGCGGCCAGATTATAGACCGGCATCTTCACCTTCTTGAGGTCGATCCGCACGTTGTCGAGCACCATCTTGCCCTGCGCCAGCTTGTTGGCCATGTAGCATTCGCGCAGATAGAACGAATGGACGCCCGCCGGCATGCGGGTCGAATCCGCATTCCAGTAGAGCAGGTCGAAGGGCATCGGGTCCTTGCCCAGCATGTAGTTGTTGACGACGTAGGACCAGATCAGGTCGTTGGAACGCAGCAGGTTGAAGGCATCCGCCATGCGGGTGCCGGGCAGGTAGCCCTTGTCCGCCATGCGGCCCTCGATCCACTTCACCTGTTCCTCGTCGACGTAGACGAGCAGGTCGCCAGCCTTCTCGAAATCGACCTGCGTGGTGAAGAAGGTCGCGGCATTGACGCGCGTATCGTTCTGCGCCGCCATCCAGCCGAGCGAGGCTGCGGTCAGCGTTCCGCCGATGCAGTAGCCGATGACGTTGACCTTCGGCGCGCCCGTTGCGTCCTGCGCGGCTTTGATCGCTTCGAGGAATCCCTCGCGCATGTAGTCGGAGAAGCTCTTGCGCGCCTGGTTCTCGTCGGCATTCACCCACGACACGATGAACACGGTGAGGCCCTGGCCCACCGCCCATTTGACGAAGGACTTCTTCGGGTTGAGGTCGAGGATGTAGAACTTGTTGATCCACGGCGGGAAGATGACCAGCGGATATTCGTAGGTCTGCGGCTTGGTGGGGGAATACTGGATCAGCTCGAACGTGGCATTGCGGAACACCACCTTGCCGGGCGTCATCGCGATGTTCTTGCCGATCTCGAAGGCCGACATGTCGGTCTGCTTGATGCGCAGGCGGCCGTCCGGCGTCTGCATGTCCTCGGCGAGGTGCTTCAGGCCTTCGATCAGGTTGGCGCCGTTGGAGGACAACGTCGTCCGCAGCACCTCCGGATTGGTGAAGGCGAAGTTCGACGGAGAAATCGCATTGGCGATCTGCTCGACGTAGAAGCGCGCCTTGTGGCGGGTGTGCTCGTCCACGCCATCCGCGTTCTTCACCAGCTCCTGCGCCCAGTTGGCGGAGATGAGGTAGAACTGCTTGAGGAAATCGAAGACGGTGTTTTCCTGCCAGTCCTTGTCCTTGAAGCGCTTGTCAGCGCGGGTGGGCTCGGCCACGGGTTGCGCGGGTTGGCCCAGCACCTTGGCCCAGGTGTTCTGCCAGAGCTGCGTGTAGGAGTTCCACAGCTGCATCTGGGCGTCCATCAGCTTCTGCGGGTCGCTCATATAGGCCTGCGCCACCGCACCCAGCGTCTTCGACACCTGCTCCATGGGGGTGAGCTGGGTTTCAGCCTCCTGCAGCGTCGGCTGCGGCCGCTCCGCCACCATCCGGGCAATGCCCGCCGCCTGCTCGAACACCTTCGCCATGTTCTGCGCGAACTGCACGGGGTCGGCGAGTTGATAGTTGGAAGGAACCTGCGGCTTCTCGGTCATGGCCTGCTCTTGAACGGCGAATATGGCGGCAATGTAAAGGGGTTGGAGGGAAAGGCCAATTGGTATTCGGGAGGGGGAGGCATCGGGCAAGTGATTTTCGTGGGCAGGGGTGGTGATATCCTCCCGCGGGAAGCGAACCCAGGCATCATCTGAAATGAGTATTGCCAGCGCCGATTTGAAGTAGGAGGTTGGAAGAGCTTATGTGCCGTTTGAAATAGGTCGCCTACCGCTTTGGCCTCATTTCGGTCATTAGGTATTCTCGAATCATAAACTGCGTTTTCCGCATGAATTCGGAGTCGTCGCGCACTTCATCAATGGTTTTCACAATACCTGTTGGTGGTTTTCGAGAGTCTCCAAAGAACGGGATAATCGATATGATGTTGCCCTTGCCACAGTTAAATTTCGCGTGGGCGTAGAAGTTCCTCAATGTGCTGCATGTGCGAAATTTTTCACAGAGAATAGTCAGGTCCTTTCTCAAATCGGAGTTTTCCGGTTGTAGGTTCCGAATAACCTCAAGTAGAGAAATTTTAGTCGAAGTTGATGGGAATGCACCGAGCGTCACTATGGCGTCACTTCCAGTCAAACCGGTCACTTTTGCATATACCTGCGGAATATAGCTCTCCATAAACACCGCAGACGTGATGATATAACCTACTTCTATTGCAAAAGCTGGATTCCCCAGAACGCCTCCAGCCGCATTGTCATCAACGTAGTCTCCTTCAAAGTAAGGTAGTCTAAGATAGTGATAATGCTTACAATGGGGACAATCTACTGTCTCAATTGGAAGCCCACGCAGACCTGACTTTCTGGGAATGTCTAGGCCGGTGAAGAACTCTAAGTTTGTGGTCGTGCATCGCATCATCACCTTAGCCATCTAGCCCTCGCGACTAAGAGTAAAAATCATATGCAGAAATCAGCAATGCCTCAACCATCACCAATAGCTAATTAACAAACAAAACCATAGTCCAGTTTCAATCATGGAGGTGCATGAGAGTACGGGACGGACTTAACATCACGAATGTCAATAGTCTTGTTTCAGTCTAAAACGGAAACGCAGTATAGACAGCGTGTGTAAACTGAATCAACATCAGTCTGGAAAAGCCACAAGTATTTGATTTTAAATACATTATTCGAGATATTCGGAAAGGGAGTCCCCTTCCTTGCCATCCCGCCCGGTTCCCGCCATAAGACGCGCCACGTTGAGGAAGATTCATCTTTAGAGGCGGGTGCCACATGGCGACATCATTGCGGCTGGGGATTGCGGGGCTGGGAACGGTCGGCGGCGGGGTGCTGGACATTCTGGCGAAGCACCAGGCGCTGGTGACGGCCCGCGCCGGACGGCCAGTCGAAGTCGTGGCGGTGAGTGCGCGCAGCAAGGGCAAGGACCGCGGTCACGACCTCTCCAAGCTCGCGTGGCATGACGATCCCGTGAAGCTCGCGGGCGACGCGAACGTCGATGTCTTCATCGAACTGATGGGCGGCGAGGGCGATCCGGCCAAGGCGGCGGTCGAGACGGCTCTGAAAAACGGCAAGCACGTCATCACCGCCAACAAGGCGCTGCTGGCCCATCATGGTTCGGCGCTGGCACGGCTGGCCGAGTCTCAGGGCGTGGCGCTCAATTTCGAGGCCTCGGTGGCGGGCGGCATCCCCATCATCAAGACCATCCGCGAGGGGCTTGCGGGCAATACCATCGGCAAGCTGTTCGGCATCATGAACGGCACCTGCAACTACATCCTCACCAAGATGGCGAACGAAGGCCGCAGCTTCAACGACGTGCTTAAGGAAGCGCAGGATTTGGGATACGCCGAAGCCGACCCGACGTTTGACGTGGGCGGCTTCGACACCGCGCACAAGCTGGCGGTGCTGACGTCTCTCGCCTTCGGAGCGGAAGTGAACCTCAAGGCCATCGACATCGAGGGCATCGAGGCGATCACGCTGGACGACATCCGCAATGCCTCCGACATGGGCTACAAGATCAAGCTGCTGGGCGTTGCCGTGGCGAGCGAGCAGGGGATCGAGCAGCGCGTTCACCCGACGCTGATCCCCAAGGGTTCGCCCGTGGCCGACACCGATGGCGTGTTCAACGCCGTCGTCGTGAAGGGCGACTTCGTGGGCGACCTCATGCTGGAAGGCCGAGGTGCTGGCGCGCATCCCACGGCCTCCGCCGTGCTCTCGGATATCGTGGATATTGCGCGTGGCAACCTGAGGCCGGCCTTCGGCATTCCGGCAGCACAGCTCAAGGCCTACAAGGCCGCACCGCAGCGCGCCCACGAGGGCGGCTTCTACGTAGCACTCCAACTGCAGGACAAGCCGGGTGCCGTGGCCGCCATCGCGAGCATACTGGCCGACGAAAAAATTTCGATCGAGAGCATCTTCCAGCGCGGCAAGACCCAGAAGGACACGCCGCGCGCCACGGCCCCCTTCATCCTCATCACCCACGACACGGTCGAAAGCGCCATGCGTGCCGCGTTGGACCGGATCGAGACGGATGGCCACGTCGCCTCGCATCCGCGCATGATCCGGATCGAGCGCCTTTGATCACCGGCACGGCGCCACGCGCATTCCTCAACGTCGAGCGCTCCGCCACCGGGCGGCGCTGGAAAGCGCGGCTCGAGGATGCTCGCGTGGCGGAGGCCATCGCGCAACGCCACGAATTGCCCGAGATCGTCGGCCGCGTTCTGGCGGCGCGCGGCGTCGCCATCGAAGAGGCGGAGGCTTTTCTCAACCCGACGATCCGCACGCTGATGCCGCAGCCCTCGGCATTTAAGGACATGGAGAAGGGCGCGGCACGGCTGGCCGAAGCCATCGTTCAGGGCGAGAAGATCGGCGTTATCGCCGACTATGACGTTGACGGCGTGTCGTCTGCCGCGATCCTGCAACTGTTCCTGCGCGCGGTGGGCAGCGATTGCGCCGTCCACATTCCGGACCGGCTGACAGAAGGCTATGGCCCCAGCCAGATGGCGGTCGAGTCGCTGAAAGCTCAGGGTACGGAGCTTCTCGTCACCGTCGACTGCGGAGTGATGGCGCATGACCCGCTGGCCCGCGCGGCGGAACTGGGATTGGTCACGATCATCGTAGATCACCATCAGGCGGGCGAAGTCCTGCCCGAGGCTCATGCGGTGATCAACCCGAACCGTCATGACGATGTTTCGGGACTAGGCTATCTCTGTGCCGCGGGCGTCGTGATGATCTTCATTGCGGCGGTCAACCGCGTGCTTCGGCAGAAGGGCTGGTATGGGGCGGAGAGGCCCGAGCCCAACATGCTGCAATGGCTTGAACTCGTCAGCCTCGCCACCATTTGTGACGTGGTGCCCCTGAAGGGCCTCAACCGCGCCTATGTCACGCAAGGCCTGAAGATCATGGCGCGCCGCGAGAACATCGGCCTCGCGTGTCTTGCCGATGTCGCCCGGCTGAAACGCAAGCCCGATACTTACGCGCTGGGTTATCTTCTCGGGCCACGCATCAACGCGGCCGGCCGCATCGGCAACGCAACCCTCGCGCTGACTATGCTGACCACGCATGACAAGGGCGAGGCCGCTTCGATCGCGCAGGAGCTTGAACGCTTGAATCGCGAGCGCCAGGAGATTGAGATCGCGGTCGTCGACCAGGCCATGGTGCAGGCCGATGCCATGCTCGGCAAGGAGCGGCGGGGTTCCGTGCTCGTGGTATCGGGCAGGGGCTGGCATCCGGGTGTTGTTGGTCTGGCCGCGGCGCGTCTCAAGGAGCGTTTCAACCTGCCAAGTTTTGTTTTGGCGGAGGACAAGGAAGGACGCCTTGCCAGCGGCTCCGGCCGTTCGATCTCAGGTGTCGACCTCGGCCGCGCGGTGCGCGATGCCCTCGAGTCGGGGTTGATCGAGAAGGGCGGCGGACATGCCATGGCGGCGGGCCTCACCGTGAAGAAAGGGCGCCTCGGCGACCTTCGCGGCTTCATGGAGGAGCAGCTTGCGCCGCAGGTTGCGCTGGCGGGTGACCGCGCGCTCTCGATCGATGCGGCACTCTCCGTTGGCGGGGCTACGCTTGAACTGATCGAGTTTCTGGAACAGGCGGGTCCTTATGGCACGGGCCATGCGGCACCCGTCTTCGCGTTTCCTGCGCATCGCGTGCTCTTTGCGAGCCAGGCGGGCAGCGACCACATCCGATGCACGCTCGCCTCTGACGATGGCAGGAAACTCAAGGCCGTGGCTTTCCGTGCCATGGGGACGGAGATGGGCGAACTGCTGCTCTCCGAACGCCAGATGCCGCTTCACATCGCGGGCCGCCTGACCGTCGACGACTGGTCGGGTGCGCGCGTGCCCAGCCTGATGATCGAGGACGTGGCTAGGGTCGTCTGAGTGTGTGCATGCTAGAGAACGAAGTCGGTATCCACCAGCGAATTTACATTCCGGACTGTGAACGACATGTCTGCCTTGCCGTCGCCATCGAGGTCCGCTGCCACGATGAGGTTTGTGCCAGATTTCAGCGTCCGCAACTCGCCTGCAACATGTGAAAATGCCGTGCGCCCGATGAAGCTGAAGGCATCGTCATGGCTGCCCATGACGGCGTCGATGGCGGAAAGATCGATCACATCGCCAGCGCTGAAGTCCATTATCGTGTCTCCCGCGCATTCGGCTGCATTGAGGTAGACAAATCTATCGAGGCCACTGCCGCCTGACAGCGTGTCCGCCCCCAGCCCTCCCCGCAGCGTGTCATCGCCGTCGCCGCCCGACAGGAAGTCTTTCGCGTTTCGGCCGCTGAGCGTATCGTCGCCATCGAAGCCGCCGAGATTGCTGGCGGCGCGCGGGCCGGTCACGGTGTCGCCGGCAGAGCCTCCGTAGAACACGAGTTTCTCGAAATCGAGATAGACCACTGTCCCATCGGAGATGGTCACCGAGCCGGAAGTGGCCATCATGTCCAATTCCACACCGATCGAGGACACCGACCGGTCAAGCGTGAGCGTGTCCTTGCCGTCGCCGCCGGAGACAATCCCTCCTTCGCCGGCGCTGGCGATCACGTCATCACCACCCTGGCCATACATGTGATCGCCGCCGCCATTTCCGATGAAGAGATCTCGTCCGTCGCCGCCCTCGAGAACCTCCCTGAGCGATCCGCCGAGCACGGTGTCATTGCCGCTTCCGCCTGCGAACGACAGGCGTTCGATGCTCCAGAGCTGTGTGAGGTCGCCGATGTTCACGCCCTTGCCGCCTTGCGTGATGTCGATTCGAAGGTCGTCGGTGGACATCGTGCGGTTGAGGTTGAGGAAATCGGTGCCGATGCCGCCGTGGATGCGATCTGAGCCCTCCAACGCGGTGACGAAGATCATTTCATTGCCCGCACCAGCACGAATGAGGTCGTTGCCGCCATGTCCGTAGATCTCGTCGGCCCGGATTGATCCGGTGATGCGATCATCGCTGGTACCGCCTTCGAAGAACAGATGGTCGCTGAACGAGAAGTCGACGGTGGCATCGGTCCACCGCGAGAAGGTCCATGTGCTGGCATCAACCTCGCCAGTGCCTGCCACGTCGATCAGGATATATGTATGAGGCGTTCCGCTGTCGAAATGGATGTTGGTCGCCATTTGCACGCCGTCGAACTGCGCCGCCGCAAACTGCGCCTGCACGAACTCGAAGTTCCCGGTGAAGCCGACATAGTCGATCCCCGAAAGCACCTGGCCGCGGTAATCCGTTGTGCCGTTGACGAGAAGCGTTGTCATGAAGAATGTCCTCTCCGGAACCGCGGTGCGAAAACGTGGATGTAACCTGCAGTCGAGTTAACGCTTGGTCAATGAGGGCCGGAAACTCGCTATGTCCGCAGGCGATGTCGGGGGCTTGCCAGATGCGGCGAACCCCCCTATAGAGCGGCCACTCTGAAGTGAGGGCGCCCTTCGTCTATCGGTTAGGACGACAGCCTTTCACGTTGTAAAGACGGGTTCGATTCCCGTAGGGCGCGCCACGAATTCCATCACCACAATTGTTGTTAAAAATCAGGGCCTAGTGCGGCCTTTCGGCGATTGCTGAGTCTGAAGAAGGCGGTCAATTGAGGCTCTCGTGCTTTCAGATTCTGCAGCCGCGTGTCGCCAGGCAAGCAGCTTTGTGTGCAGCTGTCGCCCCTTCCGATGGCCGATGTCAATTTCAGACAGTATCCCTACGCGAATTCGCGCAAATCGCTTCCGCTGAGTTTAAATCGCTCGCCGATCACGCAGGATCGTGCCGGTCAGCCGCCGGCTGGGCCCCGTTCACCCGCAGGGCCTTGGGGGCCAACCGGACCACGCTCGCCTGCGGGGCCACGCTCGCCTGCAGGGCCACGCTCGCCTGAAGGACCTGGAAGCCCTGCTGGACCAGCACTACCCGCAGGGCCTTGCGGACCTGCCGGACCGCGTT
>NZ_JBGSOZ010000055.1:0-21425 GCF_041738905.1 Aestuariivirga sp.
CGTGATGGCGTTCACCGACTTTGGAATCGAGACCCTCGCGGAGCTGATCAAAATCCACAAAGACAACCCCATGCTTCTGAAGCGTTGAGTCCCGCCAACTCGCCGACTGCAAAGCCGGCGGCCTACGACGGATGGCTACCCATGAGCGGATGCAGCGGGTTGAACATCACGTTGAATTCCTGCAGTACCACGGCGGACGGCGCCCGCAGCAACAAGGTTTTGCCCTCGTCCAGCCAGCGGTCACCGGTGACCTTGCACTTCGCCGCCTGTGCCGTCTCGGGCAATGCCCGCACCTCCATCACCTCGGCATCATCGGGATAGGAAATGCGAAGCGCCACGCGGGGCGGCAGCCGCGTGCGCAGCGCGCCCGGCAGGTGCACCAGCGTTTCGAGCACGCAGAGCGACAGGTTTTCGGAGGTGTAGAGCACACCCCGCCCCGGCGAATTCCAACGCGCGCCATGGATGCGGTTGCCGCTGCCATCGAGATCGGAGGAAAAGCGCGGATCGACCAGTCGCCAGACGAGGGCCATCCTTACGCGCTCATGCCTAGTTGTAGTCGCCGAACGCAAAACGATAGAGCACAGCCTCAACTTCCCGCGCGCCCGCGTCCGTGGCGGCCATCATGCGCGGCACCCGCCCCCCGAGCACGGGGTTCGGAAGGTCGAGGAATTGCTGCGCCTGCTCGTCCTCGCCAAAGGCCCAGCGCGCCAGCCCGTTCACCCGCATCAGCCGGGCAATGGCATCGGCCTCCTCGATCCGGAGATTGCCCTTTTCCGCAAGCCTGCGCTTGAAGGTGCGTTCCGGCACAGCGCGGTAGACATCCTCGCGCGAAATCAGCCCCTTGCGGATCAAATCCTGCACCTGCGCGGCAGAAACCCCGCGCTCGATCCGGTCATAGTCGAGGGGAACGGCAATGGATTGCGGCATGCTCATGGCCCATACATAATCCTCCATGCCATTTGCCGCAAGACTAGACGGCATTTGCCGAGGGCTATTTTGCCTTGTCCGGACGCCCATCGTGGGGTCCGAGTTCCCGGACCGGGCAATCCTTCCAATGCCTGTCGCCAATCTCCGCGTTGCGCTTGGGATGCAGAGGGTAGTCGATGCGGCTGCGCTGGCGCGATGCCTCGCCGACGACAAGAAGGCGGACATCGCTCTCCGTGTTGTTGATGAAGGTATGGGCGAGGCCCGTTCCCGACGGGAAGCCAACGCCATCGCCTGGCCGCAGCCGCCGCACATGCCCGTCGAGCCACAGGTCGGGCTCGCCTTCGATCACATAGATGAATTCTTCCTCGTCGGCCTCCGCATGTGGCCACGAGACGCGGCGGCCAGGCGGCAGCCGCTCATGGTGACACCCCAGCCGCATGAGGCCGAGCCGTGTGGAGAAGTTGGCATTGTGGGCGTGCTTTTCATCCGAGCCCTCGTAGGACCATGACCCATCGTCCTCGATCCCGGTCCAGTGCACCACGGCCGTGTCGAACGCATCCTTGCTCATTGGCACCCTCTCCGTTCAGCCGAGTGGAACGTAGTCGATTTCCATGAAGGCGGCGACCTCCGGAATCCAGCGGTCCCGCACGAAGGCCACATGCTCCGGGTGATCGTTGTAGACGCGGTAGGCAGCCTCGTCCGCAAACTCCATCGAGAAGCCAAAGGCATACTCGTTCTTGGGGCTCACCTGCCGCAACTGCTCGAAGGCTTGCACGCCCGGAATGTTCGCAAGTGCCTTCGCACCTGACAGGAACGCTGCTTCCTCCGGCGAGCCCGCCGCATGCTTCAGCCGGAACACCACGGTATGCCGGATCATCCTCAGACGTCCTTCGCAAGATCGCGCAGCTTGAACTTCTGGATCTTGCCGGTTGATGTCTTAGGCAGTTCGACGAACACCACATGCCGGGGCACCTTGTAGCGCGCCATGCCCTGCCGGCACCATTCGATGATCTCGTCGGGCGTCGCCTGCTTGCCGGGCTTCAGCTCCACGAAGGCGCAAGGCGTCTCGCCCCATTTGTCGTCGGGCCGCGCCACCACGGCGGCCGCCTGAATCGCGGGATGCTTGTAGAGAACGTCTTCCACCTCGATCGATGAAATGTTCTCGCCGCCCGAAATGATGATGTCCTTCGAGCGGTCCTTGAGCTGGATGTAGCCATCGGGATGCATCACGCCGAGGTCGCCCGAATGGAACCAGCCGCCCCGGAAGGCATCGGCAGAGGCCTTCGCATTCTTCAGATAGCCCTTCATCACGATGTTGCCGCGGAACATCACTTCGCCCATGGTCTCGCCATCGGCGGGCACGCGCTCCATCGTCTCCGGGTCCATCACGGTCAGGTCTTCGAGCGCGTGATAGCGCACCCCCTGGCGTGCCTTCTTGGCCGCGCGGTCCGAGCCATCGAGATTGTCCCAGTCGGTCTTCCAGTCGTTGACCACGGCGGGTCCATACGACTCTGTCAGCCCATAAAGATGGGTCACGTTGAAGCCCGCCTCTGCCATGGCTTTCAGCACGGCCTCGGGAGGTGGAGCCGCCGCGGTAAAGAACTCGACCTTCTGCGAGAGGGATTTCTTTTCCTCCGGCGGCGCATTGAGGATCGTCGACATGACGATGGGTGCCCCGCAGAGATGCGTGACCCTGTGTTCGGCCAGTGCTTCCCAGATCAGTTTCGCGCGCACCCAGCGCAACGTCACATGGGTGCCGCCGATGACGGAGAGCGACCACGGAAAGCACCAGCCGTTGCAATGGAACATCGGCAGCGTCCACAGATAGACCGCGTGCTTCGGCATGCCGCCCGTCAGCACATTGCCCTGACCCAGCAGGTAGGCGCCGCGATGATGATAGACGACGCCCTTGGGATTGCCTGTGGTGCCTGACGTGTAATTGAGCGAGATCGCGTCCCACTCGTCGGCAGGCCACAGCCATTCGAAAGACGGATCACCGCTGCCGAGGAACTGCTCGTAGTCGATCGAGCCGACGCGCTCGCCATCGACCGGATACTCCGGATCGACATAGTCGATGACGATCGGATGCGGCTTGGGGCTCAGTGCCAGCGCATCCTTCGTGAGCTTCGAAAATTCCTTGTCGACGATGAGGATCTTCGTCTCCGCGTGCTGCAGCGAGAAGGCGATGGTGGCAGCGTCGAGCCTGGTGTTCAGCGTGTTCAGCACGCCGCCCGTCATCGGCACGCCGTAGTGGCATTCGAGCATGGCGGGCGTGTTGGCGAGCAGCAGTGATACGGTATCGCCCTTGCCGATCCCCGCCTTGGCGAGCGATGAGGCAAGCTGCCGGCTGCGGGCATAGAACTCCTTGTAGGTGGTACGCTGCCGCCCATGGATGATCGCCACGTTGTCCGGATAGACCGCAGCCGAGCGCGCCAGGAACGAAAGCGGCGTCAGCGGCTGATAGTTGGCGGCATTCTTGTCGAGATCATGTGCATAAGCGGACATGGGGCACCCTTCACAATTATCAGGATGCTTGTAGACCACTCTCTTCCGCGTTCAAAGCGAAGCGAGACCTTCGTTGTAACGCCTCGTCAGCGCGAGCCCGGAAATCCAGCGCGATGCAACCCCCGCGGCCCACCAGCTGAATGCGGCAATGAGGATTCCGGCATAGCCATCGATGGCATAATGCCAGCCCAGATGAACAGAGCCCAGCAGGATCATCACCGCATAGGCGGCGAAGAACCATCCGAGCTTCTTCGACACATGCGCGAAGGCCAGCGCGAAGAGCACGGCGGAGGCATTGTGCATGGACGGCATAGCGGAAATCCCCAGCGCCGGGATCTTGCCGATGTAGCCGTCCCACAACATCTGCTGCGTATCGAGGAACCACAGTGGAATGCGCGTGTCGGCATCGTTGAGATAGGCGAAAAGTCCGACATAGGGATCGGGCGACAGGCCAAGCTCATCGTAATAGACGGGCCCCGCGGATGAGAACGCCACCGCGAGCAATCCGCCGCCGATCCACCAGGCCAGCATATACGACAGGAAGAACCGTGTGCGAAGCTCTCCGGCCTGTTTCTGGAAACCGAACCAGAACCACGCCGAGAACAGCGCCACGAACCAGAAATTATAAGCCATGTTGATGGCGAAGGTGACGTAGTCATAGCCGAGCACCGGCTGCAGGATCACCCATGGATCGACGCCGAAATGCAGCGCCCTGTCCCACTCCATGAAAGCCACGTCCCATGAGAACGGGTTGATGGCGGGAATGGCGGGCTTCAGCTCGATCATCGCCTTGTTGAAGAACACCATGGCCGCGAAGACCGGCAGCGCGTTGATGATGAGCTTCGGGCGTGTAACGAGGTTGACGATGTCGGAGCCCAGCGCCTTGATGGGGCTCTCGGGCTTCAGCACCAGCACGAAGTAACCAAGCCGCAACACCAGCATGACGATGAGGCCGACGGGGAGCGCAAAACTGAGGAGGTCGAGCAGCACCAGATGCACCGGAGCCGTGCCGTGCTTTGGCAGCCGCGACAGCATCAGCCAGTTGGTAAGCAAGTAAAGCGCGGGGATGACGAAAAAGAACCACTGCGCGCGGAAGCTCATCACGATGAGAGATGCGATGCGGGCGCTGCGCGAGGTGGAAGCGCTGTCGATATAGGCCATGGCTCAGGCGCCTCCCGCAACGGCACTGAAGTCGCGGCAGGCCGCGCGGTCTTCCCACCAGCGCGCCACCGGCCCCATGGCGGCCCACAGCGCCAGCGCGATGGCCACGTAGCCATCGACTGCGTAATGCCAGCCGAGATGGACGGAGCCGAGGAGGATCAGCACCATGTGCGCCACAAGCAATCGATTCACGATCACCGATTTCCACGGGCACATGAGCACGAAAAGCAGGGCGGTCGCATTGTGCATGGACGGCATGGCCGAGACGCCGCCGAACCCTGAGCCTTCAAGCTTCAGGTTCCACAGCATGTCCTGCGTGCCGAGCGCCCAGATCGGGGCGTGCGTATTGGCCTCTGCAAGATAGGCCATGAGCGGTGCGTAAGGGTCGGGCGAAATGCCGAGCCGCGTAAAGTAGCAGGGGCCGGCGGACGAGAAGAGCACCGCCATCAAGCCGCCCCCTACCATCCATATCCCCATGTAGGAGAGAAAGAAGCGCGTGCGCTCGGGCCCCGGCCTCGCGATGAACGCGTAATAGGCCCAGAACACGTTCATCACCACGAACCACATGTTGTAATTGAGGTTGACGAGGAAGGTGATCGGCCACCAGCCGAAAACAGGCTGCAGCAGTTCCCATGGCCGGTAGCCGAAATGCAGGATCGTATCCCAGCGGTCGAAGGTGACGTCCCACGAGAACGGCACCAGCACGCTCACCGATGCCTTCAGCATGGTGAACACGAACATGAAGATGACAAGCGCAATCGCCGCGGGAATGCCCGCCGCCATGCGCTCCGGGTCGCTCAGAACCGCCTTCATGCGCCGATAGAGGGCGAGGAGCGGGCGATCCGGCTTGTCCACCGCCGCCATGTGGATGAAGAGGTAGACCATGAGTCCGAAGAGCACCGCCGGCACCGAAAAGAACAGGATGCCGAGCATGACTTCCCCGGCATCTCCGGCACGGACGCCCGGAACGGCAAGGCTCAGCAACTGGAAGAGCGCGAGATAGGCAAATGCCAGCCCCAGCAGCAGCCCATGGGCGGAAAAGCCCTGCCGCAGCAGCGTGCGGAATCGACCTGGCTGGATGCCGATGGCGCCCGCCCTTGCCGGTCCTTCCCGAAGTTCCATGCCGCCGTATCCCTCTGGATTTCCGGCAGACCATGGCAGGCACGGCTTAAGATTGGCTGAAACGGCCGAGATTGACAGTGGGCGCGATCAACCCCGCGATCTTCGTGGAGATTTGGGCGGCGCTGACGGGGAAGTGCATCGGTGACTGGTTTGTGATCCAGCAAAGTTGACCCAAATCATGGATCTGCGTCCCTGTTGTGGAATGATGCAACCTTTGCAGGAGGCAGAAAATGGCAAACGACGAGACATTGAGCATTCGGGAAGCTGTGGGTGTCTTCAGCGCCGCTTCGGACATGGAGAGTGCTATCGAGGAACTGGAGGAGAGCGGCTTTGATCGTGCAGAAATCAGCCTGCTCGCCGGCGAGGAAACGGTAAGGCAAAAGCTGGGACACATCTACAGTGACGCAAGATCGCTGGAGGATGATCCAGATGTACCGCGCGCTGCTTTCGTATCCACTGAATCGATCGGTGACGCCGAGGGAGCTCTGCTAGGCGGGTTGTTCTATGTGGGAGCACTCGCCGCGGCGGGAGCGGTGGTTGCGTCCGGTGGTGCATTCGGCACAGTTCTGGTTGCCGCGGCCGCGGGTGGCGGCTCAGCCGGGCTCATTGGCGGTTTGCTGGCCAGAATAGTAGGCAAGCACCACAGCGAGCATTTGCAGCATCAACTCGAAAGAGGAGGTCTGCTCGTCTGGGTGCGCACTCGCGATGAAGCCCATGAACTGAAGGCTGTCGAAATCCTGAGGCGAAACAAGGCGGCCGATGTCCACCTGCATTCCGTTGCGGCGGCTAGCTAGCCTGCAAGCAGTGGCTGCACGGCGCGTCTCACCGCAGTTTCAGTCACGCGGTCCTCGTCCTTCGCCGCATCCCAGCTTGCCGTGACCGAGATGGCCACGACACGGCCCGACGCGAGAACACCCTCGATGACGGAGCGGAGTCCTTCCGGAGAAGGACCGCCCTTCACCGCGTAGAGAAAGGCAGGCGCCAGCCGCGAGTCGATGATGTCGGCGTCGATGTGAAGATAAAGCGGCCCATCGGGCAGCACATAGGGTACGCCGATGACACCTTCCATGTGACGGATGCGGGAGGCCTTCACCAGCTCACGCTCTTCGGGATCGAGGTCGCGGCCGTCGCTCAGCAGCACGCGCTGGTCCGAAATCGGATCGAGGCCCACGGCTTCCATCATCCCCTGGTCGCCGCGTCCGGTGAGCATGGCAAGCGGCATGCCGCCGAGAAAGCCCGAGGGCGTCGTCTCCCAGGTGTTGAAGTCACCATGCGAGTCGAGCCAGACGATGGATGGATGAACACCATTGCGTGCAAGGCCTGCCATCAGCGGAATGGCCTGGCAGCAGTCGCCCACGATGGCGACGGGCCGCTCGCCGGCGCGGATAGCGTCCGCCACCGCATCGGCAAGCTCAATGTGGATGGGAGCAAGGCTCTCCGATTCACTGCCTGCACCGGGCGCGGCCTTGATCACCTTGTCGCCCGGCTGCGCGAGCCGTAGCGGCGCGCCGGCCATGCGTCCGATGAAGCGCGGAGAAACGATGCGGCGGTCAATCATCAGATATGGTTCTCCGGCGCCACGACGCGTGTGTAGAGATGCCACGTTGCGTGGCCGAGGATGGGCAACGTGACGATGAGCCCTGCGAAGACCGAGAGCAGCGACAGCCCGAGCAGCACGCCGATGATAACGCACCACAGCAGCATCGGCTTCGGATTGGCCAGCACCGACTTGACCGACGTGATCATCGCCGTGACGAAATCGACCTCGCGGTCGAACACCATGGGCAGCGACACGACCATGATCGAAAACACCAGCCCCGCCAGAACCGCGCCCACCGTGTTGCCCACGATGAAGAACACCAGACCCTGCGGCGTCGTGAGGATCGCGGTCAACAGGTCAGCGAAGTGCGGCGGCTTCATGCTGAAGAACATCACATAGAGGGCCGCCGCGATATCGAGCCAGATGATATAGGAGAATGTGGTGACGATGGCCATGATGCCCACCGCTTTCCCGCCGGGCCCGAAGATGCAGCCGAAGACCGCACCCCAACTGAGCGGCAGCCCCTTCTGCAGCCGCCGCGACACTTCATAGAACCCCGCCGCCGCGAAAGGCGCCACCAGCGCGAAGCCCGTCACCATCGGGTAGACATAGGAGCCGAAGTCGAGCCCGATCATCAGGTACAAGAGCAGCCATCCGAAGGCCGCGTAGACGAGGCCGAGAAACAGGCCATAGACCGGCGCTCTCTGAAAATCCCGTAGTCCGTCGCGCAGGCTCTGCAGCACGTCCGATACGGCAATGGTGTTCACGGGATGCCGTTCCTTGCGCGGGGTCGCGGCGGCGGCAGTCTGGTCTGACGGCATGACGAGGGGGCTCCTCCCGGATTCTGGTGATTCTTGTTCTTCTTGCCGCGCCCCGCCGTTCCCCAACCTCGGTGCGCAATTGGAACAAGAATGCCGTGTGGCAAGCCGCAGCGCAATCGGCTAGGCATGCAACGCAACAAACGAAGCGACATTGCCATGACACCGCCGACCCCCTCTCAGGCCCGCTGGGCGCTGGGCGCCACCTTCCTGCTGCATGGAATCCTCATCGGTTCCTGGGTCCCCCACATTCCGCTCGCGAAGGAGCGGCTGGATGTCGGCCCCGCCGTCTTCGGCCTTGCGCTCCTCGCTCTTGCAGGCGGCGCCGTCTGCTCCATGCCGACGGCGGGAGTACTGATCAACCGCTATGGCAGCGCAAGGCTCACCGGCGTCACCGGCATCCTGTTCTGCCTCACGTTCTTTGGCCCCATCCTCGCTCCCACGCTGCCTCTGTTCATTGTCGCAGGCTTCGCCATGGGCATGATGATCGGCAGCATGGATGTCGCAATGAACGCCCACGGCATCGCGGTCGAGAAGGCGTTGAGACTTCCCACGCTCTCGATGTTCCATGGGCTTTTCAGCGTCGGCGGGATGACCGGTGCCTTTCTCGGCGCTGCCCTGCTGAAGCTCTACGGCGAGTTGCCGCAGGCCGCCATCACATCCGCCCTCTGTCTTTCGATCCAGCTTGCGGCGATGTGCTACTATCTCCCGGCATATGCCGACAAGGGCCTGTCCGGCTCGCACTTCGCCTGGCCCACGCGCGCCACCATCGGGTTGGGCCTCCTCTGCTTCCTCGCCCTGATGATCGAAGGCTCGATTCTCGACTGGGGCGCCATCATGATGCGCGAAAAGTTTCTGGTGGATGCGAGCTTCGCGGCGCTGGCCTTCGGCTTCTATCAGGGCGGCATGTCGATCTCGCGCCTCACCGGCGACTGGATACGCAAGCAGGTGGGTGCCGTGCGGATGGTGACGGTGAGCGCCCTCATGGCCGCGGCCGGCACCGCCGTAGCCCTGGTCGTTCCATCGCCCTGGGTCGCCATCGTGGCCTTCGTCTTCGCGGGCCTCGGCATCGGCAACGTGGCCCCGGTCCTCTTTGCGGGCGGCGGCAGGCTGGAACCGGATGCCCCGGGACGCGGTATCGCAGCGGTGACGACATTGGGCTATTCGGGCTTCCTATGCGGACCGCCCCTCATCGGCTTTGTGGCTGAAGTGTCATCACTTCCCGCAGCCCTCTTCCTAACCGTCGCCGCGGCCCTTATCATCGCAGCCTTCGCCAGGTCGGTGCAGGCCGCCGACACATTCTAGAACGGGGAGTTACGCCATGAGCTTCAAGAGCAAGCGGATCATCGTGACGGGTGCGGGCCGGGGGCTGGGTGCGGCCTTCGCGGTCATACTGGCGGATCAGGGCGCGGAGATCATCATGACCGGCCGCAACCGCGAGAACATGACCTCTCTTGCTGAATCGATAAGGCTCCGCACCGGGACGCGGCCCCAGACCATCAGCCTCGACATGGCGGATATTTCCGAGGTCACGCTTTTCGCCAAGCGCATGCGCGACGAGGGAAAACCCGTCGACATCCTCATCAACAACGCCTCGCAGTGGCTTCCGGGCAAGATGGACGAGCATGATGCGTATGCCATCAGCCAGACCATCACCGGCATCGTCACCGGCACGCTGCTGCTCACGCGCGGCCTGATCCCGCTGCTCGAAGCCTCGGGCGCAGGGGACATCATGAACATCGTGTCTATTTCCGGCATCACCAACACGCCGCTGCTCGGCGCATCCGTCGCCTATTTCGCGGCCAAGCACGGGCAGGCCGGCGTGAACGACGGACTGCGCCAGGAACTCAAGGGCCGCCCCGTGCGCGTGCAGGCGATTTATCCATCTTACATCAGGGACATTTCACCGCTGAACGAAGCCGAGTGGAACGCCTCGCCGGAAACATCGTCCTGGGCGACCAACCGCGACATCGTGGAAGCCGCCCTCTTCGCCATGAGCCGCCCGCGCCACCTGACCCTCGCCTCCATCGTCGTCGATCCCGACAGCGGCGGGCTGTACTGAATCCGCAGCTGTAATCTCGCTGTCACAGAGCATTCCTAGCCTCCACTTCTGATACCGCGCCGGCTGCAAGTGCCGCGTGGTCTGCAGCTATCGCACACAGAGCAACAGGAGCCAGGCATGTCATCCTACGAACACGACTATTCCCACCATACTCTTTCTCCCGACTACGCCCATGGCGACGAGCGTCCGAGCAACACCTCTGCTAACCCGACGTTCTATGATGTCATGGACGCGCGCGCCTCGCGCCGCGGTTTCATCCTCGGCAGCCTTGCCGCACTTGCATCCGGTCTCTATGGCGTTCCCGCCGTCACCTCGAAGGCTGCACTTGCATCCTCGACTGCAGCCTCCGGCCTTCTCGGCTTCAAGGCCGTTCCAGTGAGCAAGGAAGACGCCGTTGTCGTTCCCGAAGGTTACAAGGTTCAAGTGCTGGCCCCCTGGGGAACGCCGATCAACGGGGCCACGCCGGAATACAAGCCGGGGATGGTGACCGGGGCTGACCAGGCCCAGCAAGTGGGCAGCCACCACGACGGCATGCACTTCTTTCCCATCGATGGCTCGTCGGAAGATGGTCTCCTCGTGATGAACCACGAGTATGTCGAGCCACGCTTCGTTCACGCCGCGAAGTGGAAGGGCCAGAAGATTGATAATGAGACTGTGGTGTTCGATGCCAGCGGCATGCGCGACGCCGATGAGGTGCTGGCCGAAATCAACGGTCATGGCTGCTCTGTCATTCGCATCAAGAAGGGCGCCGATGGGCAATGGGGCATTGTTGCCGACCCGATGAACCGTCGAATCACCGGCCTCACGCTGATGGATATCGCCGGCCCCGCCCGCGGTTCGGCGCATCTCGTGACCAAGTACAGCCCGGATGGCACCCGTACACGCGGCACCCTCAACAACTGCGCCCATGGCGTGACGCCGTGGAACACCTACATGTCGGCGGAGGAAAACTGGGCGGGTTACTTCGTCAACACCGACAAGCTGGACCAGAAGTCCAACCTGCCGCGCGAACAGGCCCGCTACGGTGTGCCTGCCGAAAAGTCTCGCTACGGCTGGGAAAAGGCTGTGGGCGGCTCGGATGAAGTCCTGCGCTTCGATGCCTCGGCAAGAGGGGCCGCCGCTACCGAGGATTATCGCAACGAACCCAACACTTTCGGCTGGATGATCGAGTTCAACCCCTATGATCCGGCCTCTGTGCCGGTGAAGCGCACGGCACTCGGCCGCTTTGCCCACGAGGGCATCGTCTTCGCCCCCGCCGCCGCTGGCAAGCCCATCGTCTGCTACTCGGGCGATGACGCGCGCTTCGAGTACATCTACAAATTCGTATCAGCCAGGCCCTATGATCCGGCATCTGCCGACGGCAGCCTGCTCGACGACGGCACGCTCCATGTAGCGAAGTTCAATGCCGACGGCTCAGGCGAATGGCTTGCGCTTGCGCCGGGCCAGAATGGGCTGACACCCGAGAACGGCTTCGCCGACCTCGCTGACATTCTTGTCAACACGCGGCTTGCTGCCGACAAGGCCGGTGCCACCAAGATGGACCGCCCTGAGTGGGGCGCTGTCGATCCGAACACCGGCGAAGTCTACTTCACGCTGACCAACAACAATCGCCGCGCCCAGACTCAGGTGGATGCGGTGAACCCGCGCGCCGAGAACAACTTCGGCCAGATCGTCCGCTGGCGCTATGCGAACGGCGACCACGCAGCAACCACTTTCCAGTGGGAACTGTTCGTGCTGGCTGGCACGAAGACCTCGTCTGCTCTGTTCACCGGGAAGGCGCTGGACGAGAACTCGATCTTTGCCTGCCCGGACGGCATGTGGTGCGATGCCAACTCGCGTCTGTGGATACAGACGGACATGGGTGACATCGGACCCGAACAGAAGGGCACACTGGCGCCCTTCGGCATGAACCAGATGCTGGCGGCCGACCCGAAGACCGGCGAGGTGCGCCGCTTCCTCACAGGACCATGGGGCCAGGAGATCACTGGCGTCGTCACCACGCCGGACCAGAAGACCATGTTCGTCAACGTGCAGCATCCGGGCGGTCATGCCACGGACGAGCAGTTCGCCGCCGGAGATTTCGGCTCTGGTTTTCCTGACTACAAGGGCACGGTTCCGCGCTCAGCCACGCTGGTCATCACACGCGATGACGGCGGCATCATCGGCGCCTGAGGCCTCCACCTGACGACACTTGATCTCCTGCGGCGAGGCGCTATCACGGACGCCGAACCGCAGGAGATTTGCCGTGAAACTGAAAGACCGGATCGCCATCGTCACCGGAGCCGCGCGCGGCATCGGCCTCGCCATCGCCGAGCGCTACATTGCCGAGGGCGCAACCGTGGTCATCTCCGACATTCTGGATGAGGCAGGTGCTGAATCCGCCAAGGCCATCGGCGCCACCTATGTTCATTGCGACGTGTCGAAATTGGCGGATGTGAATGCGCTCGTCGAGGGCGTCGTTCAGAAGTTTGGCGCCGTCGATCTTCTCGTCAACAATGCCGGCATCGCCGTCGGCAGGGATTTTCTCGACGTCTCGGAGGAAGAGTTCGACCGCGTGATCGGCATCAACCTCAAGGGCTCATTCCTGATGCTGCAGGCCTGCGCACGCCACATGGTGAAACAGGCACAGGCGGGCCGCAAGCCCGGTGCCATCGTCAACATGTCGTCCGTCAACGATACGCTGGCGATCCCGACAATCGTCACCTACTGCATGTCGAAGGGCGGCGTGTCGCAACTCACGCGGTCGACCTCGATCTCACTTGCGGCCCATGGCATCCGCGTCAACGCCATTGGCCCCGGCTCCATCCGCACCTCCATGCTGGCGGGCGTGGTGAGCGACAAGGCGGCCATGAACCGCGTGATGTCGCGCACCCCCATGGGCCGCGCCGGCGAGCCTTCGGAAGTCGCCTCGATCGCCGCCTTCCTCGCGTCCGACGATGCGAGCTATGTAACCGGCGAAACGATCTATGTGGATGGCGGCCGCATGCCGCTGAACTACACGGTACCGGTCAAGGAATGATCCGCATTGGCCGGGCTGCGGACATGGGCGACATCACCCGCGTCCGCACTTCGGTGACGGAGAACCACCTCTCGGTCGAGCAGATGGCGGCCATCGGCATCACGCCCGAAGGCCTCATCGCTGACATGCAGGCGGGTGATCTCGGCTGCTGGGTGGCAGAAGCCGAAGGAGAGGTTGTCGGCTTCTCCATGGCGGACCGGCGCGATGGCAATGTCTTCGCTCTCTTCGTTCTGCCCGAACATGAGGGCAAGGGGCACGGCAGCGCCCTGCTCGATGTTTGCGAAACTTGGATCAAGTCTCACGGCATCGCGGAAGCGCGGCTCGATACAGGCGCGGGCACGAAGGCCCACGCCTTCTATCTCCGCCGGGGCTGGCGCCTCACCGGGGAGAAGGCCGGGCACTTCGCCGAGGACGATGTCTTCCGCAAGCCTCTGGCCTGACAGGTTCAGGAGACGAGCGGACGCTCTCGCTTCACCGCGACATGTTCCTCACCAAATTCCTGCGCAAACTTGTGCCCATCATAAACCGCCTGCGCGATGATGCCGGGCGCCTTGGCATCGCCCAGCCGCACCAGTGTCGACAGCGGCATGCCCTTGAGCGCTTGCCACAGCGAGTCATCCGGCTCGCGGGATGTGACGGGCACGAAGGCCCCGCAGGCGACTTCATGTTCGCGGCCCGAGTAAGCGCACCGAATGACGGCCACACCGGGCCGTAGCGCCGAAACCGTCGCGTTGACGGTCACGTTCACACCAAGCTCAAGCAGGCGCGCATGGGCACGGCCCTGCTCGGCTGTATATTCCGACCACGCCGAAACCTTGCCCTCGCTGGTGACATAGGTCACCGAAAGTCCATTGCGGGCCAGGTGCTCGGCCAACACCGAGCCCATGTAATAGTGCTCGTCATCGAACACCACCGCGTCACCGCTGAGCGGTGCACCGCCGATCACCTCCTCAGGCGAGAAAGTCCGCGTGTCATCATAGCTGGCGATTGCAGATCGGATCGACCGTCCGCGCCCATCCTTCCGCCAATGGCTGCCCGTTGCAACGGCCACATGGGAAAGTCCCAGTTCCGCGATATCCTCGGCACTCATTGGGCTCTCGCGGAAGATGTCCACATTGGAGAGCTTCGACAACTGATGCACGCGCCAGTCGCGCACACGGGCCCATTCGGCAAGGCCCGGCAGGCGCGTTTCCCAGAGCAACCGGCCACCCAATTCGCGTGAGGCCTCGGCAAGCGTCACCTCAAGCCCGCGCTTGCCGAGCGCAAGTGCCGCTTCCAGTCCGGCAGGCCCAGCGCCAACCACAAGCACCTTCTCGCGGTTTTTCGCGACCGCTATCCGTTCCGGATGCCAGCCGCGCCGCCACTCCTCGCCCATCGTCGGGTTCTGCGTGCAGCGGATCGCAACACCCCGCCCGTCGCAGGCGTAGCAGATGTTGCAGCCGATACATTCGCGGATGTCGTCCTCATGGCCATCACGGATCTTTGCGGGCAGGAAGGGATCGGCAATCGAGGGACGCGCCGCCCCGATCAGGTCGACGATGCCGCGCTTCACCTGGCTCAGCATGGTCTCGGGCGAGGTGAAGCGGCCAACGCTCACCACGGGTTTTTCCGTCACCTTCCGCACATGCGCGATGCGCTGTTCAAGCGAAGCTTCCTTTACAAAACGCGAGACGCCCATCTCCTGCGTGTAGTCGGAGATCGTCACGTTGAAGAGATCGACCATCGGCGCCAGCGAGGCCAGCAGCGCGCTCCGCTCGTCTTCTCCCGCGCCCTCCTCGTTGTCGATCTCGATGCGGACGGCCACCGCGCAACGGTCACCTACGGCCTCACGCGTGTCGGCAAGAATTTCACGCAGCAACCGCGAGCGGTTGACCATGCTGCCGCCATACTCATCCGCACGCTGATTGATATCCGCATCGAGGAACTGCGCCAGCAAGTAGGTATGCGCGGTGTAGACATAGACAATGTCCATTCCCGCCTGCTTCGCGCGCTTGGCCGCAGCAAGGTGCCAGCGCCTTACCTCGCGAATGTCATCCAAGTCCATCCGCGCGCATTGCCAGGGATCGCTCGCCACCGGCAGGCTGTCCGGGCCGATCGCGGTCTCGCGCGATTGCAGGTTGGAAGAGCGCAAGCCGCCATGCCAGAGCTCGACGCCCGCCAGCGCACCGTGGACATGCACAGCGTCCGCCGTCGCCGCCATGTTGCGGACATCGCCCTCGTCCCACAGCGAGGCGAAGGGTGCCGGAATATCGTCAGACGACGGATGAATGGAACAGCATTCAGTATTGACCACGCCCCAGCCGCCTTCTGCCTTGATGCCGCGCATGGCATTGAGCGTTGCGGGAAGCTGGTAACCCATGCCGGTGCAATGCGGCACCTGGTAGAAGCGGTTCGGCGCTGTCACGGGCCCAAGCTTCACGGGCTCGAACAGGATATCGAATCGGGGGTCGCGCGGCATGGCTCACTCCTCTTTGGATAGAGGCTAGCAAGCGCGCCCGCGTTCGCGCAATTACTCGACGATGATAATCTGTCCCGTCAGCCCGCCGTCCACGCTTTTCGCATAGGCGAGGCCCACGCGAGCGGATGACACAGGCTCGTGGCCGGGAAAGAAACCATCGTATTTCTCGGCCGATTCTTCGAGCAGCCCGGGGCTCACCGCATTGATGCGGATGCCGCGCGGCATTTCGATCGCAGCGGACTTGACGAAAGCCCCGATGGCGCCGTTGACAGCTGCGGCATTTGCGCCGGCCCGCACCGGGTCGCGGTCGAGCACGCCGCTGGTCAGCGTGAAGGAGCCGCCGTCATTGACGAAGGCATGACCGAGCAGCACGAGGTTGACCTGCCCCATCAGCTTGTCATCAAGACCCTTACGGAACTGCTCCGGCGTCATAGCTGCAAGTGGTCCGAAATGCACATGACCCGCCGTGGCGATCACGGCATCGACCTTGCCGATCTTTTCGAACATCGCGCGAATCGAGTCCGCGTCCATGAGGTCGACGGTCACATCGCCCGATGTGCGGCCCGCCGTCACGATCTCGTGGCGGCGCGACAGTTCCTTCACCGCCGCTTGGCCGACCGTTCCCTTGGCACCCGCAATCAGGATCCGCATGTTAGTCCTCGTCCCCGTCCTTGCGCTTCAGGGTCTTCAGCTTGGCGAAAACCGAGTCGGCGCTGTATTGGGGCTCGGCATCCTTCGGCGCAGGCTCGGAGGGCGCAAAGGTCGGCTGGGTTTCGTCAACCATGGAGGCGAGGTGGGCGGCGGTGCCTTCCACTTCCGACGCCGGGATCAGCGTGCGCACAGGGATCACTTCGTTCATCGGCTTGCCCGCCTTGCGCGCGGCCTTCTGCACGGCGAAGTCGAGGTCGAGCTGCGAGCAGATGCCGAGCGAGACCGGATCGACAGGCTTGATGTTGGCGGCATTCCAGTGGGTCCGCTCGCGCACCGAGGCAATCGTCGACTTGGTTGTGCCGACGAGCTTCATGATGGATGAGTCGGGCAACTCGGGATGATAGCGGATCAGCCAGGCAATCGCATCCGGCCGGTCACCGCGGCGCGACACCGGCGTGTAGCGCGGGCCGGACGTTGCCTTCTGCACCTGGATGTTGACCTTCGACTCGAGGATCTTGAGCCGGTAGTCCGGGTTCTTCTCACCCTTCTCGATTTCCTCGCGGGTCAGCTGGCCGCCGGTGATCGGGTCCATGCCCTTGATGCCCGCCGCCACGTCGCCGTCGGCGATGCCCTTCACCTCGAGTTCATGGAGATGGCAGAAATCGGCGATCTGGCGGAAGGTGAGGCCAGTATTCTCGACCAGCCACACGGCAGTGGCTTTCGGCATCAGCGGTATGCGGGACATGCTCTTTCACTCCTTGAGAACCGGTATTTCCGGTCCTCTGTCTTTGCGACAGCTTGTTCGGGATGGGTTTCATATAAATGCCCAGGCCCTCCGGCGCAATGTGATTTTGGCGGGACCGTAGCTACGTGACCAGCACGATCTTGCCGATATGCTCGCTTGATTCCATCAGCGCATGGGCCTCCGCCGCCTGCGCCAGCGGGAAGGTCCGGTAGATGATGGGCTTCAACTGCTCGGCGCCGAACAGCGGCCAGACGGTTTTCTCTAGTGCCCGGGCGATCTCGGCCTTCTCGGCCACGCTGCGCGGCCGCAGGGTGGAGCCCGTGAAGGTCAGCCGCTTCAGCATGATGGGCATCCAGTCCGCCTCGACCTTCGATCCCTTCTGGAAGGCGATCATCACGATGCGGCCATGCATGTTGGCAGCCTTGAGGTTCTTCGCGACATAGTCGCCGCCCACCATGTCGAGGATCACGTCTGGCTTGAGGCCCTTGGCGGCCAGTGCGGCCACGAAGTCCTCGTTCCGGTAATTGATGGCATGGTCGGCGCCCAGTTCGAGGCAGGCCTGGCATTTCTCGTCGGAACCCGCCGTCACAACGACGATGGCCCCCATGGCCTTACCCAGCATGATGGCCGTCGTGCCGATGCCGCTGGAGCCGCCGTGGACGAGAAGCGTCTCGCCCTCCCTCAGGCGGCCACGGTCGAACACATTGGTCCACACCGTGAAGAAGGTCTCGGGAATGGCGGCGGATTCCGTGAAGGAGAGCCCTGGCGGCACGGGCAGCGCGTTGCTCTCGTGAACCACGGCATACTCGGCATAGCCGCCGCCGGGCACCAGCGCGCAGACGCGGTCGCCCGCCTCATAGCGCTTGACGCCCTCGCCCAGTCCCACGACCTCGCCGGCAATCTCGAGGCCAGGTGTCAGCGGCGCGCCGGGTGGGGGCGGATAGCCGCCCTGGCGCTGCAGCACGTCCGGCCGGTTCACACCGGCAGCTTTCACCCTCACCAGGATTTCGCCCGGCTTCGGCACCGGCACCGGCAGCTTCACCGGCGTCAGGACTTCCGGCCCTCCGGGCTGGCTGATGGCGATTGCGGTCATCTCCTGCATGGCATGTCCTCCGCTCAAAACGATTCCGGCACAGTGTGGGTTGAAGTCTTGTGGCCCACAATGAGAAAATGGCCCAATGTGAAGACAGGCTAGGGAGTGCTGCCATGAGTTTCGAAGACCTGCCCAAGAAGCCCGCCGGCGTGGTGATCGGCGAGAACCTCGACCTACTGTCGGTGTCCGAACTGGAACAGCGTGTTCAGGCCTTGGAGTCCGAGATTGCACGCGTCAAGGCTGCAATCGCCTCCAAACAGGCCTCGAAGAGCGCTGCGGACGCGTTTTTCCGGTCCTGAGACGCGACCGATTCAGCAATCGTTTGCCTTAACGTCGGCTTTCATTAACTCTTTGGTAAGGAATTAACGATATTTCTTAAATTGTAATCCTTGACCGGATTGCTCCGAGTGGCTCCTGTCACTCTGTTTGACGCCTCCCTGTTTAAGAACTCGAAGCCGCGCCAACCGCGCGGCTTTTTTTTGCCTCCAAAACTGGCACCAGTCTTGCTGACCGACTTACCCACAGCAAGACGGTTCGCTGCTTATTGACCCCGACTGTCCCTCGGATCATTATCCAAGCCCGTTCCGCTCAATCGTAAGAAAGAGCTTAAGGATAAATTCAGCATGGTGTCCGCCGAGACCACCCCCGTCACTGTCGATTTCCTCTCCCGCTTCACGTCGTCCGACCAGTTCGAAAAGGTCTTCAGGGAGGGCATGAGCCTTGTGGAGGAAACCGCCAACTATCTCGACGGTCCTGGCCGCCAGGATGCCCGAATGCTCGACCGCCACGGTGCTGTCGCCTATGCCACCGAGAGCATGCGACTGACCACCCGCCTCATGCAGCTGGCCTCGTGGCTCCTGCTGCAGCGCGCGATCGGGGCGGGCGAGATGAGCCAGGAAGAAGCACGCAAGGAAAAGCACCGCATCAGCCTGACCGACATCGGCCGCGGCAACCCGCTTTCAGGCTCCGAACAGCTTCCCGCGGGCCTTCTGGACATCGTCGAGCGTTCGCTCTCCCTGCACCAGCGTGTCCTCAAGCTCGATGTCATGCTCAACATGCAGGCCAAGGCTGAGGCGACCGAGCAATCGAGCCCGGTGAACAGCCAGATCGACCGCCTCGCCGCCGTCCTGAAGGTGGGAAGGGCTTGAGCCCACCCATCGATTTGCCTTAACTGGCGCCTATCCGCCGGAGGTCCGTTCTGGCCACAGGAGAGGATTTGCGCGCCTTCGCTGCCATCGCCGCTGTTCTGATGTGCCTGCTGCCCATGGTGGCGGCAGCAGAGGAAGCCGTGGCACCGCCCCCCCTCCCCAGGACCGAGGACGAACGCAAGACCTTCGCCACGTCCATCTGCGGCGAAATGCAGGCCAGGGCCGCCGAGCACAAGCTGCCCGAGGCCTTCATGGCCAGGCTCATCTGGAAGGAAAGCCTGTTCGATCCCGGTGCGGTCAGCCCCAAGGGCGCGCAGGGCCTCGCCCAGTTCATGCCGGGCACGGCGAAGCTCAGGGGCCTTGCCGATCCCTTCGACCCCAAGCAGGCGCTCGTGGCCTCGGCGGCTTACCTTGCCGAACTCCGCACCAACTTCGGCAATCTTGGCCGCGCGGCGGCGGCCTACAATGCGGGCGAGGAACGGGTCCGCCGCTGGCTGGCGGACAAGTCGGGCCTGCCCTACGAGACGCAGGACTATGTGCTCTCGATCACCGGCCGCACCCATGACGACTGGAAGGCCGACGATGCCAGCTTCGAGATTCCGGCCATCGGCAAGTCGGGCACCTTCACCGAGCAATGCCAGAGCCTGGTGATGCGCGAGCTTTCGCCGCAGCAGCTCGAGATCAAGCGCGCCAACTGGAAGCCATGGGGCGTGGTCCTGTCGGGCGGCTTCTCCGAGCGCCGCGCGCTGCAGGCCTTCCGCGTCATCCGCAACCGCTACGCGGTTCTCAAAGCCGAGGAACCGCTGGTGCTGCGTAAGCGCAACCTCTCGATGGGCCGCCGCAAGATGGTCCGCGTCATGGTGGGCCGCGACAGCCGCGCCGAAGCGCAGAAACTCTGCAACCAGATCACCTCACTTGGCGGCGCCTGCATGGTCGAGAAGAACTGAATTCCGAAATGCAAAAAGCCCGGCCAATGGCCGGGCTTTCGCGCATCCGCGAGGATGTCTTACTTGTTGAGGAAGCCGAACTTCTGATTGAACTTGGACACGCGGCCGCCGCGGTCGAGCAGGGTCTGCTGGCCGCCGGTCCACGCCGGGTGCGACTTCGGATCGATGTCGAGGTTCATCGTGTCGCCAGACTTGCCCCAGGTGGTGCGGGTCTGGAAGGTGGTGCCGTCGGTCATCACCACGTTGATCATGTGGTATTCGGGATGGATGCCTTGCTTCATGGCAATAACTCTCTCTGTGGCGGGCACGACCCCGCGCATGGACTGGTAAATTCCGGGTTCGGCGGCGCTATACAGGAGATGGCTGGCCGAGGCAAGACGGCTGTTCCGGACCACGAGATGACGCCAGCCCCTTCCATCCTCCGGCTTATCCGCTAGAACACGGCACATGAGCAGCGTTTACGAAGAAGAAGCACGGCGCCGGCCCAAGAGCCGCAACCTGAAACCCCTCCTCCGCCTCACCCCGTTCCTGTCGAAATACAGGGGCAGGATGGTGCTGGCCCTGCTGGCGCTTCTGGCGGCTGCCGGCGCCACGCTGATCGTGCCTCTCGCCGTCCGCCGCGTCATCGACAACGGCTTCTCCGCCTCCAATGCCGCCCTCGTCGACCAGTATTTCCTGGGGATGATGGCGGTCGTCGTGGTGCTGGCGCTGGGCTCGTCCATCCGCTTCTACTACGTGATGTGGCTGGGTGAGCGCGTCGTCGCCGATGTGCGGGACGCGCTGTTCAGCCATCTGCTCAATCTCAGTCCCGGATTTTTCGAAACCCAGCGCACGGGCGAGGTGGTCTCGCGTCTCACCGCAGACACGACGCAGATCAAGGCGGCCTTCTCGTCGACGGCATCGATCGCGCTTCGCAACGTGGTGATGCTGATCGGCACAATCGTGATGATGGTGCTGACCAGCCCGAGGCTCGCAGGCCTGTCGCTCCTGGCCCTGCCGCTGGTCGTGTTGCCGCTCGTCATCTATGGCAGGCGGGTGCGCAGCCTGTCGCGCCAGGCCCAGGATACGCTGGCGTCATCTGCCGCCTTCGCGCAGGAGCGGCTGTCAGCCGTTTCAACCGTCCAGTCCAACGTGCAGGAGAATGCCGCGCGGCGGGAGTTCTCGGCAGCAACGGCAACAGCCTTCGGCGCAGCCGCCCGCCGCACCTTTGCGCGGGCCGTGCTGACCGC
>NZ_JBGSOZ010000033.1:0-21597 GCF_041738905.1 Aestuariivirga sp.
ATATCGGTGGCTTGGGTCCGGTCTATGCCCGCGGCAACATCGCCAACGCGCTGATGTTCCAGGGCAACACCGCCTCGCTGATCGAGAACGCCACGGGCGGTTCGGGCAACGACACGATCACGGGCAATGAGTTGGACAATGGCCTCATCGGGAATGCCGGCAACGATACCATCAACGGTCTGGGCGGCAACGATATCCTGACGGGCGGCGCAGGGACCGATACCATCGACGGAGGTGATGGCGACGACATCATCGATGGTGACGGCGGTCTCGTTGGCCTGAATGTCGACACGCTTAACGGCGGCAACGGCCAGGACAGCTTCGTCTTCGACACGACGCTGGGAGCGGCCAACATCGACACGATCACCAGCTTCATCGTGGCGGATGACACGATCGTTCTGGAGAACGCGATCTTCACGGCCTTGGGTGTGGGTGCATTGCTCGCCGGTGCCTTCAACGTCGGGGCAGCGGCGACACAGGCCGACGACCGGATCATCTGGAACGGTGCAACAAAGGCACTTCTCTACGATGCCGACGGCGTGGGCGGTGCGGCCGCAACCCAGTTCGCTACCCTCTCCAACGTCGGCGGCGTCCTGTCGGCGGCTGACTTCCTCATCATCTGAGGCGGACCGGCGACATTCTACGAGACACGCCATCTGCCTGCGCCTAGATTGCGGGGGACAAATCCCCCCGCAGCCCGACGCAGGCAGGAACCGATGACGACCGATTTCAAGGACCGCGCCCCATCCAGCCAGTCGCTGCGCTTCCGGCTACGTGACAGGACGCAGGATTCCCATCAGCGGCTGGATGCATCGCTTGAAGCGCAAGGGATGATGCGGAGCCTGGACGGCTACCGCGCCATCCTGAAGCGCTTCATCGGTCTCTACCGGCCACTGGAGCGTCAGCTTGAGGCGATTGCCTGGGGGGCAAGCGGCATTGACGCCGCCCAGCGGCAGAAGGCGGGCTGGCTCAAGGCCGATCTCGAGAACCTTGGCCTCAGCAGCGATGAGATCGAGAGGCTTCCCGATTGCAGTTCCTTGCCGCGGATGTCGTCCGTGCCCGAGGGATTGGGCGCACTCTACGTGATCGAAGGTGCCACGCTCGGCGGGCAGGTCATCATCCGCCACATTCAATCCGAACTGCAGATCGATGCCGCGAGCGGCGGCCGGTTCTTTTCCGCTTATGGTGACAGGACGGGCCTCCTGTGGCGCGAGTTCGTCGCAGTGCTCGACCGCCATGGCCACGACAGGGAGGCCGCGGCCACGATCGAGAATACAGCGATTGAAACCTTCCGCTGTTTCGAGTCCTGGATGTGCGGTGCCGAGCAGGGGGAGGCCGTTTCAGGATGACCGCCGATGATCCGGCATTCGGCGAGGCCGACCTGACCAATTGCGCGCGCGAACCGATCCACATTCCGGGTTCGATCCAGCCCCACGGCGCCATCCTCGCACTGGCGTCCGATACATTGCATGTGCTGCAAGCCGGCGGAGACACCATCAGGCTTTTGGGCCGGGACGCCGCGGCGTTGCTGGGCCGGCCGGCGTCCGACTGGCTGAGCACGGAACAATGCCGGCATCTCGGCGGCCTGACGGCGGCAGCGAGTTCGCTCGCGCGGCCCATCCAGGCGTTCCACCTCACCCATCCCAAAGGGGAAGGCATGGTCAGCGCCACCGTCCACCTCAGTGGCGGCATGCTCATCGTGGAGCTTGAGCCGCTCTCTGGCGACCGGACCGAGGATTCGATTGCCCATGTGCAAGGCATGGTGCGCAGCGTGCAATCCGCGGAGAGTTATGTTGCGGCTTGCCAGGCCGCGGCGGAACAGGTGCGCGCCACGGCGGGTTTCGACCGCGTGATGGTGTACCGCTTCCTGTCCGATGGTGCGGGCGTGGTCGAGGCCGAGGCACGCCGCGATGATATCGCCCCGTTCCTGGGCCTGCGCTATCCCGCGTCCGACATCCCGCCGCAGGCACGGGAACTCTATCTGCGCAACTGGATCCGCGTGATACCCGACGCCCGTTATGAACCGGCACCACTCGTGCCGGCGCTCAATCCGCTGACGGGAAAGCCGCTCGACATGAGCCAGTGCGCGCTCCGGAGTGTTTCGCCCATTCATCTCGAATATCTGGGCAACATGGGAGTCAGGGCGTCGATGTCGCTGTCGCTCATCCTGCACGGCAAGCTGTGGGGGTTGATCGCGTGCCATCACTATGCGCCAAACCATGTCAGCCACCAGCAGCGCATGGCTCTCGAAATCTTCACGCAGATGACCTCCTACATCCTCGAGACCAAGATCACGGCGGAGGAGCTGGCGGCCAAGCAGAAGACGACCAGCCTTCACGATGGCATGATCGCATCGCTGTCGCGGGAGGAGGATCTTGCTGAAGGTCTGACCCGGAATCAGTCTCACTTGCTTGAGTACATCATGTCCGGCGGAGTGTGCATCTGGATGGATGGGCACATTGCACAATTCGGCAAGACACCGTCAGCAGAACAGACCGCCGGTCTTGTAACCTGGCTAAATTCATCCGTGACCGGCGGCGTCTATCATACCGACGCGCTTTCTCTCGTCTATCCACCAGCGCTGGCGTTCAAGGAGGTCGCAAGTGGAATACTGGCACTCTCGGTATCGCGGGCCCCGCGCGACTATGTGATCTGGTTCCGTCCCGAAATCATCCAGACGGTCACCTGGGCGGGAAACCCGGAAAAGACCATGACTGTGACGGACGATGGTGTGCGGCTGTCACCGCGCCGCAGCTTCGCCCTGTGGGAAGAGCAGATGCGCCAGAGGTCCGCACCCTGGAGCCACGTCGACATCCAGACGGCCGAATCGTTGCGCGTATCGTTGCTTGAGGTGGTGGTTCAGCGCATGGACCAGATCGCGCGCGACAAGGAAGCCGCGCGCGCGCGCCAGGATACTTTGATGGCCGAACTCGACAAGCGCATACAGCAGTGGGAGGCTACGGCCCGCGAACTGAAGATCGAGGGTGACCGCCGCGCCGTGGTCGAGGCTGAGTTGTCGCAGGTGCTTCGCCGCACGGTGGTTGACCAGGAAAACGAACGCCAGCGCATTGCACGCGAGTTGCATGACAGCCTGGGGCAGTACCTCACGATCATGCAGCTTGACCTTGACGACATCGCGCGCCGATCCGCGTCGGCGGAGCATGTCCGCACGGGCATTACGCGGCTGAAGGAGCTTGCATCGTCTGTCGGGCACGAAATCAATCGCCTTGCCTGGGAAATCAGGCCGACGAGTCTGGATGACCTCGGACTGCAAACGGCCGTTCAGCAGTTTCTGGAAGAATGGAGTGAGCGTAGTGGCCTGAAGTTCGACCTCCATCTCATGTTGAACAACAGGAGGTTGTCGCCTGTTGTCGAGACAACACTCTACAGGGTGCTGCAGGAAGCTATTACAAATGTGGTGAAGCATGCTGAAGCAACGAAGGTCGGCATCATTCTCGAAGCGAATGAAAGTGAGGTGCGGCTCATTGTCGAGGACAATGGCAAGGGCTTCAACTGGGAAGACCCCAACGAGGCGACATCGCCCTCGGCACGTCTCGGGTTGCTTGGAATCCGGGAACGCCTTACATTGATTGGCGGACACTTGGAAATTGAAGCCGGGCATGGCAGTGGAACAACACTCATCGTCCATGCTCCGCTGTGAGAAATGACCGCGTGACAACGCCCGGACTGCGCATTCTGCTCGCTGATGATCATCCGGTCGTACTTGCCGGAATAAAGTCGCTGGTGACCGCGGAAGAGGGGCTCGATGTCATAGGTGAGGCCCAGGACGGGTTGTCCGCTCTGGAAATGAGTGAGGCGCTTCAACCGGACATTGCGGTGATCGACATCTCCATGCCAGGACTGATCGGCACCGCACTGGCCGGCCGCATGCGAACCTCATGCCCAGGATGCCGGCTCATTGCACTCACCGTTCACGAAGACCGCGGCTACTTGCGGCAGATGCTCGAAGGTGGTGTTGCTGGCTACGTGCTGAAGCGGTCTGCCGCCGAGGATCTGGTCAAGGCGGTGCGGATCGTTGCGGCGGGCGGAATTTACATTGATCCCGAAATGTCGACAAAGGCCTTCGACAATTCCCCGGCCAGTTCGGCCGAGCACGTAAGCAATGACGGAGCCGATCTCAGCAAGCGCGAGATCGAGGTGTTGCGGCTTCTCTCGGAGGGTTACAGCAGCAAGGCCGCAGCTGCCCGGCTCGATATCGCGGTCAAGACAATCGAAACCTACAAGGCGCGCGCCTTCGAGAAGCTGGGCTTCCAGTCGCGCGTGGAACTGATCCGCTATGCGGTCAGCCGCGGCTGGTTCAGCAACGGAATGTAAGGGTTTTCCCTGATGCACGCGGAATAAACCCTACAGTGTATCATCGTCATCCCGACTATCTAAGATATCCCAAATGGTTGATTCTACGATGAAGTCGGGTTCGCGTGCCGCACCGTTCCATGCCTCTGCAATCTTGGCTTGGAGAAAGTCGTTGGGGTCTACGCGAAGACGACACATCTACTGGTAATAATCGTTCAAGCAACGCCAGCCACAGAATGCGAACATGGCCTTCAACTTCGGTGTCTTTACCGCCGACCGCAACTTCGAGATCCAGCTCTTCTTCGTGACCAGCACGCAAGAGGAAGCGACCCAGCTTGCCAAGCGGTTTGTGAACTCAGACTATCGCATCTCTGTCACCTGGGTGCCTGCCGACAATGATATCACGCAGGCTATCACCGGTGCGATGAGCGCGACGGAGGCCTGGATGCCGACGGCGATCGTTCTCGACTACGCAAGCTACGGTCAGAGATTGTGGAACGAGTTCCGGAAGCTGCGCCGCGCGATCGGTGACCGTTATGTCGAGTATGTCGTCTTCGACGTGCCGGCCGGTGAGGTCGAACCAGCCGGATTGCGTGGCGCGAACATCACGATGGTTCGGGACGGGGCGTCTTTCGCCGAAGCCTGAGCGCATCCGCCACTTGGATGCTGCCATCTGCTGAAACGTGTTGATTGGGAAATGGTGCAGTGCACCTTTCGCAGTCAGCGTTCCTTTGGATAAAATCACTTCTCCGTCTTGCCAAGTTCGACTTCTCCGCATAGGCTCCTTCCATTCCGTACGACGACCTTCGCGGCGGTAATAGGTTTCGGGCAGGGGAGTGCGCGAAATGGCCAAAGGTAGCCTGAGTTCGAGCGGGACCGAGTTCACGACAAGATTCACCGACGTGCCGCTGGAAGTGGTCTTCGAGCCACCGATCCATGTGGAACCAGCGGACATTGACGCGCGGGTTGACCGTCTGGCGGCACTCATCGCAGACAAGGTCGTACCCCGGCTTCTGGGCATCTATGGAGATTCACCCATTGCGGGTGGAGAGCAGGTCCTGCACCCGGGCAGTTTGGAGATTGCCGAACTGTCGCGGCTGGTGGTCGGACCCGACAACTCGGACGCCATGGACTACATCCTGGGCCTCAAGGATCGCGGCGTCTCGCTCGACACTCTCCACGTTGAACTGCTCGAACCGGCCGCGCGCCATCTCGGCGACCTATGGACCGAGGACCGCATCGATTTCCTCGACGTGACGATCGGGGTCAGGCGGCTTCAGCAACTTGTTCACGTATTTGCCGGCCTGGAACAGGTGCCTCCCTACGACAACAAGCGCCGTGCTCTCATCGTGTCGACGCCGGGAGAACAGCACAGCTTCGGCAACACCATGATCCAGAGGTTCTTCCGGTCCAGCGGCTGGCATGTCGGGTCTTGCCCCGGCGCGGAACTGCAGCACATCACGGCGATCGTTGCCCAGGAGTGGTTCGGCATCGTGGGGTTCTCGCTGAGCACCGACAAGCACATCGACAGCCTCGGCAGAACCATCGAGGCGGTCCGCAGGATGTCCCTCAACACGTCGATCGGAATCATGGTGGGTGGCCCCGCCTTTGCGGGACGGCCGGAACTCGCCTTGGAGGTGGGTGCCGATGGAACCGCCGCGAACGCGCCCGCAGCTGTGATCCTCGCAAAAAAGCTGCTTGTCCCGAGCTTGCTCACTGTAAATTGAGCATAGTCTGCGGTAAGATGTGTTTATCGTATCGCAGATTTCGTCACGTGACTTGAACTTCACCCGCCATCAGGCACAGGCCATCGAGGACCTGAAATGACAGGCAATGTCAAAGTACCTTCCCCGGTCGCTCAGATTGCTGCCCTGCGCGCAAGAGTCCGTGATCTCCGGCTCGAGGCCGCGCGGAAGCTCTGTCCCAATCCCCTGCAGACACTCCGGATCGCTGATCTTCTCCATGAAATTGCCGACGCGATCGAAGCCATCCTGCTGGCTCACAATCCCCGAGCGGCGACAGCCAGCTAGATCAGCGCGGCTCCCCCATCAGAAGGACACGCCGCGCGGGATGAGCCGGTGCTCGTAGGCCTGGCGTTCAAGGTCCTCGCGGAAGTCCGGGTGAGCGATCGAAATGAGGGCCTTGGCGCGCTCCGGCACCGTCTTTCCCTTCAGGTTGACCATGCCATACTCGGTCACGACATACATCACATCGGAGCGGGGCGTGGTCACGATGTTTCCTGAGGTGAGATTGAGCACGATGCGGCTACGGCGCTCGCCGCGCTTGTCGTAGGTTGAAGACAGGCAGATGAACGACTTCCCGCCCTTCGAAGCATAGGCCCCGCGCACGAACTGCAACTGGCCGCCGGTTCCGCTGATGTGCCGGTGACCATCCGACTCGGACGCGGCCTGTCCCTGCAGGTCGATCTGCGTGGTGTTGTTGATCGAGACTACGCGGTCGTTCTGCATGATGAGGTGCGGCGCGTTGGTGTGGTCCACCGGGTAGCAGAGAATGTCCGGGTTGCGATGAAGCGTCTCGTAGAGGCTCTTCGAGCCGAGCGCGAAGGTATAGGAGGCCTTGCCCGGATTGAGGGTCTTGCGCGCGCCCGTGATGCGGCCGGCCTTGTAGAGATCGATGATTCCATCGGTCATCATCTCGGTCTGGACGCCGAGGTCGCGCGCGCTGCTCTCCAAGAGTTGCGAACACACGGCGTTGGGCATGCCGCCGATGCCGATCTGCAGGCAGGCTCCGTCCTCGATCTCGGCGGTGATGAGGCGGCCCACGGCGCGGTCCACATCGGTCGCCGGAGGGTTGGGCAGTTCGGCGGCGGGCTGGTTGTCGCCTTCGATGATGTAGTCGACTTCGCTGACGTGAACGCCAGTGTCTTCGCCGAGCACATAGGGGTTGCCGTCGCTCACCTCGACGATCACCATCCGCGCCCGCTCGATGATGGCGCGGTGCCAGAGATTGGATGCGCTGAAGTTGAAGTAGCCGTTTTCATCCATGCGGCAGGTCTTGAGGATGACGATGTCGACGGGTTCGATGAAGCGGCGGTAATAGTCAGGGATCTCGCCCAGGTTGACCGGCAGGTAGCCGCAGCGCCCGGCATCGTGCTTGCGCCTGTCGTAGCCCGAAAAATGCAGGCTGAACCAGTAGAAATGCTCGCCCTCCGGGTCGGCGTCGAGCACCGCGCGGGGCCGCAAGGAAAGGCATGACCTGATCTTCACGTTGGTCAGTTCGTCAACCCGCAAGGCGAGCGCCTTGTCGAAGACGTCGGGCTGGCAGAGCGATGTGCCGTAGTCCAGCCACATGCCCGACTTCACGAAGCCTGCCGCCTGTTCGGCGGAAATCACGGTTGCCTTGCCATGGGCCGTTCTCAATTTCATCGCGTCCCTCCATCCGCCATTGCGGAGCCTGGAACACATCGCACTTCGGGAGCGCTGCTGGCAAGCGGAGGCTGGGAACAGGTGGCTAGACCATCGTCGAAGTCCTGTTCAGACAGGCTTTGCAACCGGTTTCAAAAACGCGATGCGAGGCGCTTCGTCCGTGCTATACTTTCCAACATAAGTTTCGAGGGAGGAGTGGCTGATGAACGTCCGTGACAGGAAGATTGCGGCCCGCCGTGCCGTTTGGCTCTCGGGCGAGGATTGTTCGCTCGAAGACTTCCGTGCCCTGGTCGAACAGGAGGCCACCCGCGAACAATATCCGCTGGCCGACGAGATCATCCGGAACGTCCCGATCTATGACGGCGCGAAACTGCGCCTTGCAGCGGGTGACGCCAGCGCCGCCCGCACCTACATGGCCGAATGGCATGAGGTGTTCCTCGACGGACCCGGAATCGTGGTGTTCCGCGGCGCCTACGGTGACCACGCGCTGGTTGACGGCGTGAGCGACGTGCTGCTGAAGATCATCGATGACGAGCGCCAAGCCAACACCGGCAAGGGCGATCACTTCGCCAAGGCGGGCGCCAATGCGCGGGTTTGGAACTCGCACGAGAAGCTCTGCATGATGGCGCCTGAACTCTTCGCGCGCTATGCGGCGAACGACGCCATGGCGATGGTGAGCCGGTCCTGGCTGGGACCGCTGTACCAGATCACGACGCAGGTCAATCTGGTCTATCCCGGCGGCACCGCCCAGACGCCCCACCGCGACTATCACATGGGCTTCCAGCAGGAGCACCAACTCCGCGAATACCCGACCACCGTCCACAGGCTCTCGGCAGCCCTCACGCTGCAAGGCGGTGTCGCCCATTGCGACATGCATGTGGAGACGGGCCCCACCAAGGTGCTGCCCTATTCGCAGGCCTATTTGCCGGGATACTTCGCAACGCTGAGGCCCGAATTCCGTGCCTATTTCGAAGAGCACTACGTGCAGCTCCCGCTGATGAAGGGCGACGCGCTGTTCTTCAATCCGGCCCTGTTCCATGCGGCGGGCACCAACCACACGGCCTCCACCCACCGGCTGGCGAACCTGTTCCAGATCGGCTCCGGCTATGGCCGCTCGATCGAGATCGTCGACCGCGCGCGCATGACCAAGCATCTCTATCCCACCATGCTGGCGAAGCAGCAGGCGGGCCTGCTGTCGCCGCGTGAGATGGAGAACCTCATTGCCGCGACGGCCGAGGGCTATCCCTTCCCCTGCAACCTCGACATCGACTCGCCCCTGGGCGGCATGGCGCCGGCGAGCCAGCAGGACATCCTGCGGCAGGCGCTGACGGAAGGCTGGGACGCCGGCCGCCTGTCGAAGACCATCGATGACTATGACGCGCGGCGCGTGAGCCACTAGACACCGGGCGGTCAATTCGCAACGCTTTGCGGCAGGTCAAGGGCGGTGCAGTATGGGTCCTCTATATGGAAAGTGGAGGAGTACCCCCATGACCGCACGAAAGACACTTCGCAGCGAACTCGATGAGTTGCGCGCCGAGATGGCCCGCCTGCGTGAGGCCAGCGCCGCATCGGCAGCACACGCGGAGCCGCGGGAAGAGCAGGAAGAATCGGCAAGCGCCTCGATCCGCGACCAGATCAACGAGCTCAATCGCATGGTGCTGCAGATGATCGAGGATGCCGAGGAGGCGATCAACGATCATCCCGTTGCAACCGTTGCCGGGGCATTGGCATTGGGCATCGTCATCGGCCGTCTGACGGCACGCTAGGAGCACGCACATGAACCTTCACAATGTCTCGCGGCACGGCCGCATCTTCGTCAGGGGCGAGATGCTCGCCATCCAGGCCAAGCTGGCCTTTGCCATGCGGCGCACGGCCCTTGTCGCGCTGGCGCTGGTGCTGCTGGCGCTTGGGCTCATCCTCATCAACATCGGCCTCTATGCCTACCTGACGCCCTTGTGGGGGCCGGTCTGGGCGCCTGCCGGGCTCGGGTTCATCAACGTGGGACTGGCCGGCCTGGCGCTTCTCGTTGCCGCGATCATGAAGCCCGGTCCCGAACTGGCAATGGCCGAGGAACTCCGCAACACGGCTGGCGACGCGCTGGAGGCAGAAGTGAGGTCGGCTTCCTTCGTGGGGAGCCTTGCAGGCGGATTTGACCGTGCCGGCATGTCCAGCCTCGTGCTGCCTGCCATCACCGCCATCATCGGCGCGTTGGCGAAGCGGCGTCAGGCCAAGGAATAGGCTTGCTCACCGTCGCGGCGAGATCGCATCCGCCAGCAGGAAGATCACCGGCATGGTCAGCGCCCAGGCGAGGCCGATCCAGAACAGCGCGCCTGTGCCGTCCGGAATCGTGGCGGCACCCAGCTTCACGCCGCCCCAGTAGGTGAGGGGGCCAGCAATGGCCCCCAGCATGAACTGAAGGCCCCAGCGCCCGCGAAGCCAGGAGAGGCTTGCATTGGGCAGGGTCGCGAAGCCGAACCAGAGTGCCATGATCCAGACAGGCGCCGCGATCTGGCCCGGTTCAGTTCCGGCATAGTCGATCAGCCCCGCCGCCATGAAGCCCGACTCGAGTGCAAATCCCAGAACCGTGATGGCAGCGATCAGCAAGCCTTCGCGCAGCCGCTGCCCACGGCTCAGGGCGAGGTGAAGCACCGCGACCAGCAGAGCCGGCACCGAGCCCAGCCACGGCCACCCCGCCGCGCCGCCCCAGACGGCCGCAAGCCATGCGAGCTCGAAGGCAATGAAATTCGTGATGGCCGCTGCGTATTTCATGAGGTCCGATGCGCGCGGCCTTGCGTAAGGCAAACAAAGCCGCCAATAGGAGTTTTGCGATGTCTTTCATGGATACGGAAAGCAAGCCGAAACGGTTCTTGCAGTCCATGGCGGGCTGCAGCCTCGCAGTGGCGTTGTCCGTCACACCCGCGCTGGCCCAGGGCGAGCCCGTGAAGGGCGCGGCGCTCAAGTCGTTCATTACCGGCAAGCGGATCTATCTGGCTACGCCACTGGGCGGCGAGTTGCCTCTCTACTACAGGAGCGGCGGCATCGTTGACGGATCGGGCGAGGCCGTCGGGCTCGGCAAGTACATGTCGCCCAAGGACAAGGGCCGCTGGTGGGTGTCCGGTGACCGAGTCTGCCAGAAATGGAAGGAATGGTACGATGGCCGCACCTTCTGCTTCACGCTGGCGAAGTTACCGGGCAACAAGGTGTTCTGGAAGCGCGACGACGGCAAGCAGGGCGTGGCGCGCATCGGGCGCTGAAAACCTTAGCTGATACCGCGAAGCCACGCAGCGAGGAGAGGCGCTAGCAGCATGACCGTGAGGCTGTAGAGCATCAATCCGCCCGCCAGCGGGTTGATCGCGGCGAGGATGTCAACCGTGCCAAGCCCGCGCAGGACTCCGATCATCACTTCGAAAGCGAAGGTGAGGACCGCCCAGAGAACCCCAAGCAGCAGAAGGTCCCGCCTGCGCGTCAGCCCCGTCCACCTGACCATCATAAGGCTTATGGCCGTTACGATTATGACCCCGACGGGCCAGCCGATCCGCCCGGCGGCCGCATCGCCCGCAAGCGGCACGAGCAGCCATCCCCGGAGGATGCCATGGATGGTTTCCACCAGCATGATGAGAAGCCAGACGAGGAGTCCGCGGACCATGTTGCCTGCCTCCGCATTGGCCTGCCGCTGCGATGTGGCGCGATACCCGCTCATGGTGCAAGATGCGGCCATAAAAAGCGAGGGTTCGATGTTCGACGATCTGAAGGACAAGGTGGTGGTGGTGACCGGCGGCGTGACCGGCATTGGCGGGGCGGCCTCGCTGGCCTTTGCGGATACCGGCGCGAAGGTTCTTGCGCAATATCTGGGCGGCGGACCGGAGCTTGCCGCCATCGAGAAGGCGGGGATTGCCACGCTGAAACTCGATCTCACGGAGGAGAGTGCCCCGCAGAAGCTGATGGACGTGGCAATCGCGAAATTCGGCCGCATCGATGTGCTGGTGAACAATGCGGGAAGCCTTGTGGGCCGCGTGCCGGTCGTCGATCTCGATGACGGCTTCATCGACAAGGTCTTCGACCTCAACGGCCGCCAGCTCATCCATTGCTGCCGCATCGCCGCGAAACTGATGAAGGCGCAAGGGTCGGGCAACATCATCAACGTCACCTCCATTGCCGCCCGCAATGGCTCAAGCCCCGGCGGCGCGGTCTATGCGGGAACGAAGGCCTTCGTGTCGGCCTTCTCGAAGACGCTTGCGAAGGAACTTGTCGGCAATGGCATCAGGGTCAACTGCGTGTCACCCGGAACCATCCACACGTCCTTTCATGACCGCTTCTCGGATGAAGCCAAGCGCGAGGCGACGCGCAAGACCATTCCCATGCAGCGGCTGGGCACGGCCGAAGATTGTGCCGGAACCTTCCTCTATCTCGCCAGCGACAAGGCGAGCGGCTACGTGACGGGGCAGGTGATCGAGGTCAACGGCGGGCAGTTGATGGCATGAGCTTTGTCACAAGGCATCGCTCTAGGGCGCCCGACGTGATCGCGCCGGATGGTTCGGAAGTGCGCCTTCTCGCGTCCGTCTCGCGGGGCAGCATGGCGCAGTTCACGTTGCCGCCCGGTGCCGTGTCGAAACCCGTGGCGCATCGAACAGTCGAGGAAGTGTGGCTGGTGATGCGGGGGCAGGGCCGGATGTGGCGGAAGCTGGAAAACGCCGAGGAGACGGTAGACCTGCTCCCCGGCGTGTCGATTGCCATTCCTGTCGGCGCCAGCTTCCAGTTCCGCAATGACGGCGATGAGCCGCTCGATTGTGTGGGCGTCACGATGCCGCCGTGGCCGGGAATGGACGAGGCTTATGAGGTCAAGGGCGTGTGGTGAGGCCGGGCCTCACCAGGTCCCGGTGTTCTGCATCGAGGTCCACGGTTCGGCCGGTGCAAGTGCATCGCCCTTCTGCAGCAGTTCGATCGAGATGCCGTCAGGGGTCTTGATGAAGGCCATGCGGCCATCGCGGGGCGGGCGGTTGATGGTGATGCCGTGCTTCTGGAGATTGGCGCAATAGTCGTAGATATTGTCGACACCAAGCGCCAGATGTCCGAAATTGCGGCCGCCCGTATAGACTTCCGGGTCCCAGTTATAGGTGAGTTCGACGGGCGCATCGGGGCTCTCGGGGGCAGCCACGAAGACCAGCGTGAAGCGTCCCTTCTCGTTTTCGTAGCGGCGCTGCTCGACAAAGCCGAGCTTGTTGATGAAAAAGTCGACCGACTGCTCCAGGTTGGAGACGCGGATCATGGTGTGGAGATATTTCATGGAGTCACCTTTTGTTTGAGCGAGACATAGAAGAACTGGCACTCATGGTCCAGCGCTCAAGCCGTGCGGTTATCTTCACAGGCGCAGGCGTGTCCACCGAATCCGGCATACCGGACTTCCGCTCGCCGGGCGGTTTCTGGACGAAATACAAGCCGATCGAGTTCAAGGATTTCGTCGCCTCGGAGGAGACCCGCCTCGAAGCCTGGCGGCGCTTCCTGATGATCCGCCAGACGATCGTCGAGGCCAGTCCCGGTCCCGGTCACGCCGCCATCGCGGACCTGGTTTCGCGCGGCCACGTCTCGCATGTCATCACCCAGAACATCGACGACCTGCACGAACGCTCGGGCGTGCCGCGTGAACGCATCATCGAGATCCATGGCAATGGCACCTATGCAACCTGCCTCGCCTGCGGATTGCGCCACGAGATCGACTGGGTGAAGGATGTGATCGCCGAGACGGAGCGTGCTCCGGCTTGCACCTCCTGCGGCGGCATCGTGAAGTCGGCCACCATCTCATTCGGTCAGGCGATGCCCGAGCAGGAGATGGCGGATGCGCGCGCCGCGACATTCAACGCCGATCTCTTCATTTCCATCGGGTCGTCGCTTCAGGTGTTTCCCGCCGCGGGCTTTCCGGTCATGGCCAAGCAGAACCGCACGCCGCTGGTCATCATCAACCGGGAGGAAACAGGTCTGGACGGTCTTGCCGACCTCGTCATCAACGCGGAGATCGGGCTTGCAATGACAGCGCTGACGGACCGAGTCGCGCGGCGCTGAAGCGAATCAGTGATCCTGCAAACGTTGCAAGACGCGAAGGGTGAATGGTCAAGCACACATGAAGGCCGGCGGTCGTCCCACCGTGCGATCGCCGGTTGCGTGTCGCCCCATGCAGTTGCAGGGTGAATTGCCCATTGCTTTCCGTTACTTGAACCTCAGGTGCGGTATTTCTTCCGCGCCGTGTGCGGATCGCATGCTTTGCGCGCGCAGGTTTTCCACACGGTCGCTGGTGTGAACCCTGTACAAACCCACAGGATTTGAGCACATTAACTTTCATGGGGCGGGGTTGAGTTGAGTCCGCAAAGATAGAGTTGGTGTCATGGCGGCGAGCGGCAGTCTGAAGGGCGAAACAGTTTCCACTCTGAGCGACGCGCCTGAGAGCAACATCCGCATCGTGCAGGTGAGCGGGCTGGTCAAGTGGTTCGATGTGGGCCGAGGCTATGGCTTCATCATCCCCGACAATGGCATGCAGGACATCCTCCTGCACCTGAGCTGCCTGAAGCGCGATGGCTTCGAGGCACCGCTGGAAGGAACCCGCGTCATCTGCGAAGCGGTCGAGCGGCAGAAGGGCTACCAGTGCCTCCGCGTGCTCACCGTCGACAGTTCCACAGCCATCAATCCCGTCGAGCGCCGTCCGCGCACCCATACCAACGTCACCCCTTCCAGCGGTTGGGTGCGTGCCAAGGTCAAGTGGTTCAACCGGGCGCGCGGCTTCGGCTTTGCCTCCGAGGGCGAGGGCGGCCCCGACATCTTCATCCACATGGAGACGCTGCGGAAGACCGCGATTGCCGACCTGCTGCCCGAGACTTGGATCTACGTGCGCTTCGGTGACGGCCCCAAGGGCAAGATGGCGGCGGAAGTGCGTATATCGCTCGAAGGCGGTCCAGCCCACACGCAGTAAGCCATCGTTCTGCAACATTTGACGGGGATGAGGGCCGCCATGCGCCAATTCATCATCGGTCTCGGCTTCACCTTCCTGGTTTTCCTGCAGCCCTTTGGCGCCTTTGCTGAGGAAGCGATCCTTTCCAAGATCGAGCCGCTGACGATCGCCACTGAAACCGACGCGGCGATGTTCACAGTCGAGATTGCCGATACGGACGCCTCCCGCGCGCGGGGCCTGATGTTCCGCCAGCGCCTGCCGGAGGATCGCGGCATGCTCTTCGACTTCGGCCAGCCGCGCCAGGTTTCGATGTGGATGAAGAACACCTACATTTCGCTCGACATGCTGTTCATCCGGGATGACGGCAAGATCGCCTACATCGCAGAGAACACCGTGCCGAAGTCGCTCGACACCATCGGCGTGAGCGAACCTGTGGTGGCTGTCCTTGAACTGGCGGGCGGCACCACGCGAAAATTGGGCATCCGGGCGGGTGACACGGTCTATCACCGCATGTTCCGCAACGCCGAGTGAGCGGCAGCCTTGCCCTTGAGGGGGATTCTCGGATAAGAGGCGCGGGAGGAAAGCCATTTCGGGGTGTAGCGCAGTCTGGTAGCGCACCTGCCTTGGGCGCAGGGGGTCGTCAGTTCGAATCTGGCCACCCCGACCATGGCTTGCCGCGAGATCGATAGACGAGATCGAGAGAGAAGAGACCATGCCTGTCCGCATCTACAAGCCCGCCCGCAATGCCATGCAGTCCGGCAAGGCCAAGTATGACCATTGGTTCCTGGAGTTCGAGGCCACCGCACCCCGCACCGTCGACCCGCTGATGGGCTGGATCTCGTCGGGCGATACGAGGCAGCAGCTGAAACTGACCTTCCCCACGAAGGAAGAGGCCATCGCCTATTGCGAGCGCGAGGGCCTCGCCTTCACGGTGATCCCCGAGACACCGGCAGGCCGCCCGATCAAGAAGTCCTATTCCGACAACTTCAAGTTTGGCCGGACCGTCAACTGGACGCACTGACGCCAATTCCGACTCCGTAGCTCAGCTGGACTAGAGCAAGTGCCTTCTAAGCACTAGGTCGTTGGTTCGAATCCAACCGGGGTCGCCACTCCATCCTCGCGAACTCATCCGCCCAGCAGCACGTTGAAGAAGGTGCGCGCGGCGGCAACGAGCGCCGTCGAAATCGCCATCATCAAAACGGCACAACCGGCGGCGACGGCATAGCCGGCGAGCACCGCCAGCCCGTCGCGTTCAGCCAGTCCAAGCGCCATGCAGGCGATCGCCGCAGCGGGCAGGATGTTGAGGAAGGGAATGGGAAGGAACAGCACAACCGCCAGCAGGAATGCGATGATGCCGATCAGCCGTTCGGCGGGGTCGGAGTTGACGAAAAGCGACAAGCGGGGCTTCAGGATCTTCTCGAAGCGCGCCATCACGGGCACGGCGCGGGTCGCGAAGCTCGCCACCATCGAGGCCTTGATGCTGCGCCGCCGGATGGCTTCCGGCAGCCACAGGGCCTGCCGTCCGATCATCAATTGAAACGTGAGAATGACAAGCGGCAAACCCAGCACGGCGGACGTTCCAGGCGGCGTCGGCACGATGTTCGGCACCGCGAACACGAACATTAGCGCGCCGAAGGCCCGTTCCCCGAACGCATCGACCAGAGTGCCGATGGTAAGATCCTGCTGCGTGTCGAGCGAATTCACGATGTCAGACAGGCGTCGTGGCGGCACTTCGGTCTCCGGTTCGGTCATGTGCCCATCATTTTCGGTCCGGCGCAGGAAGTCAAACACTCCTGCAGACAACACTCCTGCAGACATGGTTCAGGTGAATGTCAATGCGATGACGCTGCTGGAGTCGTTCCGGCCATTCGCTGCCGGCTGAACTCTCATGCGATAAAGCGCTTTGCGGCGCAACCGCACAGGGCGTAGCATTTTGGTCTGCGGCGGCTAGGGAAACAATCAAACGTCTGGAGGTATCCATGTCCACAAGCGTCAGGCAACTGATGGAAACAGCCAACGCCATGGTGCCGCGCGTGACGGTCGCGGAAGCGAAGGACATGATGGCCAGGGGTGCCCTCGTCATCGATGTGCGCGATGCGCCGGAAGTCGAGAAGAGCGGCAAGGTGCTGGGTGCTGTGCATGTATCGCGGGGCATGCTCGAGTTCCGCGCCGACCCCGAGTCACCCTATCACGACAAGAAATTCGACAGGTCGAGGCCGGTGATCGTCTACTGTGCATCAGGCGGCCGCTCGGCCCTTTCCGGCAAGACGCTGAAGGACCTCGGCTACGAACAGGTCTTCAACTTGGGTGCCTTCAAGGACTGGGCCGAAAATGGCGGCGACATCGAGACACCGATCGAACCTGGCATGTGAGGCGCCGCCGGAACGAGTGTTACCGCGTGAGGCGGACCGAGGCGGTCGAAACCTTGGCGCCGATTTCGGAGAAGGCCGCCGCCAGTTGCTCGCTGTTGATCGACTGGTAGAAGTGATCGACATCCGATCCGCACGAGGAGAGAGTCTTCTCGGCTATGGTCCGGTGCGACACGGAGAGCTCGTCGAGCGCGAATCCGACGGTGTAGATCTCGATGCCTTTGGCCTTCATCGCAGCGCACATCGCAATGGCATTGTCGGAGAGCGTTTTCTTGTCCTGGTCTTTCCAGCCGCGATAGGTATTGTAGACGCCATCTGACATCAGGATCGCGACCTTGCGCAGTTTCGGCGCCCCGGTCGTGTTCTTCTCGGTGAGCAAGCCATAGTCCTTTGGCGCAGCGGTTCCGGTCCAGACCGTCTTCCAGTTGGGTGAGATCAAATACCATGAGAATGCCGTGCCAAGCACGCCCGCCGTGGCGCCATAGGCTTCGAGCCCGTTGATCCTTGCCTTCAAGGCCGCCTTGTCATTGCTGAGCGGCATGATCTCGTTGCTGTTGCCGATGTCGGCACATGAGCCATCCATCGTGTAGTTCCAATGATCCGCCGGATCGCCCTTGGTCTTTCCCAGTCTCGACGTGGCGGCCGTGTTGGAACTGTCCCACCCGAGAGTCATGCGTGACCCGTCATGCGCGTTGAGCCAGCGGCCTGAGCCCGGCGCGTCGTCGGTGAGATCGAACTTGTTCGAGGCATTGTAGAAGCGGTCGGTCACGCAAGGCATGATCTTGACATTGGCATAGTGCTTGACGGCATAGGCGCTGCAGCTCCAGTTGCCGCCGCTCTCGCTGCCGCCGCTGCCCGATCCCGCAGTGCAGGTCTTGTACCAGCCAGTCCAGGTGGAGCTGAGGTTGGTCAGCGTCTTCATGATGGGTGCGCTGTTGCCATTGGGTGCGACACGCACGCGCGTCGAGAACGGAACGATGGCTACTTTCGACGTGTACTCGGACTGATCGTCCCACACCACCGTGTCGATAAGCGTGTTGGCAGCCTGCTTCAATCCGGTGACCTTGTTTCCGCCCGTGCAGGGGCCGATGCCGTCGTTGCACATCGAGCCCGTCACATCGAGCATCATTGACACTTCGAGGTCGCCCTGGACCGCGGGAGTTGAATCTGCGGCGCTGATGGTCGCTCCATCGGAAAAGAGTGCAAGTTCAGAGATGTTGACGACGGACAGGAACGATGTCTGGATGCCGGCGTTTCCGCTCGCGATCAGACCCGAATTGGTCGCGTTCACCGAGAACGAAATGCTGACATCGCGAAGCGGCGTTGCGGTGCTGACGTTCTGCTCGAAATAGGTCCGTGCCACGCTGAGAGCTGTTGCGGGTTTTGCCGGATCCTTCAAGAGCTGCCGTGTGCCAGCAAGGACTGCGGCATCGGCCGCTGATTGCACCTCGATGCGGGCCGTGTGCAACCGTGCGAAGTCGATGGCACCGCCGGACGCTGCAATGAGGGGGACAGCAGCAACGGCCATGATCATTCCAACATTGCCATGCTGGTCAATCCTCAACCTTGCGGCCGCTGCAGTGACGTATTTCCAGCTCAACATTTGCACCCTCGAGAAATCTGCGCGCCTGAACTTGCGCGCAACTGTCATCAGTCCGGGTGTAGGAAATCGTCCTTAAGAAGACGCTAGCCGCGGTTGCAAAGGCCGCCGTCTCGGAAACCTTGGTTAAGGGGAAGCTTCCAACCTGATTTCAGATGAGTTGCGGCATTGGCGCTTCTACACGTGAGCCGCCAACTCCAGCAATGACTACTGGTTCAGGAAATCGCCGCAGTTCGGAGCCGGTGCATTGCCCCACGGCATGATCGGCACGGTAGAGGTCGAGTTCTGCGGGCTGCCTTCGATGAGCTTGTCGGTGTAGGCGAGATAGACCAGCACATTGCGCTTGGGGTCGCAGCCGCGCACGATCTGCATCTTCTTGAAAAACAGCGAACGGCGCTGGCGGTAGATCTGCTCACCCTGTTCGAACTTGGCAGTGATCTTGACAGGGCCGACCTGGCGGCAGGCGATGGACGTTTCCGACCGCTCTTCCGCGAAACCCGCCCAGCCGGTCCAGCCGCCGATCTCAGGCACGGTGAAATAGCACGCGATGCCTTCGACACTCGGATCGTCGAGCACATAGGTCGCGAGAGTGGCGTCAGGCGACAGCATCCGCCAGACGGTCGTCTTCTTGAAGATGAGTTCCGGATCATCTGATTGCGCCATGGCGGGCGTGGCCAGGCAGAGGGCCAGGGCAGCGGCGGCAATCGTCTTGAACAGGTTCATCTCGAAATCCTCCACGCAGGGTGCTCAGCAGATGGGAACCCCACGCCATCAAGTCAAGAATTGGCGCGCAGCGCCGCAAATCCTTCACCGAGATCGGCCATCAGATCGTCCGGGCTTTCGAGGCCGATGTGAAGGCGCACGCAGGGGCCGGGTGCCGTCCATGCCGTCGCCGTCCGATGCGGCTTGAAAGGCACGGCGAGGCTTTCGTAGCCGCCCCAGCTGTAACCCATGCCGAACAGCGAAAGCCGGTCAAGGAAGGCATCAACCGCCTGTTTCTGGCAAGGTTTCAGCACGATCGAGAACAGGCCCGATGCGCCCTTGAAGTCACGCTTCCACATGTCGTGCCCGGGTGCATTCGAGAGGGCAGGGAACAGCACCGTTTCCACTTCGTCGCGCGTGCGCAGCCACTCTGCCACCGCGATGGCATTCTTCATGTGACGTTCAAGCCGCACATCAAGCGTGTGGATGCCGCGCAGCGTGAGATACATGTCGTCGGGCCCGGCGAACATGCCCATCTCTTCATAGGAGTCCCTGAACTGCGGCCACGTCCCGGCGGTGCAGGTGACAGTGCCCATCATCGCGTCGGAATGGCCGACGAGATATTTGGTGGCGGCCTGGATCGAGAGATCGGCGCCATGGTCGAAGGCCTTGAAGAAGTGCCCCGCGCCCCACGTGTTGTCGACCATCACGATGGCGCCCGCCTTATGGGCCGCTTCGGCGATGGCGGGAATGTCCTGCACTTCCATGGTCTGCGAGCCCGGTGACTCGCAATAGACGACGCGAGTGCTGGGCCGGATGAGGCTGGCAATGCCGCGGCCGATGAGTGGATCATAGTAAGTCGTCTCGATGCCGAGCTTCTTCAGCATGCCGTCGCAGAACAGCCGCGCGGGATGATAGACCGTGTCGACCATCAGCAGGTGATCGCCGGCCTTCAGGAAGGCGAGGAGCGCGCTCGAAATCGCCGCCATGCCCGATGGCGTCATCTTCGCATTGTGACCGCCCTCGACGAGTGCGACCGCTTCCTCGACCGCGCGTGACGTCGGCGTGCCGCGCCGTCCATAGACATAGGTCTGGGTGCGGTCGTGCAGCGACTTCGCCGTGGGGAACAGCACGGTCGAGCCGTGATAGACGGCGGGGTTGACGAAGCCATGTTCGGCATAGTCGCGGCCAGCGGCAACGAGGCGGGTCTGGGGCGAGAGATTGGATAGATCGGGTTTGGATTTGGACATTCTTCTGAGCCATTGTTATGCCCAAGGGCTAGCATGTGAAACAACATCGGGGAAGGCTTCGGGATGACAGTGGTGATCGCTGGCGCGGGAATAGGTGGCCTCGTCGCTGCCCTCAGTCTTCATCAGTCTGGTATTGGCGTGAAGGTCTTCGAGGTCGCCCGCAAGGTCGAGCCGCTGGGCGTGGGAATCAACATCCTGCCTCATGCCGTGCGCGAACTCTTCGCTCTGGGCCTTGAGAACAGGCTGCTCGCAGCCGGTGTCCAGACTGCGGCACTCGCCTATTTCAGCAAGCGCGGGCAGGAAATCTGGCGTGAGCCGCGCGGCCGGGCGGCAGGTTACAACTGGCCGCAGATCTCGATCCATCGCGGAACGCTGCAGAAGATACTCTTCGATGCGGCAATCGAGCGGCTGGGAGCCGAAAGCGTGGTCGCGGGGCATCGGCTGATGGATTGGGAGGAGCGCAACGGCGCGATTCACCCGGCCTTCATCAGGCGCGAGGACGATGCGCGGGTGGAGGCTGAAGCGTCGCTGTTGATCGGGGCTGACGGAATTCATTCCGCCGTCCGCGCCAAACTCTATCCCGATGAAGGCCCGCCGGTGTGGAATGGCGCGATCCTCTGGCGCGGCACCACGCGCGGCGTGCCGTTCCTCGACAATCGCACCATGATCATGGCGGGCCACGAGTTCCAGAAATTCGTGTGCTACCCGATCCTGCCCGAGAGTGCTGGCGAGCCATTGATCAACTGGATCGCCGAACTGAAGTACAAGCCCGATCACGCGTGGCGGCGCGAGGACTGGAACCGCAAGGGCGACACCAACGACTTCCTGCCGCAGTTCCAGGACTGGCGCTTCGTCTCGCTCGACGTGCCGGCCCTCGTGGAGGCGTCGTCCGGCTGCTACGAATATCCGATGGTGGACCGCGATCCGGTGGCGCGATGGACCTTCGGCCGCGCGACACTGCTGGGCGATGCCGCCCACGCCATGTATCCGATCGGCTCCAACGGCGCCTCGCAGGCGATCCTCGATGCCGAGGCCCTGG
>NZ_JBGSOZ010000045.1:0-4426 GCF_041738905.1 Aestuariivirga sp.
TGCCCATAATATCGCTCTGGGGCGCAAAGTCCTCTTTGTCTCGGAAAAGATGGCCGCGCTTGAAGTTGTCTATAAGCGCTTGGTTGCTGCTGGCCTCGGCGATTTCTGTTTGGAGCTTCATTCGAGCAAGGCAAATAAACGGGCCGTACTTGATCAGCTGGATGCGGCTTGGAAGCGACGCGGCGAGCACAGCCCGGCCGAGTGGAATAAGACGGCATCCCGTCTCGCCGATTTGCGTGGCCGATTGAACGGACTGGTCGATGCGCTGCACCGACCCGGCCCCGCAGGCATCAGCCCAAGGGATGCGATCGGTCGCAGCCTGCGTTACGGCGACCTGCATCGGGTAGAGCTGGACTGGCCCAAGAATCAGGGACCGGTCGGCCTCGCGCCGGACGCTGAAGCATTTGCAGACCTGTGTGAAGTCGCCAAGCGCTTAGGCCAGCGCTTCAGTCAGATTGAACCCGAGGACATGGATGCCTTCCCCGCAGTCCTTCATGGGGAGTGGTCTTTCGCATGGCAGTCAAAACTGATTGCTTCTGCGCGCAGGCTCGGCGGTGCATCACAGGATCTGCTATCGGCGCGGATTGATCTCATCGGACAGCTCGGGCTTGATGAATCGACGGCGACACTGGGGGAAGCGCGGGCTTTGTCGGGTCTCGTTGGACTGCTGCCGGATTGCGAACGTGCCAACCTTGGCTTCGCCCTGACAGCCGAGACGAGAGAAACGCTTGCAAAGCTTCGGGCCTTGATTCCAGCGCTTGCCGCTTATCGACAAAGGCGCGGATCACTGTCGGCCGCATACGCCGAAGAAAAAATTGCTGTTCAGACACTTCAGAGGTGGATTGCAGAACGCGTGGAAGCAGAAGGAAAAAGTTTCCTTTTCAAGGGAGGCGCCGTCAAAAAGCTCCGAACTGCAATTTGGGATGCCTTCGGCCTGACCGCGACGCAGGTCCCTGAACCGGAACGAGATCTCGAAGCACTCGCCGACTTGAAAACGCTTCAGGAACAGCTCACGCAGCTTGAGGATGGGCTTCCCGCTGGCACTCCTTGGCGGGGCCTAAAAACAGACGTTGCTGTTCTTGAAAGGGACTTAGCTGCCGCGGAAGGTCTGCGATCGGCCGTTCAACGCCTGGCAGGTGAAGGGCGCGATTTCATCACCTTGCGTGGAACTTTGAGCCGCAAGCTCTGCGACGGCAGGGATATGCTGGAACCAGGCAGCGTTATGGATCGAGCCGCGCGCAGGTTCGTTGCCGCCCTTGCCGAGTTTGAGACTGCTTCGTCCGACTTCCGTGAACTGTCGGGTGCTCCGTCGGTCATGCCTGAAGAGCAACAGATTGCGCCACTGACCCAAGTCACCGCCCAATTGGTCGCGCGCGAACGCCGACTGAACCCGTGGTGTGGATGGATCATGGTCAAGCGCGAGGCGGAAGCCAAAGGTCTCGCAACCCTCGTCACAGGGCTGGAATCTGGGTTGATCAGGCATGATCAGGTCGTTGATGGCCTGCGGACGGCTTACTGCCGCTGGGTCGCGCCAGAGCTGATCGACGTTCGTCCGGAACTGAACAGATTCTCAGCTGTCGAACACTCCGACTTGATCCAGACCTTTCGAAGGCTGGATGAAGAAATGTCTGCAATGACAGCTGATTACATACGCGCCAAACTATCAGGAGCTGTACCGGGGCGGAATGAACTCACTGCTGATCAGGGGTTCGGGGTTCTTTCGAGGCAGCTGCAACGCACGATTGGCCACATGCCTGTTCGTCAGTTGGTGGGTGAAATGGGACAAGCGCTCGCTGCCCTTACCCCTTGCATGTTGATGAGCCCACTTTCTGTTGCGCAATTCCTCCCAGCCGATACGTCGCTCTTTGATCTCGTGGTGTTTGACGAGGCAAGTCAGATCACAGTACCAGACGTGATCGGTGCAATCGCGCGGGGGCGTCGGTGCATCGTCGTAGGCGATCCGCGTCAGATGCCGCCCACGCGTTTCTTCGACAAGGCTCCCGGAAGTGACGATGCAGGCGACAGCGATACCGAACCGGACTTGGACAGCATTCTGGATGAAGCTCTCGCGGCAAGGGTTCCCTTGCACCGCCTGACTGGTCACTACCGCAGCAGACACGAAAGCCTGATCGCTTTTTCAAACCACGCCTACTACAAGGGTGAACTCGTCACCTTTCCATCAGCAGATACGCGTGACACCGCTGTCGTGTTGCACAAGGTGGACGGCATCTACGCGCGGGGTAAAGGCCGGACAAATCAGATTGAGGCGCAAGCAGTTGTTAATGCTGCGATAAAGCTCTTGTCGGACCCGACACGCAACGAACTGTCGCTTGGCATTGTGACAATGAACTCTGAACAGCAGCGGCTGATCGAGGACTTGCTTGATTCAGAGCGGAGAAAGCGGCCTGACCTCGAGCGTTTCTTCAACCACCATGCGCGCGAGCCGGTGTTTATCAAGAACCTCGAGACAGTGCAGGGCGACCAGCGCGACGTCATCATGATTTCCGTCTGCTATGGGCCAACGGAACCGGGTGCCGCGACCATGTCGATGAGTTTCGGCCCGCTTAATCGAAAAGGTGGTGAACGACGTCTCAACGTGGCGATCACTCGTGCGACCAGCGAAGTGATGGTCTTCACAAGTTTCGACCCGTCCATGATTGATCTCACGCGCACTCAGGCCGAAGCGGTTCGCGATTTGAAGCACTACCTTGAGTTTGCTGCGCAAGGTCCATCTGCGCTGGGAGCCGCAATCCGGTCGATGGCGATAAATGATTACGACTCCGATTTCGAAATGTCAGTGGCGGAAGGGCTGCGCCGGTTCGGCTGGATAATTCGGACACAGATTGGTGTATCCAAGTTCCGAATTGATCTCGGCGTGATCCACCCGGACGCGCCAGGCAAGTTCTTGGCGGGCGTCGAGTGTGACGGTGCAACCTACCATAGTTCGCCCTCGGCGCGAGATCGCGATCGGGTAAGGCACATCATTCTCGAGCGCCTTGGCTGGCAACTGCTTCGAATTTGGTCGACGGACTGGTTCATCGACCCTGAGGCACGCCTTCAGAAACTGAATGACGATCTACTCGCCCTCCTCGAAGAAGACCGGCGAATTGCGGCCGAACGGGAGGCAAATTCCGTCGTGCAAGACGAAGCTACTGATCTGCCCGAGGTGGCCGAGTGGGTTGATGATGCCAGTGATGAGGATGACGCAGTTGAAGTGGTTCTGCCGGAACCTGTAATGCTTCCGGCAGCAGCTTCCACACCAGTCATCGATTTCGGTGCTCGCGCAGCACGTGCTGTCGTCCCGGTGGTGCAAGAAGTGCAGCCAATGTTGGACATCACGGTAGAACAGGCACCTCTTTCGGTCGACGCATCTCGTTTCCATGAGCCGAGCTACCGGACAACAATACGGCAGCTTGCACTTGCGCACATTGCGGCTGAAGCACCCATCACCTATAAAAGGCTGAGTGATCTGATTGCACGCCAACATGGCTTTCAGCGGACAGGCAGTCAAATCTCGTCGACGGTCTGGGAGGCGATCAAGAACATTCCCAATTGCACCAGAGTCTCTGACGGGCACACTGTTTATTGGCCGCCGGATGGCCAACCTCAGGGTCTTGTTCCCTTCCGTGGACTTCAGGTGGATGGGCGTGACCGGCTCTGGAAGGAGGTGCCGTTGCCAGAAAGACTGGGCTTGGTTTCGACATTGAAAGGCGAAAACCCATTGGATTTGCCTCGTTCGGTTGCTGAAGCGATTGGTTACGGCAGGCTCACCCAGTCGTTCCGCGATGAGATTGCTGAACTCGAGAGATTGTTGGAGGCACCTACCAATAATTGAAAATGCTCGGTGCTCAGAATTTCTCGCAGGGCTCGAGGTGGTAATGTTTGTGTAATGCTGGGCGATTGAAACGTTGCAACCATGACGAGAACGTCAGTAATCGGTCTCAACGTACACCCCCGAGCAGTCGTAGGCGACCGCCGCTGCTGTTGCGCCGTTATTCATGAACAGCCTCGGTGACAGGAACTGCGTGTTGGCGGGCAGGTCGGCGGTGACCTCCTGCTCGAACACCGCGCCCGAAACCTCTTCGACCACCCGAACCCAGACCGAGCTGCCATTGGGCGGTGCCGCGATGTAGAGGGTCAGCACCCCTCCCGTCGCGATGCCGAAGGGCGCCCCCATGTCGGTGAGCGTCGGCGCGCCGGTGCCGTCGTTTGCGACCAGCTGCCAGCGAGTGTGGGTGCCGCGTTGGAAGCCGATGCCGATGCAGTTGATGGCGGCGGCCAGCGCCAGCGTGGTGGCGAGCGCGGCGGTCGATCCGTAAAGCCCGAAGAAGCCCATGCCGGTTACCTGCAGCGTCGTCAGCGAAATCCGCGTCACGAAGGTCCAGCCGCCCAGTCCAGCGGCATTGCCGCGCCAGCAGGCCCAACC
>NZ_JBGSOZ010000043.1:0-81703 GCF_041738905.1 Aestuariivirga sp.
AGGCGGGCTTGCTGCCTTCGCCTCGGGAGTTCGCCAAGACCTGGAAGCGCGACGTGCGCTTCGCACCAAAAATGAAGGCGGCTGAACGCGAAGCGAAGTATGCCGGCTGGAAGGACTCGGTGCGGAAGCTGCTGGCGTAGACCTGTCCGAGACGGTGCAATCAATCTGTATCGTCTTGAAACCATGGGCGCGCATCGCCAACCGGCATGGCGAATCCGGTGCTTGGCAACTGTCCACAAGACATGTTTTGACTTCCCTCGCGGGCATGACCTGCTATGTTAGCGATAACAAGGTTCCGTAAGGGAGAAGGGTTTTGGCTGTCCGGCCCGCGGCAACAAGGTTTGCAAAAGCCTCGCCGCCGACCATGACCGACGTGGCGCGAAAAGCCGGCGTTTCCACGATGACGGTGTCCAGGGCCTTGCGTGACGGCGCATCGATCGCCACCAGCACGCGCGAGAAGATCATGCGGGCCGTCGATGAACTGGGCTATGTGTTGGACCAGTCCGCCGGAAGCCTTTCGTCCAAGCGCACCGGATTTGTCGCGGCGCTGGTGCCATCCCTCAACAATTCCAATTTCGCAGACACGGCGCGCGGGCTGACAGACGCGCTGCAGGGCGCTGGCCTGCAGGTGCTGCTCGGTTATACCGATTACCTGATCGAGAAGGAGGAAGAGCTGATCGAAGCTATGCTCCGCCGCCGGCCGGAGGCGATCGTTGTCACCGGCGGCAGGCACACAGCCCGGGGGCGAAAGCTCTTGGTGAATGCTGGCATTCCGGTGATCGAGACATGGGACCTTCCGCCCAGGCCCGTTCGCCACGTCGTCGGCTTCTCGAATGCGGAAGCAGCCGAGGCGCTCGTCCGCCATCTTCATGGGAAGGGATATCGCAAGATCGGGTTCATTGGAGGCACCAGCAACCGCGATACGCGTGGCGCCGACCGCCGCCTCGGCTATGAGCGGGCCATGGCGGCGCTCGGCCTCAGGGAAACCCGCATCATCTCGTTTGGCACTCCTCCGATTTCCATGAAGCAGGGAGGCGAGGCGCTTGCGCGCCTGATCGAGCAATGGCCGGACGTCGAGGCCGCGATCTGCGTATCGGACCTTTCCGCATTTGGTGCCCTCATGGAGTGCAATCGCCGCAGGATCGCCGTTCCAGACCGCATTGCGATTGCCGGCTTCGGCAACTTCGAGATTTCGAGCTGCAGCTTTCCCGCGATCACAACTGTAAGTGTGAATTGTTACGACATCGGCAGGCGCTCTGGCGAGTTGTTGCTTCGAGCGATTGAGGGGGAGCGGGCCCGCAAGCCCATCGCCGCCGAAACCGTCATCACCGACTACGAGGTGATCGCACGTGAAAGTGCATGATCACTTTCGGCCCTGTGAAAATCCGCTGGACAAATATGCCAGGCTATTTGATGTTATCGATAACAAAATGTGGGAATGAGGCGCAAATAGCCGTTGGCCTGCCTTGCCATCCGGTCGTTGCCGCCACCAGCGCTGAAAGAAAGTCATGAAAGCAATCGTCATTCACGCCGCAAAAGATTTGCGCATCGAAGACCACGAGGCTGATGCGCCTGGCAATGGACAGGTGGTGGTCAAGCTTGCGAGGGGCGGCATCTGCGGCTCCGACCTGCATTATTTCAATCACGGTGGCTTCGGCGCCATTCGCCTGAAGGAGCCGATGATCCTCGGCCACGAGGTGGCGGGTCATGTGACGGCGCTTGGCGAGGGCGTAGACGGCCTGCGGATCGGGCAGCTTGTCGGAGTGTCGCCATCGAGGCCGTGCCGCCGTTGCAGGTATTGCAGCGAGGGCATGTTCAACCAGTGCCTCAACATGCGCTTCTATGGCTCGGCGATGCCGTTCCCCCACATTCAGGGCGCATTCCGCGAAACGCTCGTTGCCGATGCCAGCCAGTGCGTTCCCGCCGACGGCTTGTCACCCGGTGAAGCCGCAATGGCCGAACCACTCGCAGTGACGCTCCACGCCACGCGACGCGCCGGCGATTTTCTTGGCAAGTCGGTTCTGGTGACGGGCTTCGGACCCATCGGCGTGCTCTCGATCATCTCGGCGCGCCGTGCGGGCGCGGACCTGATCGTCGCCACCGACCTGAGCGACTATACGCTTTCGGTGGCGAAGAAGGCCGGAGCCGATATCGTATTGAACACCGGGGCGTCGCCAGATGCGCTCGACCCCTACAAGGCTGAGAAAGGGACATTCGACGTGCTCTACGAATGTTCAGGCGCACAGGCCGCGCTGACATCCGCCATCACCGTGCTGCGGCCCGGCGCCACCATCCTGCAGCTGGGCCTTGGCGGCGACATGACGCTTCCCATGATGCAGATCACGGCAAAGGAACTGGTGCTGAAGGGCTCCTTCCGTTTCCACCATGAGTATGCAACCGCCATCAGCCTGATGCAGAAAGGGCTGATCGACGTGAAGCCCCTGATCTCCGAAACGGTTAGCTTGCAAGAGGCGCTGAAAGGCTTCGAGCTGGCGAACGATCGCAGCAGGGCGATGAAAGTTCAAATCGCGTTTGGATGAATGAGATGACGGGCATGATCGAGAAGCTTTTCAATCTGTCAGGCCGTGTGGCGCTGGTGACGGGATCGAGCCAGGGCATAGGCCTCGCGCTGGCCGAGGGACTGGGTGCTGCCGGTGCCCGCGTCATCATCAATGGCCGCGACGGCGGCAAGCTTGAAGCAGCGAGAGACGCGCTTGCCGCGAAAGGCATGTCAGTATCCATCGCTGCATTCGACGTGACGGACGAGGCCGGGGTGACGGCAGGCGTCGAGGCGATCACGCGCGAGTTCGGCGCCATCGACATTCTCGTCAACAATGCGGGCATGCAGTTCCGCACCACGCTGGAGGATTATCCGCTGGAGAAATGGCGCGAGCTGATGCGCGTCAATGTCGAGAGTGCCTTCATCGTGGGCAAGGCCGTGGCGAAGGGCATGATCGCGCGAGGGACGGGCAAGATCATCAACATCGGTTCGGTGCAAAGCGAACTGGGCCGCCCCACCATCGCGCCCTATACCGCCACCAAGGGCGCCATCAAGATGCTGACCAAGGGCATGTGCGCCGACTGGGCGAAGCATGGGCTGCAGATCAACGCCATCGCACCGGGTTATTTCAAGACGCCGCTCAACCAGGCGCTGGTCGATAACCCCGAATTCTCATCCTGGCTCGAAAAGCGCACACCGGCCGGGCGCTGGGGCACGGTGGATGAGCTGATCGGCGCCGCGGTGTTCCTTGCGTCTCCCGCATCCTCCTTCGTCAATGGCCACATCCTCTATGTGGATGGCGGCATCACCTCCGTACTGTAGATGTTCAGGGGCGCCGCAATCGTCATGGGCGTTGCAAGCTGCGGCAAGACATCGGTCGGCGAAATGCTGGCGGAACGTCTGGGCGCGGTTTTCACCGAAGGCGATCGTCTGCATCCCAAGGCCAATGTGGAGAAGATGTCGGCTGGCATTCCGCTGACCGATGATGACAGATGGCCTTGGCTCGGTGCTGTTGGCGAGGCGCTGCAGGGTGATGGCGGCAGGATCGCATCATGCTCCGCGCTGAAGAAAGCCTATCGCGAACATATCGCGGCCAAGGCGGGGCGTCCGGTCGCTTTCGTGTTTCTCGACGGCAGCCGGGAGCTTCTCGAACGCCGCATCGCAGCGCGCAAAGGCCACTTCATGCCGCCGTCCTTGTTGGCGAGCCAGCTCGCCACACTGGAGCGTCCGGGGCCTGACGAACGTGCCCGCGCCTTCGATATCGCGAGGCCGGTTGAAGAGATCGCCGCCGAAGCAGGCGCATGGCTGTTGCAGGAGTTCGCATGACTGAGAAGATCGGCCTCATCGGCGCGGGCATCATGGGGCAGGCCATCGGCGCAAGGCTCCTGGAATGTGGGCACGATCTTGCCGTATTCGACATCGATGACGCCAAGGTGGCGCAACTCATGGAAAAGGGCGCGCGTGCAGCGGGCAGCCCGGCGCAGGCTGCCGCGCTCTCGGATTTTGTGATCCTCAGTCTCAATCACGCGGACATCGTCAACAAGGCGGTGTTCGGCGCTGACGGCATTGCAACATCTGCCGATGCATCAAAGCTGCTGATCGACATGTCATCGATCGATCCTGCCGCAACCGCTGAAATGGCATCGCGCCTCAAGTCGCAGACCGGCATGGCCTGGGTCGATTGCCCCTTGTCGGGCGGCATGCCGGGCGCGCTGACGGGCAAGCTCACCATCATGGCGGGTGGCGAGGAGGCCGATTTCGAACGCGCGCGATCTGTGATGAAGGACCTCTCCGCCAACTACACGCTGATGGGCGGGTCCGGCGCGGGGCAGACGACGAAGCTTGTGAATCAGCTGTTCTGCGCGCTGGCCTTTCAGGCGGTGGCAGAGGCGGTGAAGCTGGCGGAAGCCGGCGGTGTCGATCCGCAGCGCATACCGGCAGCCCTCGCGGGTGGCCGGGCCGATGGCCGCATCATGCAGGAGTTCATGGCGAAGTTTGCTGCGCGTGATTTCGCGCCGACGGGCAGTCTCGGCAACATGCTGAAGGATCTCGATTCGATCCAGGCCTTTGCGTTGAAGACGAAAACGCCCCTGCCGATCACCAGCGCCGTCACCGACTTGCACCGCATCCTGATTGCCATGGGGCTGGGGCCAAAGGATAACGCGGAGGCCATGCGCCTGCTCGACGGAAAATGAGATTGCTGTTGACTCGAGCTGAAATGCGGGTCACGATGTTATCGATAACATTGCAGAGGGGCCAGCCAAGGTCTCCGCTTGTGGGAGAAATGGTTGAGCGAGCGCCTCATCAGCTTTGAAGGCATCACCAAGCGGTTTGGCGGCACCACCGCCTTGCGCGACGTGAGCCTGCATCTCGATCAGGGCGAGGTGCTTGCATTGCTGGGTGAAAATGGCGCCGGCAAATCCACTCTCATCAAGAGCCTCGCGGGTATCTACACGCCCGATGAAGGCCGCATCCTGTTCAAGGGCGAGGCCTATGTGCACCGCCCGCCGAAACCCAATGAAAAGCAGCGCGTCGCCTTCATCCATCAGGATCTGGGACTGGTCGAATGGATGTCCGTTGCCGAGAATGTGGGCTTGGCCCAAGGCTATTCCATGCGTGGGCCTGCAATCGACTGGCGCAAGACCGAAGCGCGTGCCGTTGCAGCGCTGGCGAAGGTTGGCTGCGACTTCGATCCGTCACGCCGTGTTCAAAGTCTGAGCCGCACGGAAAAATCACTCGTCGCCATCGCCCGCGCGCTGGCAGCGGAAGCCGATGTTCTGGTGCTGGATGAACCAACCGCAAGCCTGCCCGCCGATGAAGTCGAGCGCATGTTCATCGTGCTGCGCGATCTCCGCTCGCGCGGCGTCGGCATGATCTATGTTTCGCACAGGCTGGATGAAATCTTCCGCATTGCCGACCGCGTGGCCGTGCTGCGCGATGGCAAGCTGGTGGGTGCCAAGCCCGTGAAGGACACGAACCCTTCCGAACTCGTCAGCATGATCGTCGGGCGTGAGGTGAAGGATCTTTATGTCCGCGCCAAGCTCAACCGTGGCCGCGAGACGCTGCGTGTGAAGGATCTCTCGGCTGAAGACGCAGGACCGGTGACGTTCTCTGCCTTCGAGGGAGAAGTCCTCGGCCTCGTCGGCTTGCGGGGCGCAGGCCAGGAGGCGATTGCCCGCGCATTGTTCGGTGCGTTGCCGTCTTCAGGCGCGGTAGTGCTCGATGGCAAGGCGCTGGACATGTCGTCTCCCCAGGCCGCCCTGCGGCAGGGTGTGGGACTCATCGCCCGCGACCGCACCGAGGAAAGCGTGGCGCCTGCACTTTCCATCCGCGAGAACATGTTCCTCAATCCCTTGTCCATCGGCCGCACGCTGATGAGCATTCTCTCGCCGTCTGCCGAAGCTGCCCGCGCGCTGGGCATCGGCGAGGATGTGGGCTTGCGGCCCAATGATCCATCACTCGCGGTCGAGGCCCTGTCCGGCGGCAACCAGCAGAAGGTCGTCGTGGGCCGCTGGCTCGCGACGGGCCGGAAACTTCTGATCGCGGAAGACCCAACGGCCGGTGTCGACGTCGGCGCCAAGTTCGAAATCTACCGGCTGGTCGCCAAGGCGCTCAAGTCGGGCCTCACCGTCATCGTCGTTTCAACCGACTTCGAGGAAGTGGCCCACATCTGCCACCGGGCACTCGTCTTCTCGCGCGGCACGATCGTCGCCGAGATCGCCGAGCGCGCGCTGACCACGGAGTCCCTCATCCATGCCGCATCCGCATCCGAGGCCGCCTGAACCATGAACTCGATCCAGTCCGATGCACTCGAACCGACACGCAGTGAACTGAAGGACCTTTCCGGCGCACAGAAGCTTGCGAGGCTGGTGCCGGTCTATGGCCTCGTGATACTGACCGTATTCCTGATCCTGCTGTTTTCGGTTCTCTTGCCCAACACCTTCCCGACTGTTCTGAACCTGCGCTCCATCATATCCGACAAGGCGATCATCCTGATCCTTTCGCTCGGCGTGATGATCCCCATGTCGGCGGGCCGCATCGACTTGACCGTCGGTTATGGCATCGTGTTGTGGCACATCCTCGCGATCTCGCTTCAGACAATGTACGGCTTCTCATGGCCTGTGGCCGTCATCACCGTGCTGCTGCTGGGCGCCTTCATGGGCATGCTCAACGGACTGCTGGTGGAAGTGGCGAAGATCGACAGCTTCATCGCCACGCTGGGCACCGGCACCATTCTTTACGCGCTGGCGCTCTGGCACTCGGGCGGGCGGCAGATCGTGGGCGCCTTGCCCGACAATTTCTATGCGCTCAACACCACCATGGTCTTCGGCCTGCCCATCACCGGGTATTACGTGATCGGCATCGCCTTCATCATGTGGTTCGTCTATGAATATCTGCCCATCGGGCGCTATCTCTATGCCATCGGCGCCAGCCCCAAGGCCGCCGCGCTGAACGGCATTCCGGTGCGGAAATATGTGATGGGCTCCTTCATCGCGTCAGGCCTCTTCACCGCACTCGCAGGCGTGCTGCTCGCCGCCAAGCTGCGCATCGGGCAGGCGAGCGTGGGCCTCGAATATCTTTTGCCCGCACTCGTCGGAGCGTTCCTGGGCTCGACAACCATCAAGCCAGGCCGCGTCAATGTCTGGGGCACCATGATCGGCATCGTCATCCTGGCGGTCGGCATTTCCGGCATCCAGCAGTTCGGCGGCTCGTTCTGGGTGGAGCCCATGTTCAACGGCGTCACCCTGCTTATCGCCATCGGCATCGCGGGCTATGCCCAGCGGCGCAAGGGCGCCACACGCAAATAACCAAAAACAGCAAACGGGAGGAACACCATGCTGAAACGTGACGTGATGAAATATCTGCTGGCAGGAACGATGCTGATGGGCTTCGGCCTCGCAGCTTCTGCCGAAGACTTTGACGGCCCCACATCAGGTCCCAAGGCGGCTGAGGGCAAGACCATCGTCGTGCTCGCCGCCGACATGAAGAACGGCGGCATTCTGGGCGTCACCACCGGCATCGAGGAAGCCGCCAAGAAGATCGGCTGGACAGTGAAGGTGCTCGATGGCGCGGGCTCGGTGCAAAGCCGTGCGGCGGCCGTCGGACAGGCCCTCACGCTGAAGCCTGACGGCATCGTCATCAACGGCTTCGATGCAGCCGAGCAGCAGGCAGCGCTCGAAGGCGTTGCCGCCGCCAAGATCCCCATGGTCTCGTGGCATTCGGGCCCCAAGATCGGTTGCGACGCGCCGGGCGGCATCTTCGCCAATGTCTCGACCGATGCGATGGATGTTTCGAAGAAGGCCGCCGAGTGGGCACTGAACGATGCGGGCGGCAAGCCGGGCGTCGTGATCTTCACCGACTCGACCTACACGATCGCCATCCTGAAGGCCGCCAAGATGAAGGAAATCATCGAGGGTAACGGCGGCACGGTGCTTCAGTGGGTGGATACGCCGATTGCGGAGACGTCGAGCCGCATGGGCCCGCTCACCACCACGCTGCTGCAAACGCACGGCGAGAAGTGGACGCATTCCCTCGCCATCAACGATCTCTACTTCGACTTCATGGGACCGGCTCTTGCGGCAGCCGGCGTCGATGGCAAGGCCAACCCCAAGGCGGGCTCGGCAGGCGATGGTTCGGAAGCCGCTTTCCAGCGCATCCGCACCGGGCAGTATCAGGCAGTGACCGTTGCAGAACCTCTCAACCTGCAAGGCTGGCAGCTCGTCGACGAGCTTAACCGCGCCGTTCAGGGCGAGGCCTGTTCGGGCTACATCACCGCGCCTGCACTGGTGACGGAAGAGGGCCTCAAGGCTTCGGGCGACAGCAACCAGTTCGATCCGCAGAACGGCTACCGCGACGCCTACGCCAAGATCTGGGGCAAGTGAGCTCCGCATATCATCAAGACAATCACGGGCGCAGCTTCGGTTGCGCCCGCAACACAAGGTTACACTCATGTTCATTCGCTGTGCCTTCTTTGAAGGCAAGGTCAAGCCCGGTTGTGAATACGCCTTCGCGGCTTTTGTAAAAGACCGGCTCGTGCCGCTGTGGACGCAGTTTCCGGGTGCCGGGGAAGTCCGCGTCCTGCGCCAGCAGGACTCCGATACTGAGCAGCCGCACTACGCCATGGTACTGGCGATAAGCTACCCGAGCCAGGCAGCAATCGATGAAGCCCTGAAATCGGAGGTCCGAGCGAAAAGCCGCGCTGAGACAGCCGAACTCGTCAAGATGTTCGAAGGCCGGATCTTCCATACGGTCTTCGAAGCCGCGCACGACGTGACGCTGTCCTGAGACGCAGTCCACCTGCGCCTGCAGGAACCAGTCACCCTGGCCATGTTGCCAAGCGCATCAGCGGGTCAGCCTGTGAAAACTGTCCGCACGATGGACCGCCAGATGATTTCTTCCATTTCGTGCGCAGCTTTTGCCTGACAAATGTCGTTTGGCGTGACAAAGTGGTCTTGCTGCACCCCCGATGAGCGGTCTGAAGTGTAGATTGCGTCACCGGGGAGAGCAGTCGAGAGTCTTTGATCGAGTAAACTTGGTCGGCGCAAGTGTGCTATTTGAGACAATGGCAAGCCGGCGAGAGGCCGAATAAGGGGAACGTCCTAAAAAAATTCCGGCACAGCAATTGCCGGCAAAAACAATCTGGCACAACCGCCAGCATAAGCTCGTCAGCAATCGGCGAGGCCATAAATGAGCAAATAAGGGAGGAAACCATGCTCAATAAACTGTCCAGGACACTTCATGTCGGAGTGGCCGCCGCGGCGGCAATGCTTTTCGCATCGGCGGCTTCGGCCGAAACGACGCTGCGTATCCAGACGCACTACGGACCGGAAACGCTGTCCGGCAAAAACGCCGCCATGTTCGTCGAGGACGTCCAGGTGATGTCCGGCGGCGACATCAAGATCGAGATGTTCTATTCGTCCTCGGTGGTGAAGTCGGTCGAAACCTTTGACGCTGCCTCGTCGGGCATTCTCGATTGCGACATGACCGGCGGCGCCTACCAGACCGGGAAGAACGCCGCATTCCAGTTCGTCGGTGACATCATGGGCGGCTACGACACGCCGTACCAGCAGCTGAGTTGGCTTCTGCTGGGCGGCGGCATGGCCGAAGCGCAGAAACTCTACAACAAGTACGACATGCAGCTCATCGGCTGGTGGGTCGTGGGGCAGGAGGCGTTGTCCTCGACCAAGCCGATTGCCGGCATCGACGCACTGAAGGACTGGAAGTTCCGTTCGCCTCCGGGCATGGAAACCAAGATCTTCGAGAAACTCGGCGCCAAGCCGGTGGTGATGGACTTCACGGAAGTCTTCACGGCCCTTCAGACCGGCATCATCGACGGTGCCGATGCTTCGATTCTGGCGAACAATACCGGAATGGGCCTTTACGACATCGCCAAGCATGCCACGCATCCGGGGTTCCATTCGATGCCGTCCGACCATCTCGCCTGCAACAAGGCGAAATGGGAGGCGCTGCCCGAAAAGGACCGCCGGATCATGGAAGTCGCCATGGAGAAGCTCGCCTTGCGGCAGGCGCTGGGCGGCGACAAGGCCAATAACGAAGCGGCCGCCAAGCTCAAGACGAGCGGGGTCACGATCTACGACTGGAGTGCGGATGACCGGCGGGCCTTCCATGCGGCGGCCCAATCCACCTGGGACGAGTTCGCAAGCACCGACGAGGCAAAAGCCCTGGTCGCCAGCCACAAGTCCTACCTGAAGCAACTCGGTCTGCTGATCGAATAGCCGCGACCGCGGCGGGCCGGACGACGGCCCGCCGCTCTCATTCAAGACAGGGGTTAGCGGGGAGGCGGCCTTGGTTGAGCATGAAAGAACGGGTCCCATCGATCTGTTCAACTGGACACTAAGCCGGATCGCCATGGTCCTGCCGGTGGTTATCGTTGTGGTGATGAGCATCGAAGTGCTGATGCGCTATATCTTCGCCAGTCCGACCCTGTGGGCGAACGAACTCTCACTGTGGATCGCTGGCGCCGTCTATCTGCTGGCCGGCCTCTATGCCATGCAGCAGCGCAGCCACATCCGCATCACCCTGATCTATGACGCGGTGCCGAAATGGCTGCGGCACACGTTCGACATCATCTCGCTTGCCATGCTGCTGATCTTCGTCTTTGCCGTGATCTGGGGCGGCTTTGGTGAGGCCATGGCCAAGCTGATGCGCTGGGAGCGTTTCGGCACGGCCTGGGATCCACCACTCCCGGCGACGATCAAACCCTTGATTCTTTGCGTACTGGTGCTGACCGCTCTGCAGGCGATTTCCAATCTGTTCACCGACTGGAACCGGACGGAGGCCGCGCACAGCCCGCTCGACGAGATCGATATCGACGTGGAGGCCCTCCGCAAGATCGAAGAAGAACTCGAGGCCAGGGACGCCGCTTCATACAAGCGCGGCGAGGCCCAATAGCCGGCACCAAACGGGACGGACACAAACGGCCGACGCGATAGAAGAACGGCCGGCAATAAAACAGGGTGGGGAATATGGATATCGGTACGATTTCGATCGTGGTGCTCGTCGGTATGCTGGCGCTGTTGGCCATCGGCATGCCGCTGGGCTTCGCGTCCGGCTTCCTTGCCGTCGTGGTGATGGTGATGAAGTTCGGTCCGGACCTGCTGTTCGGCCAGTTCGGGACCGGCCCGCTCAATATCCTCGCCCAGCGCATGTACGGGCTTTGCACCGACTACGTACTGATCTCGGTTCCGCTGTTCATCCTGATGGCCACCTTGCTGGAGCGATCGGGCATCGCGCGTGACATGTATGACAGCCTCACCCGGTGGCTCAGCCGCACCCGTGGCGGCATCGCCATCGTCACGGCGATCATGGCCATCATCATGGCCGCAATGTCGGGCATCATTGGCGGTGAAGTCGTTCTGCTCGGTCTCATTGCGCTGCCGCAGATGCTGCGGCTGGGCTACAACCAGAACCTAGCCATCGGCACGATCTGCGCATCGGGCTCGCTTGGTACCATGATCCCGCCGTCGATCGTGCTGATCATGTATGGCCTGATCACCGAAACGTCGATCGACGCCCTCTTCAAGGGCGCGTTCGTGCCCGGCTTCATTCTGGGCGCGGCTTACATCGTCTACATCATCGTGCGCACCAGGCTCGATCCCGGGCTGGCGCCGCTGCCTGAACCAAGCGCCGATGACATGCCGCCGGCGGAAAAGAAGCGCGCCTTGGCAACCTTCGTCCTGTGGATCATCTGCGGCTGGGGTGGAATGGCTCTGGCGCACGCGCTGATGATCGAGACGCAGAACGCGTTCGGCGTGCTGAAGCCGGACGACTACACGCCCTATGGGCTGTCCAGCGTGGCGATCTACGGCGTGATGTTCGCAGGCGGCCTGGCATTGCCCTGGCTCGCCTTCGGTGCCAAGACTGTCCGCGACACCTGGGACATGAGCAAGGGCCTGATCGCCCCGATGATCGTGGTTGTCGTGGTGCTTGGTTCGATCTATGGCGGCGTCACCGGCATCACCGAGGCGGCAGGCATGGGCTCCGTCGCGGTGCTGATCCTGATCATCATCCGCGGTGAATTTTCGTACAAGCTCGTGCGCGATGCCATGATGCGGACCTTCCGTTCGACGGGAACCATCATCTGGGTGACGTTCGGCGCCACGGCGCTGGCCGGCGCCTACACCATTGCGGGCGGCCCAACCTATATCGCCAACCTGATCGTCGGCGCCGAAATGCCAACCCTCGGTATCCTGCTGGTGATGATGATCATCTTTCTGTTTCTCGGCGCCTTCATGGACTGGGTCGGCATCGTGCTTCTCGTCATGCCGGTGTTCCTGCCCATCGTGTTGAAACTGCCGCCCGAGGAAATCGGCCTTTTCGCGCCGCTTGCCGATGCCCACAGCTTCGTTGCGGTGTGGTTCGGCATCCTGTTCTGCGTCAACATGCAGGTGTCATTCCTGTCGCCGCCGTTCGGCCCCGCCGCCTTCTACCTGAAGTCGGTGGCCCCGGCGCACATCACGCTTCCTGCCATCTTCCGCAGCTTCATGCCCTTCATGACGATCCAGCTCATCGTGCTGACGCTGGTGCTGTTCTTCCCGGAACTGACGATGCTCTTCAGGTGAAGGTCTTGTCGCTCACCGGCTTTCGGTCACCGACGCATCGGCCCGCTGAAGGACACCTGGCTTGAGGCTGATGCCGAGGCCCGGCCCTTCTGCCGGCTTCACCGTGCCATCGGCGACCACCGGCAGCCCATCACACACTTCGGAATACCAGCCTGTATAGAGTGCGCGCACACTTTCCTGGATCAGCGTGTTGGCGGCGTGGACCGACAAATGGCAGGATGCGGCATAGACCACGGGCCCGGTGCAATCGTGGGGAGCTATCGGCCGGTGCCAGCTGTCGGCCAGCGCGGCAATGGCCTTGCCTTCGGTGATCCCGCCGCACCAGCCAAGATCGAGCATGATGATATCGGCCGCATCGGCCGCCAGCAACTCGCGGAACTGGTGCCGCCCGGCAATGGTCTCGGACGCCGTCACGCGGATCGGACAGCGGCGGCGGAAGTCGGCAAGTGCTGAGACGCCCTGCATGCGCACCGGGTCCTCGATCCAGTATACTCCCAGGGGTGCCACGGCTTCGGCGATCTGCAGCGCGGCCGGCTGGTTCCACAGCGAATGCATCTCCAGCATGATGTCCATGGCATTGCCCACCGCATCGCGGATCTGGCGGAACGGCCGTAATCCCTCCTCCAGTTCCGCCGGCAGGATCGACTGGCCACCAGAGCGTTCGGCGTAGCGGTCGAAGGGCCAGATCTTCATGCCGGAGATTCCCTCGGCCAGAAGGCTTCTGGCCAGTGCCCCGGCATCGGTGAGAAAGGCTTCGAGGTCCTCATACGGTCCGTTCGCCCGATTGCCGATTCCCCAGTTGGCCGAGGTCTGGCCCTCGGCCGAGCGTACATACTGGTAGCCCGCACAGGTGTTGTAGGTGCGGATCGTCTCGCGGCAGCGCCCGCCAAGCGCCTGCCACACCGGTTCGCCGCTGCGTTTGCCCTTCAGGTCCCACAGGGCGATGTCGATGGCCGACTGGCCGCGAACTTCGGCACCGGCCGCCTGATGCCCGGCATAGGGGACGAGCGCCACGCGCGAGGGTTCCGGGTCCGCCGGTTTTCCGATGAGTTTCGGCGCGGCCGTTTCGTGGATATAGGCCTCGACGGCGCGGGCACCGAAGAAGGTTTCGCCCAACCCCTCATTTCCATCCGCGTCCCTGACAAGAACCCACAAGAGGTTCGGAAATTCGTCCAGTCTCAACGTCCTGATGGATGCGATTTCGGTCATGTCGGCCTCCCGGTGTGGCCGACTGTAGCCGGGGCAGACGATCCCGCAAGATGAAAGCCACCAATCTGCCATGTCAAAACGGGCGGTTACAGCAGCCGGCGCCCGTGATATCAGAAGCTTCCTTATCCAGGCTGCAACAAATCGGATGGATGCGAGAGAGGAGCAGGATGCTCACGCGGGAACAGATCGAGTCGTTCAACGAGAACGGTTATCTTGTCATCGAGGATGTCATCGACGAGGTGGAGGTGATTGAACCTATCCGCCGGGAATATGCGGTGCTGATGGACGAACTCTATGACGGCTGGCACCGGGAGGGCCGTCTCAAGGCGCCACCCCATGGCATGGGATTCCACGACAAGCTGCTGGCCGCCCATAAGGCTGGCTGCGACTGGTTCCAGCCGATGGACATCTCGCTCCCCGGCGACCGCATCTCCTCCAACTCGCCGATGCATTTTGGCCCGGCGGTGTTCGACCTGTTGCGAAATCGCCGGTTGCTCGATGTGGTCGAAAGCCTGATCGGGCCGGAGATCACCTCCAATCCGATTCAGCATGTCCGCATCAAGCCGCCGTCGGCGGTCGTGGCTGCCGACGAGGCCCGCGGTCATGTCACGGTCACCGACTGGCATCAGGACCGCGGCGTCCATCATGAGGATGCCGACCACACCAGCATGGTCACCGTCTGGTGCGCGATATCCGATGCGACGTTGGACAATGGATGCATGGTGGTGGTGCCCGGCGCTCATCGGGCCGGCATGCTGCCGCACTGCCCGAAGCGGCAGACGTCAATCGCCGATGGCCTGATCGACGAGAGCCAGGCGGTCCCGCTGACGGTCAGGAGCGGCGGAATGATCGTCTTCCACCCACTGGTCCCGCATGCCTCGCGCGCCAATCTCACCGATGGCTTCCGTTGGTCCTTCGACATCCGCTACAACCGCACCGGCGAACCAACGGGCCGTGCCCATTTTCCGGCCTTCGTGGCGAGAAGCCGCGCCAATCCCGCCAGCGAACTGAAGGACTGGCGCAAGTGGCTTTCGATGTGGGAGCAGGCGCGCGCCACGCTGGCCGTGCAGCCCCATATCGCCAACCATCGGTGGACGTCGGACGCGCCAGCCTGCGCGTGAGCCTGTTCGACAAGGAGACGGGGCGATGGAAGTCCTGAGCCAAGCGCAAGCCGACTTCTACGATGCCAATGGCTATCTGGTCGTGGAGAACCGCGTGCCGGAGCCGGTGATCGCGGCCATTCGGGCGGAAATCGCCCGCTTCGAGGATGAGGCGCGCGGCATGACCGCGTCCAACCAACGGCTTGACCTAGAGGACAGCCACACACCCGACCGGCCGCGCGTCCGCCGTATCAAGCTGCCCCACACCATCAGCGACGTGATGAACGGCCTGCTGCGCTCGGATGCCATCCTGGCGCCAGTGCGCGATCTCATCGGGCCCGACATCCGGCTGCATAACACCAAGCTCAACATGAAGTCTGCCGGTTATGGCGCCGCCGTCGAGTGGCATCAGGATTTCGCCTTCTATCCCCACACCAACGACAGCGTGCTGGCGGTCGGCGTGTTGATCGACGACATGGGCGATGAGAACGGACCGCTGATGGTGTTTCCCGGTTCGCACAAGGGCCCGGTTCATGACCATCATGCGGACGGCGTGTTCATCGGCGCGATGGACTTTGCCGCCAGCGGCTTCGACGTGGCCGAGGCGGTGAAGCTGACCGGTCCGGCGGGGTCGATCACCATTCATCATGGCCATATCGTTCATGGCTCCGCCGTCAACACATCAAGCCGCGACCGGCGCTTGCTGTTCTACGAGATGATGGCTGCGGATGCCTTCCCGATCATGGGGTCGCTGACGACGTTCGAGTCCATTGCGGAATATGATCGCCGCATGCTGTGCGGAGCCCCAACGCTTGGGCCGCGCCTGGCCAATGTGGCGGTCCGCATTCCCCAGCCGCCGCCGCAACGGCAATATACGTCGATCTATGAGCTTCAGAAGGGTCTGAAGAACAAGGCTTTTTCAACCGCCGGATAGGCGGTGGCCCAATTGAGTGGAGATATCGAAATGGCGAAACCGGCAATCGGATTCATCGGCCTTGGCCTCATGGGATCGGCAATGGTCGAACGGCTGCAGTCGCTGGGCTACCAGGTCACGATCGTCGCCAATCGGTCGCGTCAACGCATCGATGCCGCCGTCGCACGCGGCGCCATCGAGGTGAAGACGGCCCGCGAGGTCGCCGCCGCGAGTGACATCGTGATGCTGTGCATGGATACGTCGGCCTCGGTGGAATCCCGCATGTATGGGCCAGACGGAGTGATCGCCGGGGTTCGCGCCGGCGCCGTGGTGATCGACTTCGGAACATCGCTGCCGGCATCGACGCGAGCCATCGGCGAGGTATTGGGGAACGCAGGCGCCACCTATCTCGATGCGCCGCTCGGCCGCACGCCCACCCATGCCCTGCAAGGCAAACTCAACATCATGTGCGCAGGCGACGAAGCGGCCTTCGCCAAGGTGAAGCCCGTGCTGCAGGATCTGGGTGAAAACGTGTTTCATCTCGGTGCCTTGGGCTCGGGCCACACCATCAAGCTGATCAACAATTTCTTCGGCATGACGGTGGCCAATGCCATGTGCGAAGCCTTTGCCATGGCTGACAAGACGGGTGTCGACCGCCAGAAGCTATATGATGTGATGTCGGCTGGCCCGTTGCATTCCGGCATGATGGACTTCGTCAAGGCATATGCGGTGGATGGCAAGCCGGACATGCTGGCGTTTTCAATCCGCAATGCGCGGAAGGACGTTGGCTACTATGCCGGCATGGCGGAGAGCGCCGGGGCCGAAAGCCTGATGTCCAGCCCCGCGCGTCAGGCCCTGGGCCTGGCGCTGGCGCATGGCTACGGAGACCGCATGGTTTCCGAAATGGTCGACTTCTTCGCCGACCTGTTCAACGACGGCAAGCGCGGGCCAAGCCAGGGTTGATGGCGAGCCTGGCTTCCGAATGACGCCACACCGCCGGCATGTGATAGCCCGGCGTCGACTGCGCCAGGTCAGTCTCGGCTGAAGTGGCCGCAAACCTGAATTCCTGGTGGTCGCCTCAAGTGTGCAGCTGCTTCTGCTCGATCAATTCAGCAGGAACCGAACAACTGAAGAACCCGTCCCGACGAAATCGAGATATGGATTCGAGGGTACATCTTCGAAAGCACGAGACAAGGCCGAGAACTGCAATTCCGCCACGCGAACTGAGTAAGTCGCGGGAATGTCGGATCTCTTTGGGTGTGACCAGAGAACTGTGCGTTCGTCTGAGACTGGATGGTGGCGGACGCAGTCTGTGACGAACCCGTTTCGGGCCTGAAATCGCCGATAACAAGGAAAATACAGGGAATATTCGGAAAATTGAGCCTCTTGGCGGCTATCCGATCCCGTAAACATTTCGAAAATCCAGTGGGTTGGCGCAAAATTCCCAGCGCAAGATAACAGGGAATTTCTTGAAGGTATCAGGGATCGCTTTGGCGCTGAACAGGGAAGCCGGTACAAAGGAACAAGCCCGCGCCATTCCAATGTCTTTGGCGGCATCAACTCACCCATGTTGCATCCCAAAATGCTTGCGGATCCTTGGTGAGGACCTCGTATGCCCCAAGTCGCGGCTCCGCAAGTGCGACGGCCTTCGTACGTTCCTTCAGTTCAGCTTGGGCAGCGTCAATGATAGCCGGTGACGTGAGAAGTCTGAGGGCTGCCTTTGCCAACGTCCTGCATGCCAGAAGCGGACCTCGGTAACTGCAGCGATGACCCGACAGCGCCGTCCATGCCCAGTGGTGGATCGGGATTTCGTCGGGATAGGCCCAGTTTACCCGGCCTAACGGAATGCGCCAGCTCACTTCGCCGTCATCCTGGCCGTAATAGTCCTCACCGGCGTCGAAATACCGGCTGTTCCCGTCCAAGTTCATCTCGGCGCCGGGTGAGCAGTTCGCCACCAGTGACCGCATGAACTCGAGGTCGGACTCCGGCCATTGCGCCGGTCCGAATGACGACATGACGTCGAACAGCGTTCTGCCAATCGTGTTGTTCGGCAGGTTACCTCGGGTCTCGGAGACGAACTGCTCCGGGAAGGCAACGCCTCCTTTTCGAGCAATTCTGTTAGCTGCTGTCACTATGGCAGCGTAGGCATCCTGTGTCGTCTTGAAGTCATAGCCGCGCGTCGTGAACCAGACACGCGCTTCGGGAGGCATGATTGATGGCATGATGCCGGCGCGGCGAAGAACATGCCCCAGCCGTATATCCGGGAACACTTCCGTACAAATCTTCTCCCCGTAGACGACGACCTGCCCTGCGACGAGGAGCGCATTCTTGTGGCTTTGCTGACCTCCATGGCCAGCCTCCCCGCTGAACACGAGTTCGCCGGATGTCACCCATTGATACTGGCGGGACAATGCGCCTGTCTGATAATCGCCCTGTGACGTCAGGATGATGGCGATGCCATGGAAGACCCCAGCCCTTGGAAGAGTGATCTTGCCTCAGAGGATTTCTTCTGCGGGGCAACCAATGACGCGGATATCTCCGGAGATATCGAGTTTGCGGCAGATCATTGCTGCAACAATCGCGGCGCCGGCGTTGGCAGGACCGATGTGATTGTACCCGCATGCATGGCCCGCAAACTGTCCCGTTCCTTGGCGACTCGGCGTTGCAGTGTTGCCGAGACCCGGTAGCGCGTCATATTCTCACAAGAATCCGATGACCGGGCCGGCGCCGGCCCCCAGTCGCGCAGCGAATGCTGTAGGAATTCCGCCAACCAGGCGCTCGAGTTCAAAGCCGTGCCTCCCGAGCCACTCCGCGAGGCGGGGCGACGAGCGATACTCCATGCACGGCAATTCAGGGTTAGCCCATTTTTGCTCGAAATGCTGCTCGTTCTCCGGCCTGATGGTCATCCATGCTTCAGACGTTGTCATGGCGAGGTGGCTGATCGGCATTCAGTGTTTCCAGAAAATGAACGTCATAAGGGGCACAGGATTGTCACGAGTTGGCAATGATGAAGTCGGAAAAAATCATCAGCGCAACAGTCACAGGCCCGAAGCTGCCCACCTATGCCAATGCCTCCGCTCTGAAGGCTTGATACATACAACGAAATGCCAGATCCTCGCTTCAGCTGAAGAATGATCAGGTCAGCTCGAAAACAACGCTGCTGCATTGGGTGAGTATCGCGCGACCTTCTGCGGGTCGAGGTCGACACCAAGGCCCGGCCTCATCGGGATCTCGAGATAACCCCCGGAATCGAGCTTGAATGGCTCGGTCAGAATTCCATCGACATAGGCACTGCCACCGATGAACTCGACGACGTCCGCGTGTGGCATCGCAGCAGAAATCTGCAGATCGCCGGCCACGCCAATTGCCGTGTTCCAGCCATGGCCGATGTATTTGACGCCAAACTCCTCTGCCAGCCAGGCGATGCGCCGCTGCTCGGATATGCCGCCAACTTTTGTGGCGTCGGGCTGGACGATATCGAAAGCGCCACGCTGCAGGAACGGCAGGAAGCTCTGCCTGCGGGTCAGCACCTCGCCGCCCGCAATAGGCACCGGGCTCTGGCGGCGGAGTTCGCAGAAGTCGTCGATGGCATCGGGCTTCAGGGCCTCCTCAAACCAGCCGGCATCGTAGTCGCGGAGCATCTCCGCAGTATTCAAGGCCCACTTCAGTCCATTCGGCCAGTAGGCATCGCTTGCACCGGCATCGATGAAGAGCTGGCTATCCTCGCCAACTGCTTCACGGGCGGCGCGCACGATTTCTTCGTCCAGCCTTGCGTTTCCGCGTCGCCCAAAAGGCCCCCAGCCGATCTTGAAAGCCCGGAAGCCTTGCGCAACGAAGGGCTCCAGGACGGCCTTCATCTGCTCGGGCTCTTCCATGAGAAGCGAGCAATATGGCCTGACCTTCGTGCGATAGATGCCGCCCAGCAGTCTTCCGACGGGCTGGCCCAGCGCCTTGCCAAGAATATCCCAGAGCGCGATGTCGATCCCGCTGATCGTGTGGGTCAAGGTTCCGCCTCGTCCCATCCAGAAACTGTTCTGGTTGAGCTTCTCCGTCACCCGCTCGGGCTCCAGCGCATTCTCGCCCACATAAAGAGGTTCAAGCACCTTGAGTGCGGCTTCGACCAATCCGCCGTTGGTGAAGACGCTGCCATATCCGGTGATGCCTTCTTCCGTGTGCACGGCGATCAGGGCATGGACAGAATCATCAGGCCGGATCTCGGCTGACCAGCCGCCCTTTGGACTGTCTCCCATGAGCGGTGCGGCAATTATGGATCGAATGCGCAGTTTCTCGAGTGTCATTGCATGTCCTCAGAATGTTGCAGATGCGCCGCCGTCGACGCTCAGGATTTGGCCGGTGACATATTGGGCATCGTCGGAGCAGAGAAAGAAAGTGGGGCCAGCCATATCGGCAGGGCTGCCGAAGCGCCGCAATGGAATACGGCCATACTTGACATAAATATCGCGGAACCAGTCCGAGTCGTATTCGTGTGACCCATCCGGCAGAATCGACATGGGCGTATCGACGAAGCCCGGTGCGATGGCGTTGACCATGATGTTGTAGGGAGCGAGATCGCAGGCAAGAGCGCGAGTGAAGTTGACGACGGCGCCCTTGGCGGTCGCGTAGGCAAGCTGGTTCGGCCAGCCGCGCAATCCCTGGATCGACGCGACATTGACGATGCGGCGTCCTTCTCCGGCCTTCTTGATCAATGGCACGAAGGCCATGGCCATCCGCACGGCTCCATCCTGATTGACACTGACGATGCGGTGGTACTCCTCCATCTTCATTGTCTCGATGTGGGTATCAGCCCCAATCGCGGCATTGTTGATGAGGATTTCGCAGCGCCCATGATTGCAGTCGACAGCCTGTGCCAATTCTGCAACCGATGAATCGTCACCGATATCGACGGCAAGCGCCTCGGCCTTATACCCCTGCTCGACAAGTCTTTGAGCGGCTGCGGTTGCGACTCCAATCTTGATATCCGCCAGTATCGTGAGGGCACCTTCGGAGGCAAGGCGCTCCGCGATGCCGAAGCCAATGCCTTGCGCGGCGCCTGTGATCACCGCCACGCGGCCGTTCAGTCTCTTGCCGTTGCTCACGTCAGTCCTCCTCGGTTGTGCCCTTGGGTTTCATGCGCCAGGCAACAATGACTGCCAAGACAATGGTGATCAGCAGAACGACCGTCACGAGCGCATTGATCTCAGGTGTAAAACCAACGCGCATCATCGCCCACAGGCGAAGGGGAAGCGTCATCCGGTCGCCGGCGACAAAAGTGCTGATAAGGGTTTCGTCGAAGGAGAGCGTGAGCGCAAGGACGGCCCCAGTCATCACGGCTGATGCAAGGTGCGGCATCAGAACGTAGCGCAGGGTCTGCCAACGGCTCGCCCCCAGATCGAAAGAGGCCTCGATCAGTGAACGTGGCAAGGCTTGCAACCGCGTGAGCACCAGCCGGTAGGCCACGGCAAGAACGAAGATCGCGTGGCCCAGCACCACGGTCGCAAGGCCACGGTTCAAGCCCATCTCGGCCGAAGCAACAAGCAGGGCGAGCCCTGTCACGATGGGTGGCAAAAGAAAGGGGAGGTAGATGGTGAGCTCAAGTGCCCTCTTGCCAATTGCTCCCTCCCGCTCCGTGTAAAGCGCAAGGATGACGGCCAGCACCGAGGCGACAATGACCGAGATGATCGCCACGATCGCCGTGTTGGTCAGGGCATCGATGACACTGGTGTTCGACCACAGCGTGACATAGGGGCTGAAACTGAGCGTCTCCCAAAGGATCTTGCCCCTTCTGATCTCGACAAGCGAAAACAGCATGCTGATGAAGACCGGGGCATAGAGAAGCACGAAAACAATGACGGTCAGTGTTCCTGTCACCCAGACTGCAATCTTCTGTCCGCCGCTCTGCACTGTCATACGCGTTGCCGGCTCACGGCCATTCCGGCCAGAATGATCCCGGCCAGTGAAGTTGCAAAGAGAATGGCTGCCATGGCGGCGCCGAAAGGCCAGTCATAGGCAAGGCCGAATTGAGAGTAGATCACCCTTCCAATGGTGAACCCGGTGGTCCCCCCGACCATCTGCGGCGTGATGAAGTCTCCAAGCGCCAGGACGAAGGCAAAGAGCGCACCGCCGATGGTGCCGGGAAGCGAGAGCGGCAGAACGATGCGGCGGAATGTGTCCCATGCGCTGGCGCCAAGGTCGATCGAGGCGTTTAACAGCGATTTCGGAATTCGCTCGAGCGCGAGGAAGATCGGCAGGATGACGAAAGGCAGGTAGATCATGACCATGGTGATCAGCACGGCCCGCTGGTTGAAGAGGAAGATCTGGCTCGGCTTGTCGATTGCGCCCATGCCGAGCAGCAACTGGTTCACCAGTCCGTTCAACCCGAGCATGGACCTTAGCGTATAGAGCTTCACGATGTAGCTCATGAAGAGCGGAACGACGGCAAGCAGAAGCAGAAGGTAGCGCCGCGAGCCTCTCTGCTGCCAGATGAACCAGGCAATGGGATAGCCCAACACCAGAGAGACCAGCATCACTTGAAGGCACAAGGCGAGCGTGCCGAGGTATGTACCGGCATAGGTCCAATTGGAAAAGAAATTCACATAATTGTCGAGTGTCGCCTCGCGAATGATCACGCTCTTCTCGGCGCGAAACAGAGACAGGAGCAGGAAGCTGGCAATCGGTGCCACGATGAAACCCAGGGGCACGATTGCGACGGCAAGAAAGATCAACCATCTCGTCGCCGCGTTCGACATCTCAGCCTCGATCCGGAATGACGACGGCATCTGCCGGATCATAGGTGACACTGACCAAATCCCCTGGAGCCGGCGCTGATCCGCGGTCTGTTCCGGACAGCCGGACATCAAGAGTCACCGATTGGTCCAGCGTGGGACGAAGCAGAAGCTTGGTGAGCGCGCCACCAAACATGCTGTCGGTGACGACGGCTGGAATGGAGACAGGCCCATTGCCGAGTTTTAGGGCCTCTGGCCGAATGCCAAGCAGAACCTTTTCACCTCGCTTGAGGCCGGAAAGTTCTGCGACACGCAGAATACCGAGCGAAGAGTCGACATGCGCGGAATCCGATACGGTTCCGGAGATCAGGTTGTTGTCGCCGAAGAAACCCGCCACGAAGTGGGTGCGCGGGCTGAAGTAGAGGTCCCTGGGCGTGCCCACCTGTTCGATGCGCCCGAGGTTCATGACGACGATGCGGTCGGACATGGTGATGGCTTCGTCCTGGTCATGCGTGACAAACACGAAGGTCGTGTCGATGCGCCGCTGGATCTGCTTGAGGAACACCTGCATCTGCCTGCGCAATGTCGCATCGAGAGCGGCGAGCGGCTCATCGAGAAGAATGACCTTGGGTTGGCAGATGATGGCACGCGCGAGCGCCACCCGCTGCTTCTGGCCTCCCGAGAGTTGCGCCGGATATCGGTCGCGAAGGCCACTCAGTCCGACGATGTCGAGCGTCTCGTCGATGAGCTTTCGCGTGTCATCACCTGTGCGGCGCTGCACCAGCGGGCCATAGCCGGCGTTCTGCAGCACAGTCATGTGGGGAAAGAGCGCATAGTCCTGAAACACGGTGTTGAAGGGGCGCCGGTTGGCGGGAAGCTGGCTGATGTCCTTACCATCGAACAGGATCTGACCCGATGAAGCCTCGGTAAACCCTCCGATGAGCCGCAGCACAGTTGTCTTTCCCGATCCCGACGGACCCAGAAGCGTCAGGAACTCGCCGCCTCCAACGGACAGCGAAAGGGGATGCAGCACCTCATGCATGCCGTAGCGCTTCGTCACCTCTTGCAGTTCAAGGCCCATTGCCGTCCACCGGATCAGGCGACAGTATAGCGCTTGACCACGTCCCAATCGACCTCCACGCCGAGGCCGGGCTTGACCGGCAGGGGGATGGTGCCATCGGCATCAAGGACCAGCTCTTCATGCGCAAGTTCCCGGCGCAGGCGCTCATGGCAGAGCTGTGGCGGAAGATACTCGATAAAGGCGCAATGATTTGTCACGAAGGCGAGATGGGCCGTTCCGGAAATGGATATCCCGGTCTTCCAGCAATGCGGAACGATGGTCCGGCCACGGTCTTTTGCCATATCGCACACGATCTTTGCTTCGCCGATGCCACCAACGCGGCCAACGTCCGGTTGGGCCACCTGGACCTTGCCGATATCCATGAGTTCTTCGAACTCGAAGCGCGTGGCCAGCCATTCGCCGAAGGCAATCGGCATGGGCGCCCGTTCCACGAGCTTCGCCATCTCGTGGACGTTGTCCGACCAAAGCGGTGTTTCGAGGAAATAGGCGTTGAATTCACCCCAGTCCCTGATCACCGAAAGGCAGGTCTCTGCATCCTCCCACAAGTACTGGACGTCGACCATGAGGGTGATGTCGGGGCCGATCGTCTTGCGAACTGCCGCCAGCACCTCCGTGTGCCGGTCATAGCTTTCCCGCATGCCATTGTGGGCATAGGGGCCGTTCATGGTGACTTCAGTCTTCATGGCCTTGAAGCCCAGGGCCTTGGCGCGTTCGGCAGACAGGCAGAGGGCGTCGCGATATTCCTCGAAGCGGCCGCCGGCCGGCTGCAAGGATGCATAGGGCGTGATCGACTTGCGCGTGGCGCCGCCGAGAAGAGCGTGCACGGGTTGTCCCATGGCCTTGCCGCAAAGGTCCCAGAGCGCCATTTCAACGGCACTCAAAGCATGAATGACCATGCCGCGCCGGCCGTTCATCGCCGTGCCGAGGTATATTTTCCGCCACAACTCGCCGATCTCGAAGGGATTGGCTCCGATCAGCATGTCCCTGATCGACAGGCCCATCGTGTGGGTGCCCGGCGCCTCGATGCAGGCCTTTGCCATCCAGGGATTGGCATCGCATTCGCCGACGCCGCTCACGCCGCCATCCGTGTGAATGACGACGACGAGGCTGTCCTGCGCAGAGGACGTGAACGTGACGTCGAAATCTGGCGCCAGGAGCACATGGCACTTGATATCCGTGATCTTCAAACGCGGCGGAGCTGATTTCAGGATAGGTGAGATGGTGTGCAGAGGCATGGCAACTCCAGTAAGGCCGAAATGGGCCGGAGAAAGTCTCCGGCCCTCTGTTTATCGGTCACGTTTTCAGGTCAGCTGGCCTTGATCTCGTTCCACACAGCCACCCGCTTCTCGTAGTTCTCCGCCGTTTCCAGCCAGGAGAGCTTGTCGCCGTAGGTCATTCCCGCCGTCTTGTTCACGTCTACATTTGTCGTGTTGCCATAGCCGTTCTTCTCGGTCAGGATCTTGCCGACGGCGCTGTCCATGCAGGCATTCATCCAGGCATAGGCGAGATCGACATCCTTGGCGCCGGCGGACAACTCCCAGCAATCGAGCCAGCCAACCGCCTTTTCCTTGGGGATGGTGAGTGCCGCCTGAATGCCTTTCTTGACCAGTGTCGGAACCTGCGGCTCTCCCATTGAGAACATCAGCTTGATGCCGTTCTGTGCGAAAAGATTCACCCCGTCGTCAAAGCCGGCATAGTAGCTGAGAGACAGCTTCTTCTGCGCAATGAGCTTCTCCTTGATCTTCGCGAAATCCTCATCGGTCAGCTGATAGGGATTGGCTGCTCCCACGATAAGCGCAGCAAGGGTGATGGAGTTGTTGGCATCGTCCATCCACAGCATCTGCTGGGCGTACTGCTCATCCCACATGACTTCCCAGGATTCAGGTGCTGCCGGGAATGCTGCCGTATCGTAGACCAGTGGCAGCGAGCCCCAGGCGAAGGGCAGGCCATAGCGATCCTGTCCCCGCATCACCGCCTTCACATCTGCAAACTCAGGCGCAATGTTCTTGATATTGGGGATTTTTGATTGGTCCATTGGCTGTATGAGCTTGGCATCGACGTAGCGCGGGAAGAGTGACGTATCGAAGGACACGAGGTCGAAGTCGGCGGCCTGCGAACCTTGCATCTTCGCAAACATCTCGTCGGCGGAGCCCGCATAGACGATGTTGACTGTCGCTCCTGTGTCGGACTTGAACTTGTCGAGCCACTCGGGGCCAGCGTAACCCTCCCATGTCAGGATGCGAAGCTCGCGGTCGGCTGCGCGCACGATCGCTGGGGCAGAAATGCTGGCGGCGGCAGTGGCCGCGGTTCCCTTCAGAAAAGTCCGGCGATTGATCTTTGATAAGCTCTTCATGTCAGTTCTCCCTGGTTTCTGCGGCGTTTCGGCTTCGAGTTCACTTCGTCCCTGGAAAATTCAGCACCATGCGATTGACCCGGCCAGTCTCCACCAGGGTGATCGCTTCATTGATCTTCTCGAAAGGCCAGACCTCGCTCACAAGTCCCTCAAGGTCGAGCAGGCCGTGTTTCACGAGCCTCAGCGTCTTTGGAAAGTCGATCATCGGACGGGTGGAGCCATAGCTCGAACCGATGATGCGGTTCTCGTCCTGCGCGATTCCATATGGCGGAAAACCTGCCATCGCGTTTTCAGCCGGTTGGCCAATGAGTACGGTCGTGCCGGCGCGCCGCGTCGCCTTGTAGCAAAGCTCCGCCTGCTCGACATTTCCTGTCACTTCAAACGTGAAGTCTGCTCCACCGGCGGTGATGTCGCGGATCGCGGCGACAGGGTCAGTGGACGATGCATTGACGAAATGCGTTGCGCCGAAACGCCTTGCCTCCGCTTCCTTCTCCGCCCGCACATCGACCGCGATGATCGGAAGCGCATTGCAGAGCTTCGCACCCTGGATCACGCTCAGGCCTACGCCGCCGCATCCAAACACCGCGACGCTGTCGCCGGGACGCAGTTGCGCTGTGTTGACTGCCGCGCCAATGCCGGCCATCGCCCCACAGCCGAGGAGGCAGGCCTGGTCGGAGGGGGTCTCCTGCGGAATGCGAATGGCGCCGTTGTGCGGCACGACAGTATACTCGCAAAACGACGACACGAGGCTGAGGTGATGGAGAGGTGTTCCATCCATGTCAAAGAATCGCGTGGTATTGTCCCACATGGTGCCGAGTGCCGCAGCGCGGGCCACTTCTTCGCAGAGAACGACCCGGCCCTCGACGCAGAATCGGCAATGACCGCATGACGGGGTAAAGGTCAGCACCACCTTTTCGCCGATCCGTGACTTCGGAACGCCGAGCCCTACCGACTCGATGATGCCGCATCCCTCGTGACCGAGAATGACTGGCTTGGGATGAGCCCAGACGCCGCGCAAGTAGTGGATGTCGGACCGGCAGATCCCCGTGGTCTCCAACTTCACCCTGACTTCCATTTCATGCGGGTCATCGACGCGCACACGGCGCAGATCGAGGACGTCTCCTTCGCCAGGGGCAGTACAGACAGCTGCCAGCATGTCGAGTTGTGCCATGCGCCCTCTCTCCTCAGATCATCGTCATGCCGCCGTCGACCGGAAGGACCGTGCCAGTAATGAATCCGGCCTCGTCCGAGGCGAGGAACAGTACGGTGGCTGCAACTTCTTCCGGCCTGGCGTAGCGCCCGATCGGATGAAGGCCCGAGAGCACTTTCATGCCTGCCTCTTCGCCGCCCTCCATGCCCGACGCATAGCCTCGCGTGAGCGGCGTATCGATCACGCCCGGTGCAATTGCATTGGCCCGCAGTCCTTGCTTGGCATAGTCGGCGGCAATGCAGCGGGCGAGATGATGCAGTCCTGCCTTTGCAACATTGTAAGCAACATCGCCCTCCCAGGCGACAAGCCCGGCGACAGAACCAACGAATGTGACCGAGGGGTTCTTGCCTCTGAGGAGGGCTGGCAGAAGTCGCTTGGACAGCCGGAAGGCGGCGGTCAGGTGGATGGCCAACATCTGGTCCCACGTGTAGTCCGGCGTGTCATGTGTTGGATGGGTCTCGGTCACGTCGATCCCGGCGCAATGCACGAAGATATCGAGGCCACCTAATTCCTTCAGGACTTGATCAGCAGCGCGATCGGTTTCCGCCCGGTTGGAGAGATCGGCCTTGACGACAATCGCGCGCCGTCCTTCCGCCGTGAGCTTTGCGGCAGCGGCTTCCGCCTGGCCCGCGCGCTTCGACGCACCGATTGCGACGTCTGCGCCCTCCGCAGCAAGGGCCGCTACGACGGCGGCGCCAATTCCACTCGAACCGCCAGTAACGTAAGCGCGACGCCCAGCCAATTTGCGAGCCATTGCCATCTCCCCAGGTGGGTCACCCGGCAACCTGTCCTTGACAGAATTGCCTGGCCTTCTATTCATTTGCTAAATGTATACAGATTATGTAGTGGCGCAAGAGGGTTTGGAGACAGGCGCATGAAGCTCCCGGCAAGCGGCATGGCTCCCACGACTTCTGCCCGTTCGGTTTGTCCGATTGCGCGGGTCGAGGTCATTCCTCTTGTCGTTGCGGAGGTTGACCGCAACGACCTCGACGGGCTCGCTGGAAATGTCATCGTGAAGGTCTTCGACGAGCAGGGCCGCTTTGGTTTTGGCGAGACCGATGCGCCGCCCGATGTGATCAAGGCGTTTATCGAGACGGCCACCATGCATGGCTGGAGCCGCAATATTCCTGAAATCCTCGTCGGCGAGGATCCAGTCGAGATCACGGCCCTCTGGGAGAAGATGTACGAGGGCACCTTCTGGCACGGCCGGCGCGGCCTTGGGCTTCATGCGATTGGCGCTCTGGACATTGCGCTGCATGACCTCGCCGGCAAGCAGCTTGGCCTTCCCGCATACAAGTTGATGGGCGGCGCGCGGCGTGCCTCACTCGAACCCTATTGCACGATCTATCCGGGCTTGGCGCACGGCCGCAGCGTGGCGGAGCTGATGCAGGAGATCGGCCGACAGTTCGCGAAGGCGCTTGGCCTCGGCTTCCGTGCCGTGAAGATGGAGGTGCTGTTCTACGATCTGGTAAGCGACGCCGAACTCGTGAAGCTGATCCATGACGGGCGCCGCATGCTGGGCGATGGCATCACCATGGCGCTCGATTTCGGTTACCGCTGGAAGAGCTGGCACGATGCGCTCTGGGTGCTGCAGCGGATTGACGACTGCAACATCTATTTTGCTGAAGCAACTTTGCAGCACGACGATCTCGAAGGCCATGCGCGGCTTGCAGCCATGAGCCCCATCCGCATCTGCGGTGCGGAAGCAGCTGCCGGCCGTCACGAAGTGCGCGAATGGATCGAGCGCGGTCGCGTCGCGGTGGTGCAGCCCAACATCACGCGGTCGGGCGGACTGACCGAAATCCGCCGCATCGCGGACATGGCCGAGATGGCCAGCGTACAGGTGATACCGCATGGCTGGAAGACCGGCATCACCTCGGCTGCCGGACGCCATTTTCAGGCTGCGTGTCCTGCCGCGCCTTACTTCGAATATGTCTCGCCACATGTCTTCGACAGCAGGCTGCGGCGCGAGCTGACTTCGCCTGAAGTCACGCTGAAGGACGGCAAGATGGACCTTCCGCAAGGCGCGGGGTTGGGCATCGAATTGAACGAGGATCTCATCCAGCGCCTGCGCGTCGATTGAGAGCGGGCGTCAGGCGATGCGGAAGCGCGCCACGGTCTCCTCGTTCAGGCTGACACCAAGCCCCGGACCCTGCGGGATTGCGATGCGCCCGTCAGGACCGATGGGGAACGCTTCTTTCGTGAGGTTCCAGCGCAAGGGCGATTCACTGGTCGAGTACTCGCACGGTTCGTCGGCATCATGTTGCGACAGGAAGGCGAGGTTCGCGGCAATCGTGATGTTCGACTTGTAGCCGTGGGTGACCACCCGCTTGCCCTTGGACCGCGCAAGGCTCGCCACGCGCATGAGTTCCGTAATGCCACCGACCATGGTGACATCGGGCTGCGCGATGTCGATCTTCCCGATGTCGAACATCTCGCGATACTCCGCGCATGTCGTCAGCCCCAGGTCGCCGCCGCCGATGGGAACGCCGAACCCCTGGAAGCGTGCGTGGCCTTCGAGATCATCCAGCGGCAAGGGTGCCTCCACCCATGCGAAGCCGTGCTCCTTGAACAGCGGCATCAGCGGCAGGCCTTCCTCGGCCTTGCCCCACGCGGTTGCTGCGTCGACCATCAGTCGGACGTCTGGTCCCACATGCTCGCGCGCTGTGCGGATCAATGTGGCGCAGAGATCGATGTCGTCACGCCAGAACGGATCGGCGACGATCTTGATGGCCTTGAGACCCAGCTTCAGCCCCCGGTCGATGTTGCGGCGCACCTCGTTGGGTGTATTGCCCAGCGGGTAGACCGTCCCATATGCCAGCAACCGATCGCGCTTCGTCGGCCCCAGCAGCGCATGCAGCGGCTGGTTTATGGCTTTGCCGCGCAGGTCCCAGAGCGCGATGTCGAGCGCGCTGACCGCATGGATCACGGCGCCGCGCCGGCCATAATAGCTCGTCGCATCGTACATCTCGTCCCACAGCGCCTCGACCTTCGATGGGTCGCGGCCGAGAAGCACGGTCTTCAATCCCATGGCGTGGGTGTGCGATCGCTTCGCATCGATGATCGCACGGATGACGGAGGGCACGCTGTCCACTTCCGCAATTCCAATGAGTCCCGCATCGGTTGATATCTTGATGATGCAATTGTCATAGGAGCCGTCGAAAGTCAGGCCCTCCCAGCCGGGAACGCGCAGTTCGATAACCTCGATGCCGGTGATCTTCATGGAATGCCTCTGCAAGTAACGCTGCTGGTTTTGAAGAATGTCGCCGCGGTCAAGCGGATGCACCAGACGCCGCGAAGGCAGTGCGCAACTTCTCGAGCAGCGCCGCCTCGCCGAGATCGCCGCGCAAGTGGCTCTCGATCAACTGTCCGCCATGCTCCTGGAAGCCAAGGTATCCGGCATAGCGCGGCCTGATCCAGCTACCTTCAAGCGTGGCGCGCGTAGCGGAGAAACACCCGCCGAAAGTCTGGTCGATTGCCACGTCGGCAAACGCTTCGATGCGGGCGGGCTGGCCATGGTGGCGGGCAAAGTCGAGTTGGGTCTGAGCGCGCGCCGCAAATCGCGCATAGGCCCGCGCGGCGTCGGGCGATGAGCAATGTGCGGCAATCGCTAAACCAGTACCGCCAATCGTAGAACCCGTCGGTGATGGTCGTGCGGCTCCGGGCAGATCCGCAAAGCGCAGGGGCTTCCGCTGGTCGGCCTCTGCATAGGTGGCATAGCAATAGACGGCAGGGCAGTAGGCAAAAAGATCCTCCGCCACCATCATCTCGTGAAGCTTGATGCTGTTCCAGTCGAGGACCTGGGCTGGACAGAATGAGAGGAGGGCGCGCATCAGCGACAGCGCTTCGCTGGCAGCCGGCCCATCGCAGAATGGTTCATCCGGAGAGGTGGCGCAAGGCTGACCCAGGCCTGCCATCAGCGTGAAGAACGTCATCAGGCTGTGGACGCTCGCGAGACCGATGGCGAGCTTGAGGCCTTGGCGTTCGGCCACCTGGCCGAGGGCAAGCACCTCTCTCCATGTGCGTGGCGGCGGCCGGTCGAGACGCTGCATCAGGTCGGGCCGGAATACCGCAACCTGGCAGGCGGCATCGACGGGCACGGCATAGGTATGTCCGTCAAGGCGATAGGTCGCGAGTGATGGACCTACATAATCGGAATCTTTTCCGATGATCGCTTCGTCGAGGCTGAGGAGATAGCCCTTCCGTGCCGCATCTCCCATGAAGGGATGATCAAGGATGATGAGGTCGTAGCGCCGGGCCAATTGCTCCACGGGCTCGAACTCAAATCCCGCGAGCGAGCGCGCGGTCCACTCGATGTCAATTCCGGGATGGGTGGTGCGAAATGCGGGAAGGCTTGCTACCAACGGATCGACAGCCCGCCGGCTCTGCCAGGTCATGCCCTTCAGACAAATCAGCGGAAGCTCCGTTCCTTGACAGCACTTGTTATTCTGAATACATTTAGCACGTGCCCGACCACCAGGCAACGCCGGCAATTTGCAAAAGCTATCGCAAGGGCTCGAATTGCCGTTCTTCGCATGTGAAAGCCCTGCGCCAGCACGGGAGAAACAGGATGAGATATCGGACATTGATGACGTCTGTGGCGCTGCTTGCCACTGCATGGGCGGGCCCGGCCTTCGCTGCCGCGGGTGACGAGTGCGTGAAGATACTTGGCTATGAATGGTCGGGTGAAAAGCAGTCGATGGACCCCGCCGACATGCATTCGGGTGACGACGCCTACCATACCTTCGCCGTTTACAACCGGCTGATCGATGTCGACGATAACTTCCAGACCATCCCGGAACTGGCGACCGAATGGTCGGTTTCGCCCGATGGCAAGACGTGGACCTTCAAGCTCCGCGAAGGCGTGAAATTTCATTCCGGCAAGGACTTCACGTCTGCCGACGTGGTTTACACGTTCAAGCGTTACTTCGACCCAGCCCTGGGCTCGGGCGCCAAGGCCGTGCTGGAGTTTCTCGATCCCGAAGGCATCAAGGCGGTGGACAAATACACCGTGTCCTTCACCACGAAAAATCCCGTGGTCGAACTGCCGATCCTCATCACCAACAAGTTCACCAACATCGTGCCCGACGGCGCCAAGCATGAAGACCTGCGGCTGAAGGCCGATGGCACTGGCCCGTTCATGCAAGAACAGTTCACGCCGAATGATCCCGTGCGCATCCTGCGCAAGAACCCCAGCTACTGGGATGCCGGAAAGCCCAAGGCCGATTGCCTGCGGATCACCGTGGCACAGGAGCCGGTGGCCGCTGTTGCCGCCATAAAGGCGGGTCAGGTCGATCTGGTGCTGAACGTCGATCCGACCGGCATTCCAACCTTGAAGGACGATCCCAACGTCCAGCTTCTGGAAACCGGCGCCTCGAACTCGATGACCATCTCGATGTGGGTCGACACCGCACCTTTTGACAACATCAAGGTGAGGCAGGCGCTGAAAGCCGTGGTTGACCGGCAAGCGATGGTCGACACCGTGCTGTTGGGCTTCGGCGAGACGGCCGCCGACAATCCGGTGCCGCTCAAGAGTCCGGCATCCTTTGTCACGGAGGCGCCGAAGCAGGATATCGAGCTGGCAAAGAAGTTGCTCGTCGAGGCCGGTCACCCCGATGGCCTCAAGTTCGACCTCTTCACCGCCGAGGGCGTACCCGGCATGGTGCGCATGGCACAGGTCTTCGCCGAAATGGCGAGGCCCGCCGGCTTCGACATCAACGTTGTGGTGACGCCAGCGGAAAGCTTCTGGGACGACGTCTGGCTGAAGAAGCCCATCGTCACCTCGGCTTGGTCGATGCGCCCGCCGGGCGAGGGCCTTGCCGTCGCCTATACCCAGACGGCCAAGTGGAAGGAAACCCACTGGGAGCGGCCCGACTATGATGCCCTGCTGCTCAAGGCCAACACCACGGTCGACCAGGCTGAGCGCATCAAGCTGCATCAGCAAGTTGGCAAACTTCTTGCTGATGAAGGTGGCCTGATCCTGCCAATGTTCGTCCATCAGGTTCTTGCACTGCGCAAGGGCTGCACCGGCTACACGCCACGCGCACAGAACTTCAACCTCAATTTCGAAGATCTGAGTTGCACCAAGTAGCGCGATATTACCGGTCCCGGGAGCAAACCTTCCGGGACTGGTCTCGCATATTCCCAACCAGCGGATAACAGTTCCGCTTCCAGCAGAGGGTCGAAACAGCGGTGTTTATCGCACGCCTGATCGCCCAGCGCTTTCTTCTCGCGCTGTTCACGCTGCTCCTCGTGTCCTTCCTGATCTTCGCCGTGCTTGAGATTCTGCCGGGAGACGTCGCCACCCGGATACTCGGCCGCGACGCAACGCCCGAAACACTCGCAGCACTGCGCGAACGTATGCATCTCGACGATCCGGCGCTGCTGCGCTACGGCCGCTGGCTGTGGGGCGTGCTGCAGGGCGATTTCGGCCAGTCGCTGGTCAGTTCGCGCTCGGTGATGGAGGTGCTTGGTCCCCGCATCGTCAACACGGCCTTCCTCTCCATCTATGCCTTCATCCTTTACGTACCGCTCGCAACACTTCCAGCCATCCTGCAGGCGATCCGGCGTGACCGCCCTGTCGATCACGCCCTGTCGGTCGCGACCCTGGTGCTCCTGTCCATTCCGGATTTCCTGCTGAGCACGCTGTTGCTTCTGACCTTCGTCCTGCTCATTCCCGTGCTGCCGGCCATGTCGACGGTCGATCACACGTCTGACTTCATGGAGTATCTCCGCGCCACGACGCTGCCGGCGCTGACTCTCGCCATCGTCATGGCGGTCTATGCCGTGCGCATGCTGCGCGACAATCTCATCGAGGTTCTCGATGCCGATTATATCCGCATGGCGGAACTGCGCGGCGTGCCAGCAGGCCGTGTCGTCTGGCGTCATGCGCTGCCCAATGCGCTGGTGCCCACACTCAATGTGACGGCACTTAACCTCGCCTATCTAGTGGGCGGAGTCGTGGTGGTTGAAAAGGTCTTCAGCTATCCGGGCTTCGGCAGCCTTCTGGTCGACAGCCTGCAACTGCGCGATTTCCCGCTGATCGAGGCGACCATCCTGCTGTCGGCCAGCGTCTACATCGCCGCCAACTTCATCGCCGATGCCGGAGCCATCCTCCTCAATCCCAAGCTGAGGACGGGCTAGCCATGACGGTGACCGAACAGGCGCCCGCCGCACAGGGCTTCTTCGCGATGCTGCGGCAGACGCCAGTGAGCCTCCGCATCGGTGCGGTCATCCTGCTCGTCCACCTCTTCGTGGCGGTGACAGGGCCGTTCTGGGCGCCCTACGGTTATTCGCAGATGGGAGCGGGCCTGCCCTTGGCGCCTGCGAGCCTCGTTCACCCCTTCGGCATCGACCAGCTTGGGCGTGACGTCTTCAGCCGCGTCGTTCATGGCGGTCATGTGGTCCTGCTCCTGTCGCTGTCGGGAACCGCGCTTGGGCTTGTCATCGGCTCGATCATCGGGCTCCTCTCGGGCTATGCGGGCGGCATCATCGACAACGTCGTGCAGCGTCTGCTGGAAGCCCTGATTTCGATTCCCTTTCTCGTCCTCGCACTCCTCGCCATGGTCGCTGCCGGGCCTGAACTTTCCGGCAATCCGGTGCTCGTGGTCTTGGTGGTGGCGCTAGTCTATGCCCCGCGCATCGCCCGCATGGCGCGCACCGCTGCGATCGAGATTGCCACGCGCGACTTCGTGACAATCGCGCGGCTGCGGGGCGAAAGCGCTTGGTCGGTCATGCGCCGCGAGCTTTTCCCGAACGCCACCGGCATCCTGCTGGTCGAGTTCGCCCTACGCGCGGGCTATGCGCCCGTGCTCATCGGCTCTCTGGGCTTTCTCGGTTTCGGGTTGCGGCCGCCCACTCCCGAATGGGGATTGATGATCAGCGAGAACCGCTCGCTTCTGCTCATCGCTCCGGCGACCGTCATCGGCCCCGGCCTGGCGCTCGCCTCGCTGGTCGTCGGGCTCAATCTCTTCACCGAAGGACTGGCGCGAATCCTGGGCCGCACGGTGAAACTGGGCGTGCAGCAATGACAAGGCTCGTGGATGTCGAGGATCTGTCGCTCTCCTTCCGTACGGGCGAGAGGTGGACGCAGGTCCTGCATGGCGTGAGCTTCCACATCGACCGCGGCGAGGTTCTGGGCCTCGTCGGGGAATCGGGTTGCGGCAAGTCGACCGTGGGGCTCACTCTTCTGGGCTATCGCCACAACAACGCGCGCATCGGAACGGGCCGTGTGAAGTTCAAGGGCGATGACCTCTTGCGCCTCAGCCGTCCGGACCTCGACAAGCTGCGCGGCAACCGCATCGGTTTCGTGCCGCAGAATCCGACGACGGCGCTGAACCCGTCCATGCGGGTGGGCGACCAGATCGCCGAGACGCTGTTCCTGCATCAGTCGATGACAGGCGATGCGGCTGCGGCGCGTGCGCGGGATCTGTTCGAACTGGTCGGACTGCCGCGCGCCGCCGATCTCATCACGCGGTTTCCGCACCAGCTCTCGGGCGGTCAGCAGCAGCGCGTCTGCATCGCGCTGGCGCTCGCTTGCGATCCCGATCTTGTGGTTCTCGACGAACCGACGACGGGCCTCGACGTCACCACGCAGCAGCAGATCGGCAGCCTGCTGAACAGTCTGCGGTTGCGGCTCGACATGGCGATGCTCTATGTCACCCATGACTTGGGGTTGCTCGCCCAGATCGCCGACCGGATCGGCGTGATGTATGCGGGGCATCTCGTCGAAGTGGCCAAGACTCATCAACTCTTCGGGGCGCCGCGCCATCCGTATACGCAAGGGCTCATCGACTCGGTGCCGCGCATCGACAAGCCAAAGGGCGATGGCCCTTCGCCCTTGCGCGGCTTCCTGCGGCGGAACGAACTGCCGCCCGGCTGCGCCTTCGCCCCGCGCTGCGACCTGGCAACGCCGCGCTGCCGCGCAGAACCTCAGGCCTTGCTCGAAACCGGAAGGAACCATCTGGCGGCATGCTGGCGTTGGCCTGATGCCGCAGCGCCACGCCTGCGGCAGTCCAATTCTTCTGTTTCAATCAGAAGAATGGATACTGCACCGCTTTTGCAGGTTCAGGGTGTCAGCATCGCCTATGGGCAGCGGCACGGAATCTGGGGCCGGCTGTTTCCGGGCCGCCTGACGGATGCCGTGAGAAGGGTCGACATCACCGTGGCGCGGGGCGAAACCTTCGCGCTCGTCGGCGAATCGGGGAGTGGGAAGTCCACGATGGCGCGCGCCGTCAGCGGGCTTCTGGCACCGCGCGAGGGCCGCATCCTCTTCAATGGCGAACCGCTTGCGCCCCTCGTGCGCCACCGCACGCCGGACCAGCGTCGCCGCATCCAGTTTGTCTTTCAAAACCCCGAGGCCTCGCTCACTCCGCGCGCGCGGATCGGTACCATCCTGGCCCGCCCGCTGGAACTGTTGGGCGAGGCGGGCGATATCAGGGCGCGCGTTGCTGCTGCGCTTGCGGACGTGCGCCTCGATGGCGCCTATGCCCGTCGTTTCCCGGACGAGCTTTCGGGCGGCGAGCGCCAGCGCGTGGCCATCGCGCGGGCGCTGATTGCCGATCCGCAATTGCTGATCTGCGACGAGGTGCTTTCCGCGCTCGACGTGTCGGTCCAGGCGAACATCCTCGAACTGCTGGGCAAGCTGCGCGCCGACCGCGACGTGGCCATGCTCTTCATCTCCCATGATCTCGCCGTGGTGCGCTCGTTTGCCGATCGTGTGGGCGTATTGTTCGGCGGCGAACTCATGTCGGTCGGCCCTGTCGAGCGTATCTACGCGCCGCCGCATCACCCCTACACACTCAGCCTTCTGGAAGCCGTGCCGCGCATCGATGTGGTGCGGGCGTCGAAGCCCCGCCGGCCTGCCGCGCCGCGGCTACCAGGCGTGAAGCCGAAATGCGCCTATGCCGGGCGCTGCGCCTTTCAACTTGGTCAGACCTGTGTCGACGTCGAGCCCCCCTGGCAGGATGCGGGCGGCGGCCTCGCCATCCGCTGCCACATCCCCGTTGCCGATCTCAGTGAACACGCCGTGCCTGACGCCAGCCCAACCAGAGTGAAGGAAGTCCACACATGAAGATCACGGCCGTCGAATGCTTCGTTCTCCTGGTGCCGGATTTCCGGGCCGATGCCTGTTCCTCGGCGCAGGACAACATCGTGGTCAAGATCCATACGGATTCTGGCCACGTCGGCATCGGCGAGACGGATACAAATCCATGGGTCGCGAAGGCGATGATCGAGGCGCCCGGCACGCACATCATGGGACTGGGCCTGCGTGAGACCTTGATCGGCAAGGATCCGCGCGATGTGGAAGGCCTGTGGGAGAAACTCTACATCGGCTCCGCCATGACCGGCCGCCGCGGTCTCGGCATCTGCGCCATCGGCGCGCTCGACATGGCGCTGTGGGACCTCGTGGGCAAGATCGAGAACAAGCCGTGCTGGCAATTGATGGGTGGCGCCACCAACAAGACGATCACGCCTTATGCCTCGCTGCTGCCCGAGGGCGACGATCTCGAAACCTATGGACGCGTGCTGCAGGAGCGGGCACTTGCCGCGCAGAAGCTTGGCTTCCGCGCCGCCAAGCTGGAGATCTGCCTGAAGGGGCCATATTCCCACAACTCGCTGCAGATCGAGGATGACCGCCACTGCGCGCGCATGGTGCGCGACATCCGTAAGGCTGTCGGGGCCGACATGACTCTCATGGTCGACGTTGCCTATGCATGGCGCGATTGGAAGGAAGCGCTGCGCGCCATCGAGATGTTCGCGGACGAGGATATCTATTTCGTCGAGACGCCGCTGCCGTCTGACGATGTCGAGGGCTATGCCAAGCTATGCCATGCCTCGCCCGTCAAGATCGCCCTTGGAGAGTGGCAGAACACACGCTTCGAATTTCTGGAATTCATGAATGCCAAGGCGGTGGACGTCGTTCAGCCCGATGTCGGCCGTGTGGGCGGCCTGACGGAGGCGAAGCGCGTGGCCATGCATGCCCGTGACCGTGGACTTGCCGTCGTGCCGCATTGCTGGAAGTCAGCCATCGGCATCGCCGCATCGGCACATCTCGCAGCCGTGGCGCCGACGTGTACCTTCATCGAATTCCTGCCACGCGAACTGGCGGACTCGGCCCTGCGCCGCGAATTGTGCAGCGCTGAATTGCCGGTGGTTGACGGCCGCATTCCGCTGCCGATGGGCCCAGGGCTGGGCGTAACGCTTGATGAAAACATGCTGCAGCGTTTCAAGGTGGCGTGAGCGATGACGGAGGGGCTGGATTTTGACGGCCGCCGCATCCTCATTACAGGTGGCGGCACCGGCATCGGCGCCACAACGGCGAAGCTGCTGGCGGCGCGCGGTGCTCGCGTTGCTATTCTCGACCGTGATCGAAAGTCAGCGGAAGCGACAGTCAGTCAGCTCGGTGACAATCAGGGCCTCGGCTGGGGCGGCGACGTCACGGATCCTGCTGCCGTTGACGCCATTCTCGACGCCATGACGGCCCATTGGGGCGGCATCGACGGCCTCGTGAACAATGCGGGGACATGGGATCATGGTGCATTGCTTGAGATATCAATCGAGCGCTGGCGCAAGGTCTTCGAGGTGAACCTGATGGCGCCGATCGCCATTTCGAACGCCGCCGTACCGCGTATGCAATCCGGCGGATCTGTCGTCAATGTCTCCTCCGTCCTCGGGCAGGTGGCGGCACCGGGCAGGGGGCCTTATTGTGTGTCGAAGAGCGCGCTCATCGCGCTGACGAAGATGCAAGCCATCGAATGGGCGGAGCGCGGCATCCGCGTCAATGCCATCGCACCCGGCTACATCATGAACGAGACGACGCGTGCCTTGGCCGACACCGGAAGTTTCGATCCCTCCGCCATCAACCGGCGCACACCAATGGGCCGCTTCGGCGAGGAGAGCGAGGTCGCCGAAGGCATCGCCTACCTGCTCGATCCGGTTCGCGCGTCATATATGACCGGTCACGTTCTGGAAGTGAACGGCGGCTGGACCGCCTATGGCTTCACCTGAGAGGCATCCATGATCATCGGCTTCAACCACACGAGCTTCACGGTGACGGACATGGACCGGTCCGTCCGCTTCTGGACCACGGCCCTGGGGTTCGAGGCACGCTCCGTCTCGCCCCGCACCGGCTCATGGCAGTCGGGAGTAACAGGTGTCAAAGGAGCTGAACTTCTGGTGGCGCACCTTTATGGCCACGGCGCTCATATCGAATTCATCCAGTACACTTCGGGTGCGGGCCGGGCGGACGCCATCGACCCCAACATGGCTTGCGCCGCGCATGTCTGCTTCGACGTGACCGATATTGAAGCCACTTGGTCCGAGCTCATTGCAGCAGGCGCCATTCCGCAGGGCGAGGTGACGCTGGTCGACAACGGCCCCGTGCAAGGCCTCAAGGCCGGCTATCTCCGCGATCCGAATGGCATTCTCATTGAACTGGTCGAAGCGCCTTCTTCCTGGTGAGCGAGCATGACTGGCATCAATCCACCAAGGATCGCGCAGGCATCGAAATTGCGGATGTTGCAGGTGCAATCGGAATTGTGGGCTGCTATGGGGACGTCCAGATCACATAACCGAACCGGATTGCTCAATACTTTGAACGAAATCGAAAAAACATGCTGAAGGCAGCACAACCCGTGGCCCCGTCCATACCGGTCTTGAGCATGGCGCGTGCCCAAAGCCTGGCGGAACAGGCGGCAAACGCCATCGTCTCCGGCATCTCGGCAGGAGCGTTGCTGCCGGGACAGCGGATCATCGAAACCGAACTCGCCAGCCTGCTGAACATGAGCCGCGTTCCTCTCCGCGAAGCCCTCAAGATTCTGGAAGCGCAAGGCATCGTCGAAAGCGTTCCGCACCGGGGCACGCGCGTTGCCACATTCGATGATCTGCGGGTCAATCAGATCTGCCAGGCACGCATCGCACTTGAACGTCTGGCACTGGCTGATGCCGCGCCGATCTGCAAGGCAGACCACGGCGTGCTCGCCCGTCTCGATCAGATCATCGTTGATATGGAAAGGTCAGCCGAACGGCTGGAATGGCTGGAGATCAGCAAGGCGGACTTGAGCTTCCACCGCGAAATCTGCCGCCTCTCAGGCAACGCCATCGTCGCGACCTTGTGGGAGGCGCTGGCGCGTCACGTTTTCATCGTCTTTGGTCACGAGATACGCGACGAACGCGATGCGAAGGTGATGGGCCCCCAGCACCGCCGTCTGCGGGATCTCCTGGCCAAAGGAGATGCTGATAGACTTCACCAGGAAATCGAGGATCATGTCCTCCGGTTGCGACGGCAACGGTTTGTTTCAAAAAAGCCCGCTCCTTGAACAAGGTTTCTCCTATTTGGATCTGGGCTTTGCATGGCTGATCCAGAGAATGGAGGCAGAGGATCCTGGGCCGGACTTTAAACCTATCTGGAGGAAATCTTCAGGGGCATGTGTGGACGGCCTCCTTTTGGTAAGAGCCTTCTGATGTTCTGGCGGTGGTCGGGTGCGGTCATGTGTCCGGCCTGTTGACGCGGTAACATATGACCGCTGGCCCTGATGAAGTCCGCGGATCAGATCCCATACAGGTCATCGCGCTTGCTGGCGCATCAAACCACTGATCGGGTTGTTCCAATCCCGGTTCTCGACCGATTGCCATCACATCCTCAGCACCCCGCCAATCTGGTCGAACTCAGTCTTGCTGTTCTGGCGCAGACCTATGCAGCTGGCCGGAACACCTCATTGCGAGCCAGGAGCGCCCAGCTGATCCTTGCCATCTTGTTCGCCAGGGCTACGGCCACGACTTTGTGCGGCTTCCTTGTCAGGAGACTGCTCGCCCACCTCGTTGAACTCGGGCTGCCTTTTCTAGCAAACCGCAGAACGGCATTGGCGCCGATAACCAGGAGCTTGCGGATGTAGCCATCCCCCTTTTTGGTGATGCCACCCAGCCGTTCCTTGCCGCCGCTGGAGTTCTGTCGCGGGACCAGCCCAATCCATGCGGCGAGATGCCGGCCTGACGAGAAGAGTCGGGCGTCGGTGATCGTTGCCACGATGGCACTCGCCGTAATCGGGCCGATGCCGGGTATCGACGCCAGTCTCAGGCTCGTGGCATTGTTCTTGTGCCATTCGACAATCATTTGTTCGAGGCGGGCGACGCGTTCTTCAGTGTGGCGCAGCTGCTCCACAAGAGGCAACAGAGCCTCTCTCACTGCAGAGCTGAGGGTACTGCTCTCTGCATCTTCGACAAGAGCAGCAACTGCCGCAGCACCGGCCTTGCCCTGCTTCATGACAATGCCGAACTCCGCGAGATGCGCCCTCAGGGCATTCACCAGCATCGTATGCTGCCGCACCAGCAGCTCCCTCGATCGATGGAGCACCAGAACAGCCTGCTGCTCCTCGCTCTTCATCTGAACAAACCGCATCGATACGATGATGCCCAGGTGATCGAGATTGTCCAGCACGTGGCCCTCAACACCTGGACGAACTACATCAACGAAGTGGGCAAGACCGTGATCGACTTCCCCGTGGTGGAGGCAACGGCCAACGCCGCCTGATCATCCCTATCGGCTCCGCACTCTGTGCGGAGCCGTTCCGCATCGCTCACCCGCACAACAAGGTTTCAGATCATGACCTCTACAGACCGCCCGCCATTGCCGCCGTTCAATGCCGAGACCGCGGCCCGGAAGGCGCGCATGGCCGAGGACGCCTGGAACGGCCGCGACCCGTCTCGCGTGGCCCTTGCCTACACTCTGGAGTCACGCTGGCGCAACCGCGCGGAGTTCCTCCAGGGCCGCGATGCGATCGAACAGTTCCTCACGCGGAAATGGGCGCGCGAACTCGACTACAGGCTGATCAAAGACGTGTGGGCCTTCGACGCCAACCGCATTGCCGTGCGCTTTGCCTATGAGTGGCGCGATGACAGCGGCCAGTGGTTCCGCAGCTATGGCAACGAGAACTGGGAATTCGATGCACATGGGTTGATGCAGACACGGTTCGCCAGCATCAACGACCTGCCGATCCGGGAGGACGACCGCAAGTTCCGCTGGCCTCAGGGCCGCCGCCCGGATGACCACCCGGGCCTTTCAGCTCTCGGACTCTGAGGAGGCCAACATGGACAGCGCAACATCCTTCGCCAGCGACATCGCGTTCACGGATACGGTGAAGGCTCTGCAGGCCCGGAAGGGCTCGCGCAGGGGATTTGCCCGGATGGAGCAGGATGGCTCGTGGGAGACAACCATCACGCCCGATCTCGCTGCCTTCATCGCGGCGCAGACCAGCGTGTTTCTTGGCACAGCCAATGCAGAGGGCCAGCCCTATATCCAGCACCGCGGCGGGCCGCCCGGCTTCCTGCGGGTTGTGGACGAGCGCACCATCGCATTCGTCGACTATGCCGGCAACCGCCAGTACGTCACCAGCGGGAACCTGCTCGACAATCCGAAGGCCTACTTGTTCCTGATCGACTATGCGCATCGGCGGCGGATCAAGATCTGGGGCACTGCCAAGGTCGTCGAGGGTGATGCCGCGCTGATCGGCGACCTGATGCCGGAGGACTACAAGGCAAGGCCCGAGCAGGTGGTGCTCTTTACCGTTTCGGCTTGGGACGCCAATTGCCCGCAACACATTCCGCAGCGCTTCGAGGCCGCCGACGTGACCGCAGCCCTCGCCGAGCGCGACCGGCGAATTGCTGAACTCGAGATCGAGATCAGCCAGCTAAAGATCCTCGTGCAAGGCATGCAACATTCATAGTCTAGACGCTTGCGCGAAGTCATCAAATTCGACGGCGCAGCGTATACTGCGTTTTAAAGTCCTGCCTTGCTTGACACACTCTGAATATGGCCGAGGTAAGCGTCCGACAGCGACATACTTGTCTTGTCTGGTGCAATCATGATTTGTCCCGAAGTCCCGAGTTAACTGGTTGCCACCTTCAGCACAACACTGCCGCGTTTACGGCCCGTATCATCCGCTCTCACTGACACAATGGAGCCGACCCTTAGGCCTGAAGGATCGTGATCACCAATTGCCAGCGGCATTTCCGGCCGCGTCTCGCGGGCAATCCTCAGCGCCTCCTCCGCACTCATCTCGGTGGGCGTCCCATGGCCCAGTGCCGCCACGCGTGATGCCCATACCCGCAACCCTTCATAGGGCAACCGCGCCACAGATTCATCTCCGCCTTGCGTGTGTAGTACCCAGAAGGTCGAATAGGCCGCGAGATCTGCGACACTGACGGAGTCTCCGAGGATGAAGGGTCGACCATCTGACAGCATGTCGGCAAGCCAGTCGAGATGGGCTGCCCCTTGCTGAATGTGACGAAGGAGGAGCGGCTTCACGTCCTCAGGCGCAAGGGGAAAGGGCAAGCGCCTGTTCGCCGGCGATGGCCAACCCAACACCTATGAACTGACGCACAGCCTCACGCCTGATTGCGCCGATGGCTTCCAGACCCTCTAGCGTGAGTCTGGCCGTCTCATAGCTGGCCTTCCCTGATTCGCTGCCATTGCCGCCACGGGACGCAGGCGACTTCACCACGTCCGCTAGACCGCGCCGGGAAACGCGCACTAGCTGAGTGCCGGTCTCCACAACGGAATGACGCAGCATGTAGAGATAGAACGTCGCTTCATAAGGTCGAATCTCCGGCACTAGCAAATCGACAACATCCCGGATGATGTCGGGCAATTCGAAGCCGGCCACGAGGCTTTGCTGTTGTGTCGCGCCGCTAGCAATTTCAACCTCCAGAGTGTCGAGAAGGTCGCGGATTGATGTTAGAGTCTGCTTCGCCGTCTCTTGCATTCCTGATTATTAACACGACTTTCCCGGCGCGCAAATTGTCGGGGTACGTGTCTCGACTTTGTCGGAACCCGTGTTATCGTCACGGCATCATGCCGGGACTGCGAACATGAAATCAACCGTCATTGTTGTCTTAGTTGCTGCGCTCGCTTTCACGTCATATCGTCTGGCGCATGTCGAAAACCACCGATACGCACTCATGCTCGGCATGTGCAAGACCACGCCAATCGTTGATGTCACTTGCCTAGAAAAGGTTCAAACCCGCACATCGTGGGCATGGAACCTCTATTATGGTCTATTCTCGGAAGTGTAGCGCCATGACAGGCCTGAAACTCAATACGGAAGCCGAGCAGTTTTTCAGTGCGATAGCGCCCACAAGCGGCGGCAAATCCGAAGTCACCTTCAACTATCTGGCATTACTGCATCAAGGTCAGTACGTCTTGATTTGCAGCCGTCTGTACTACATTCACAAGACACGGGTGCCCTTCTCCCACATCGCAACAGAGAGAATTCGAGCGGGTCAGTATCGGCTTTCTGACCTGAAATCCACCCCGCGCGAACTTGTGCAACAGATATTGTCAGGCACCGTCAAGACGCCGAACGGTGACCTTCATTTTCCGATAGATGGCTTCGGCAACACTCACACCACGTTTCAGCCTTTCCATGCTGCGGGGCTGGCCAGTCAGAGTCGCATGAATGTCCTGCGCATTGATTCAGGTGGTCCGTCAGTTGACACCGTGCCTCTCGATTGGGAGTTGAAGGCTACGCCGACTCCGTTTGACGGGCTTCACGAATTGCTTTCGTACTACTCAATCGGAGAGATTGCCGGGAATCAATGCGTATTCGAGGCCGTTGCTCACAACGTGGCCGTTGTGGATTCTGAATCAGCCGTGACCGGCACCACTGCAAATATGAAGATTCGAGTCGTTGATGGCTTGCCGGTTGAGAAGGCATCCATCGGCTACAGGGTGCTTCTCAATCGAGAAGTCATCGTCCGGGATACCGTGGCGGGAAACGCCATGAAATGGGAAGTCATTGATGACCTGCAAGTCGGTTCCGTCTCTATCGAGGTTCCGAGGGCTGCCGTGGTTCAATGTATCGCTTGCTACAACGGAGTCGCTCAAAGTTCCTATTGGATTGCCGACAACGCCAACTTTCAGAACCCCCGCCGTGCGGCCTATGAAGCGTTCGACCCCGGTCTTTCGATACTCAACGGCTTCCTTCAGTTTGCGGAAGGTAGCGCAAAGGGTAAGCCGCAACACGATTTGGAAACTGGCGTGTCTTGGCTGCTTTGGATGTTGGGTTTCAGCGCCGCGCATCTCGGTGCAACGGCAAAAACGTCTGACGCTGCTGACCTCATCGTCGCTACACCAAACGGAAGCATTGCCGTAGTCGAATGCACACTTGGACTGCTCAAGGCCGAAAACAAACTTGCGAACATCGTCAAGAGAACGGAAGAGGTAAAGGAACGACTCCAGCGGAGCAACAATGGTCACTTGCAAGTCATTCCTGCAATCGTGTCCTCGCTAGCGCGCGAAAAGCTCGCTGCGGACTTGGAGCAGGCTGAAAAGCTCGGGGTGCTTGTGCTTACAAAGGAGAACCTACAGGAAGGCGTAAACCGGACAATGCTTATTCCCGACGCAGACCAATACTACAGGGAAGCAATCGAAGTCGTCCGCGCCGGAGTGGAAAAGCATCGTGCGAAGGCCGAAGAGAAGAACGGTAGGTAGCTTTTCATGACCTACACGCCGGAAGCCGCTGCCGAAATTGAAGAAGCGCTTGCGACACTGCCGCCGCTGAAGGTGGAAATCTTGGAGGCATATCTACTTCACCCGTTCGCCAATGCCAACGCCAAGGAGTTTGCACATCACGGCCTTGCGCGCCGCGTCGGGGTGCTGCTTCAGTGTGTCATCAATGTCTTCCACATCATCCCTCCGGGGCAAGTCGAGCCGATAAGCACCGAGTCGAGAAACAGCGCGGAAATCAATATCCATGCGTTCTATATCGGCGTATTCGGCAGTCTCGACAATCTGGCGAGGATTTGGACGCTGGAGAAGAATGTCACGAGGCCGAACGGCAAGCCCTTGGCGAACCGGGACATTGGTTTGACGCCAGACTATGTGCATGTTCGCGGTTCGCTGACTCCGGCGATGCAAGGCTACCTTGATGGCATGGCCGATTGGTTCGCCTACCTGATTGGATTCCGCCATAGCTTGGCGCACCGGGTGCCGCTCTATATCCCGCCCCACACCGTGAGCAATGCGAACGTGGACCGGTACAACGCCATTGAGCAGGAGCGCTGGCAGGCGATTAGAGGTCACGATTATGCGAGAGCTGATGAGCTTGACCGGGAGCAAGCGGGGCTCACGTCTTTTCGCGCTTGGATTACACGGTCGCCAAATGAGGAACCGCGTCCGGTCGGTTTCCACCCTCAGATGATTGCGGATTTCAGGACGGTTCACGAAGTGGCCATGCGCTTTATTGCGGACCTTCGCGCGCCTTAAGCAAAAGGCCCTCATCATATGAGGGCCGAAAAAACTCCCAAAAATATTTCTCAATGTGGGGCACGGGTAGTCACCGGGGCATCGAAGGGGGTAGGGGGTCTGCGATTTTCGGTTCGCCCCCTGCCGGGGTTCAGGTCGCGGCCGGCTTGCCGAGGCCATGCCGACAAGAAAAAGGCCGCGCCGATGATGACTCGACCTCGCAACGTCCCGGATGTTGTGAGCAGTCACTACGCTAGCATGCTTGCCACTGTCTTCGCGGTGAAGGGCTGGCCAGTGCTCGAATGGAAGCCTTCATCGGCAAGTGTGGCCGCGATGGACCTGAGAGACGGCTTCATCTTGCGGACGCTGGCAAGCTCCCTTGCCCTCGCAACGGCCTTCGGTTCGCGCTCGGCAATCGACTTGCGACCTTCGCACTTTCCATTCGCTTCACGCTTGCGCTTCCGTGCCGCTGCCAGCTTCGCAACCGTGGTAGCCTTGTCGAATTGCGCGATAGCACCAAGGACCTGTCTCACCAGCACCGCAGTAGGTGTGTCCTCGGCAAAGAAGTCTGGCGCTGACGCCGGTATCAGGGTGATGCCTTGTGCCTTGAGCAGGTCATGTCCGGTAAGCTGTACCATCAAGTCGCGGGCGAAGCGGTCTGGCGACTCCACGATGACCGTCTTTGCGCCATTGGCGATGAGCCGGGTCAGCATCTCCGAAAAGCCCGGACGGTCTGTGATAGGGTCCGCGCCGGAGACAGCAGCGTCACAATACCAGCCGACAATGTCGTATCCATGAGCACGGGCATGACCTGTGATGGCCGTCCGCTGGCGTGTCTCAGAGTCCTTGTCGGCTCCCACGTTTGCAGCCGAGCTTTGCCGAGTATAGCCAACGGCTTTGGTGAGTGATTTGGTGGACTTGGTCATTATATTGTTTCCAGTTCTCAGGAATTGGAAACAGCCTATCATGTGTTGCGCTGCACAATCGAGTCAGGCATGGGCACAAGGTAAATGAAAAGGCCGCAAGAAACTCTCCGCCAGAAGGTTGGGAGGATATTGTGCGCAAGCAGCCTATCCTTTTGAAGCTCTCATGAAGCGCCAAGCTCTAAAGGCCAGAAAAGAGGGTCTCCAGAATTGCGCTTTTTTCGGTCTATTGCGAATCCTTCCCTGACATAACTCGACGTCCTCACAAGGACTCGCAAGTGTTTTACATGCAAACATGGCAGGCCTTAAAACCTGCCTGTTTTGCATCTTAAACCGGAAAGTGTCGGAATTGTCGGCATTCACATTTTTATCGAATTAAACCATTGAAATCGTTCAAAAATGCCAATCCCGACACTTTTACATGTCGGCATTCTGTCGGCATTCAAAAGCTGGTTTCGTCCAATATCGCCACAATCGGCGCAAGCGATTGAAATCATTTACATATATTGAAAGCTCCAGCCTCCAGACGGTTTTTCGGCCTTCCGAATTAAACCATTGAAATCGTTCAAAAATGCCAATGCCGACAATCCCGACACTTTGAAAAGCATCGCTAAAGATTTCCAATGCATGCGAGGAAAACCCGTTTTTTGCCGATTTATCTTTTTTCGCACAAGCCTTTGAAATACTAAAGCAATAACCTGAAAAACCCAGTGTGCCTGCTTGGCGCAAGATTTCGAAGAACGAAGAATTGCCCGACCGTTGCCTCATTTCAGAAGCATGGAGGGTTATCATGGCTTTGGGACTCAGACTGGGACTCGGCCCAAAACGTCGATTTAGAAAAGCCAATCAAATATGGGATTATTGAGGGTATCAGACGGATGGTGGAGCCAGGCGGAATCGAACCGCCGACCTCTTGAATGCCATTCAAGCGCTCTCCCAACTGAGCTATGACCCCTTGAACCATCGAACTCGCCACTTGGGTGTGGCGAAGCGGGGCGGAACCTAGTTCCGCCGCTGCGAACACGCAAGCAGAATTTTCAGCTCTCTTCTTCGTCTTCCTTGCCGCCGGGGCCATCGAGTAGGCCGGACATGTTGTCGCCCTCCTCTTCTTCCTCGACCAGGAACGTATCGTCCTCGCCCTCGGCATCGCCGGCGTCATCGCCGAGATCCACGTCCTCGATGCCAGCGGTCTCGTCGTCAGCGACGTCGGGTGCTTCGGCATCTTCCAGGCTGACGAGCTCGACGTCCGCCACTTCGATGTCGTCGGCCTCGATCTCGCGGGGCTTGGGCACGGGCGGCATGGCCGGCATGTCGCCCTTGGAGGGCAGCACGGAGGCAGCGACAAAGTTCGCGCCGCACTTGGGGCAAACGATGGGATTCTTCAGGAGATCGTAGAAACGGGCCGCACAGGACGGGCACGTCCGCTTTGTTCCGAGTTCAGCTTTGACCACGGTTGATCCTTTCGACGACGGAAAATGACATGATTGGGGGCTCCATGGCACTTCTTCGCGCCAATGTCAAAAGCCAATGAAAGCGGGGGTGACAGAGCCCGACCCGATCGTGTATCGGAGCGGCCCATGAGCAACACCCACATCGCTGAACCCCTTCCTCTCATTTCCCGCAAGGCGCAAGGCCTGAAAGGCCGCATTCGCGTTCCGGGCGACAAATCGATGTCGCACCGGGCCCTGATGTTCGGCGCCGTCGCCATCGGCGAGACCACGATCAAGGGCCTCCTCGAAGCCGAGGACGTGATCAACACCGCGAAGGCCATGACGGCGCTCGGCGCCAAGGCCGAGCGCGGCGCCGACAATGTGTGGCGGGTGCAGGGCGTCGGTATCGCGGGCCTCAGGTCGCCTGATCAGCCGCTCGATTTCGGCAACTCCGGCACCGGCGTCCGGCTGGCGATGGGCCTCATGGCGACGACACCTCTCACCGCGCGCTGCATCGGCGATGCTTCGCTGTCGAAGCGCCCGATGGGCCGCGTCACGGTTCCGCTCTCGCAGTTCGGGACGACGTTCGAGGCCTCCGAAGGCAACCGCCTGCCGCTTACGCTGCATGGCGCGAAGAACCCGGTGCCGGTCACCTACACGCTGCCTGTGGCCTCGGCGCAGGTAAAATCCGCCGTGCTGCTCGCGGCGCTGAACACGCCGGGCAAGACCTCCGTCATCGAGCCCACCCCCACCCGCGACCACACGGAGCGCATGCTGAAGGGCTTCGGCGCGGCAATCACCGTGGAACAGCGGGAAGATGGCCGTCACATCACGGTCGAGGGCCAACATGAACTGACGGCCCAAGCCATCGACGTTCCAGGCGATCCCTCCTCTGCCGCCTTCCCCATGGTGGCGGCTCTCATCACCGAGGGCTCGGACATCGTGATCGAGAACATCATGCTGAACCCCACCCGCACGGGGCTCATCGATACACTCGTCGAGATGGGCGGTGACATCGTCATCGAGAACCGCAGGCTGGCTGGCGGCGAAGAGGTAGGCGATCTGCACGTGCGGTCGTCGCGCCTGCATGGCATCAGGGTGCCGGCATCGCGCGCGCCCTCGATGATCGACGAATATCCGATCCTCTCCGTTGCGGCCTCGTTTGCCGACGGGACGACGCGCATGGAGGGCCTCGAGGAACTCCGCGTGAAGGAGAGCGACCGTCTCGCCGCCGTCGAGGCCGGCCTCCAGGCCAATGGCGTTCCGACAAGTTCGGGCCGCGACTGGCTGGAAGTCCAGGGCGGCGGCGCTCCGGGCGGTGGCAAGGTCACCACCCACATGGATCACCGCATCGCCATGTCCTTCCTCGTCATGGGCCTCGCCTCGCGCATCTACACGAGCGTCGACGACAGCCGCTTCATCGCGACGAGTTTCCCGGATTTCACCGGCCTCCTGAACGGCATGGGGGGCCGGATCGGCCCTCCGGATGCGAAATGATCATCGCCGTCGACGGGCCGGCCGCCGCGGGCAAGGGCACCATCGCCCGGGCACTTGCGGCGCATTTCGGTTATCACTTTCTGGATACGGGCTCGCTCTACCGCATGGTGGGCCTTGCCGTGCTGCGGGCGGGCCATGACCCGCATGACCGGGGCTCGGCCATTGCGGCTGCAGCCGGTCTCGATCCATCGAACTTCACGGACGGAGACTTGCGGAACGAGGCCGTTGGGGCCGCAGCCTCGATCGTCGCCGTCATTCCGGAGGTGAGGGCAGCATTGCTCGATTTTCAGCGTGGCTTCGCAAGACGGCTGCCGGGCGCCGTTCTCGATGGACGCGACATCGGCACGGTCGTTTGCCCGGATGCCGACGTGAAGCTCTTCGTTACTGCAAGTGCGGACGTGCGGGCAAGGCGCCGGCAGAAGGAACTGGACGCCGATGACTTCGAGACCGTGCTGCAGGAAATCCGCGAGCGCGACCTGCGCGACAGCCAGAGGGCCGCGGCCCCTCTCACCGCCGCCGCCGATGCCGTGATCCTCGATACATCTGAAATGGACGTTGAAGAGGCAACAGCCGCCGCAATCGCCGCAGTCACGGCCAAGCGGGTTTTTTAGCGGGCGGATATCCACCTTGCCCCGTTCCCGGTTTTCCCCTATACGCGCCCTCGTTACAGGACGTGGCCCCAAGGGTTTCACGAACATGAACCGGGTTGCTCAAGCACCCCACATTGTTTCAGGACGTCAGGACAGTTCACCGCCAGCCTGAGCGGGGTCCCGAAGGCTTGGAACGACAGGTCGCGGTATGCCTGCCTGAGCTCCATTTCAACCAAGGGGCCATGCGGGACGTCCTAGCGGGTTTTTCCGCCGGGCCAGCCTCGATTTCAACAGGATACGACACCACATGGCGAAATCCGCCGTCTCGCTCACTCCGACCCGTGAAGACTTCGAATCTCTCCTCGCCGAGAGCTATTCCGACAATCCCGCCACCGAAGGCAGCGTGGTCAAGGGCCGCGTCGTCAACATCGAGAACGACTTTGCGATCATCGATGTCGGTCTGAAGACCGAAGGCAAGATCGCCGTCAAGGAATTCGCCCAGCCGGGCAAGGCATCCGAACTCAAGGTCGGCGACACCGTCGAGGTTTATCTTGAGCGTATCGAGAACGCGATGGGCGAAGCCGTTCTGTCGCGCGACAAGGCCAAGCGCGAAGAAGCCTGGACCCGCCTCGAGCAGATGTCGAACAAGAACGAGCGCGTCGATGGCGTGATCTTCGGCCGCGTCAAGGGCGGCTTCACTGTCGATCTCGGCGGCGCAGTGGCATTCCTTCCGGGAAGCCAGGTCGACGTCCGCCCGATCCGCGACGTGGGCCCGCTGATGAACGTTTCGCAGCCCTTCCAGATCCTCAAGATGGATCGCCGCCGTGGCAACATCGTTGTCTCGCGCCGCGCCATCATGGAAGAGACCCGCGCCGAGCAGCGCTCCGAACTCGTCCAGAACCTCGCCGAAGGCCAGGTTGTGGAAGGCATGGTCAAGAACATCACCGATTACGGCGCGTTCGTTGACCTGGGCGGCATCGACGGCCTGCTCCACGTCACCGACATCGCGTGGAAGCGCGTCAACCATCCCTCCGACGTTCTCCATGTCGGCCAGACCGTGAAGGTCCAGATCATCCGCATCAACCCCGAGACGCAGCGTATCTCGCTCGGCATGAAGCAGCTGGACAAGGATCCGTGGGAAGTCGTCACCGAGCGCTATCCGATCGGCGCCAAGGTGAAGGGCAAGGTCACCAACATCACCGATTACGGCGCGTTCGTGGAACTGGAAGACGGCATCGAAGGCCTGATCCACGTCTCGGAAATGAGCTGGACGAAGAAGAACGTGCACCCCGGCAAGATCCTCTCGACCACCGAACCGGTCGAAGTGCAGGTGCTCGATATCGACTCGGCCAAGCGCCGCATTTCGCTGGGCCTCAAGCAGACCCAGAAGAATCCGTGGGAAGCCTTTGCCGACAAGTTCCCGCCGGGCACCGATGTCGAAGGTGAGATCAAGAACATCACCGAGTTCGGACTGTTCATCGGTCTCGACGGCGATGTCGACGGCATGGTCCACCTTTCCGACATCGACTGGAAGCGGTCGGGCGAAGAGGCGATCAAGGACTTCAAGAAGGGCGACAGCGTCAAGGCGCGCGTGCTCGACGTCGACCGCGAAAAGGAACGTATCTCGCTCGGCATCAAGCAGCTCGGCTCAGATCCGCTCGCCTCGGCCGCCGGCATGAAGAAGGGCGACACCGTCACCTGCGAAGTCCTCAAGGTCGAGGACAACGGTCTCGAGGTGCAGGTTGCCGGCACCGACATGACGGCTTACGTCAAGCGCGCCGACTTGGCGCGTGACCGCGCCGAACAGCGTCCCGAGCGCTTCGCCGTGGGCGAGAAGTTCGACGCCAAGATCACGGTGTTCGACCAGAAGGCCCGCAAGATGAACGTCTCGATCAAGGCGCTGGAAATCGCCGAAGAGAAGGAAGCCGTCGCACAATACGGTTCCTCCGACTCGGGCGCCTCGCTGGGCGACATTCTGGGCGCTGCCCTGAAGCGCAAGGACGAGAAGAACGACTGATGAGCCGGCCGGTCCCGAGGACCGGCCCTCTCTCCACCACACAATCGTCATGGCCGGGCTTGACCCGGCCATCTTTTTTCGAGAAGCCGGATAGAGGATGGCCGGGTCAAGCCCGGCCATGACGACTTGAATTCAGGAACCTGCTCCATGATCTCCGAAGCCGAACTCATCGTCGACCGCCGCCGCCTCAAGCGCAGCGTCACCCTGTGGCGCATTCTGGCCGTTCTCCTGGCCGTGGGCGCGGTCGTGGCCCTGCTGTGGACGCCCGGCAACGTCAGGAGCTTCGAGGACCATATCGCCCGCATCCGCATCGATGGCCTGATCACCGGCGATCAGGCCACCCTCGATCTGCTGAAGAAGGTGGAAGAGTCCAGGAAGGTGAAGGGCGTCATCATCCGGATCGACAGCCCCGGCGGAACCACGGCCGGATCGGAAGCGATCTACGAGGCGGTCCGCAAGATCGCGAAGGACAAGCCCGTGGTGGCCGTCATGGACACGGTCGCGGCATCGGGAGGCTATATCACGGCGCTTGCCACCGACCGCATCGTGGCGCGCGGCAATACGATCACAGGTTCGATCGGCGTGATCTTCAGCTTTCCCGAAGTCTCGAAGCTTCTCGATACCATCGGCGTCAAGATGGAAGAACTGAAGTCGGGTGATCTGAAGGCAGAACCCTCACCCTACAGGCCTGTTTCCGACAAGGTCCGCGAGGTCTCGATGGCGATGGTGAAGGACGGGTTCGACTGGTTCACCGGCCTCGTGGCCGAACGCCGCAACCTTCCCATCGAGCGCGTGCGAGAACTCTCCGATGGCCGCGTGTATACCGGCCGCCAGGCCATCACGGTCAAGCTGATCGACGAGCTGGGCGGCGAGGAAGTGGCCGTGTCCTGGCTCGAAACCGAGAAGAAGCTGGCTGCTGATCTTGAAATCGTCGACTGGAAGCCGCGCGACACCCGCGATACTGCCGGTTTCGGCTTCTCGGCGGCCGATCTGGTACTCCGGGCGCTGGGCCTCGAATCGCTCAGCGCCGGGGTCGAACGGGCAAAGCTTGACGGGCTGCTCGTGCTTTGGCACCCTGCCTTCTAAGCTAGGGAAGTGTCATGATAAAATCAGAGCTCGTCCAGAAGATCGCCGAGAAGAATCCGCATCTCTATCACCGCGACATCGAGCGCATCGTCAACACGGTGCTCGATGAGGTCATCAACGCCCTGAAGGATGGCGACCGGGTGGAACTCAGGGGCTTCGGCGCGTTTTCCGCCAAGGCGCGGAATGCCCGCATGGGCCGCAACCCGCGCACCGGCGAATCGGTCGAGGTTGTCGCCAAGCGCGTGCCCTTCTTCAAGACCGGCAAGGAATTGCGCGAGCGCCTGAACGACAAGGCGTGATTGCGCCGCGCTGGCGCGAGGCGTAAAAGGTCGGAATGACTTTCAAAGGCATTTTCAACTGGATCGTCGGCCTGCCCATCGCGGTCGTTGGCATCGGTTTCGCCGTTGCCAACCGCCAGTGGGTGACCGTTTCGTTTGACCCCATCAACCGGGTCCATCCCTTCGCCACTGTCAACATGCCGCTCTGGACGCTGTTCTTCTGTGGCGTCTTCATCGGCATCTTCGCCGGCTGGTTCGTGGCATGGCGTGGCAATGCCCGCTATCGGCGGGCCACGCGCGATGCCAAGATCGAACTGATACGCACCCAGCAGCAGCATGAGCGCGAGAAGCGCGACCTGCAATCCACCGCCATCGCCACCCGTCAGGATGCCGCATTGTGAAGTTTCTCTCCGCAGCCGACGTGGCAAGACTCGGACCCTATCGCGACATCGTCGAGGCCCTGCGCGAGGGTTTCCGCGCCGATATCGCAACGCCCGTCCGCCACCAGCATCCGGTGACCGATGTCTCGACCCTGCTTCTCATGCCCGCATGGTCGAAGGACTTCGCTGGGCTGAAGACCGTGTTCTTCAAGCCCGACAATGCGGCCCAAGGCCATCCCACGGTGCAGGCGAGCTACCTGCTGATGGACCAGAAGACGGGTGCCACCGTCGCCGTCATGGATGGAACCGAAATCACCCGCCGCCGCACCGCCGCCGCATCGGCACTGGCCGCCGATTACCTGGCCCGCAAGGACGCGAGCACGATGACGCTTGTGGGCGCCGGGGCTCTGGGCAGCCATTTCGTCCGCGCCCATGCCTCGGTCCGGCCCATCAAGCGGGTTTTCATCTTCAACCGCACGCTGGCGAAGTCCGAAACGCTCGCCGCTGAACTCGCCCATGACGGGTTCGAGACGCATTCCGTGCTCGATCTCGAAACAGCGGTGCGCCAGTCCGACCTCGTCACCTGCGTCACCACCTCGACCACACCCATCGTCAAGGGCGCGTGGCTGAAGCCCGGCACCCATGTCGACCTCGCCGGCGCCTTCAAGCCGACGATGCGCGAAACGGATTCGGATGTGGTGGCGCGCGCCTCGGTCTATGTTGACACCCGCGAAGGCGCCCTCCACGAGGCAGGCGACCTGCTGCAGGCCCGCGACGAGGGCAAGTTCGACTTCGCCAATATCAAGGGTGATCTTTTTGAACTCTGCCGCGGCAAGGTGCCGGGCCGGGTCTCGCCGGAGGAAATCACGCTGTTCAAGTCCGCGGGCACCGCCATCGAGGACCTTGCCACCGCGATCATGCTGTATCAAAAGGCCCCCTGAAGAAAGCCCTGCTCCATCGGGGACAGGGCGAGAAGGGAATCCCATGCCGTCCAACCCGATTTGCGTCGCCCTCGACACGCCCGACCTCGACCGTGCCGTTTCCCTGGCGCGCAGCCTGAAGGCCCATGCGGGCTACATGAAGGTGGGCATGGAGTTCTTCTATGCCCACGGCATTCCGGGATATGTGAAGGTGGCGGAGCAGGGCCTTCCGATCTTTCTCGATCTCAAGCTCCACGACATTCCAAATACCGTCGCATCCGCCATGAAATCCTTGATGCGGCTCGACCCCATGCCGGCAATCGTCAACGTCCATGCGACTGGCGGCCTCGACATGATGAAGGCTTCTGCCGACGCAGTCGCGGGCCGCTCAAGGCTTATCGCCGTGACGATCCTGACCAGTCTCTCTGACGACGACATCTGGGCCGCAGGCTTCGAGACGGCGAAGGACACGCAGGCCCATGCCCGCGCACTGGCGGATCTGACGCAGCGCGCCGGCCTCGATGGCGTGGTCTGCAGCCCGCACGATCTCGTCGGCATCCGCCATGACCTGGGCCGCGATTTCCTCACCGTCGTTCCCGGCATCCGCCCCGCTGATGCATCCACGCAGGACCAGAAGCGCGTGGCAACGCCTGAGACTGCCATGGCTGACGGTGCCGACATCCTCGTCATTGGCCGTGCCATTACCGGTGCGGCCGACCCGGTCCGCGCGGCCGAGCAGATACTGGCGGGCCTCCATGCCGGTTGAAGTAAAAATCTGCGGCCTCTCGACGCCCGAGACGGTCGATGCCGCCATATCGGCAGGCGCCGATCTGATCGGGCTTGTGTTCTTTCCGAAGAGCCCGCGCAACGTGACGCTCGCTCAGGCCGCAGCCCTTGCCGCCCGCGCCCGTGGCAAGGCGAGGATCGTCGCCCTCGTGGTCGATGCGGATGATGCGCTGCTGAACTCCATTGCAGCGGAAGTCGCTCCCGATGTGATCCAGGCCCATGGCTCGGAGACGCCGGAACGCATTGCCGAGATTGCGAGACTGACCGGCAAGCCGGTCATCAAAGCCATCCGGGTGAAGGATGCGTCCGACATCGCCGCGGCGTCCGCTTTCTCGTCTGTGGCAAACCTCATCCTCTATGATGCCAAGGCGCCGGAAACGCTGGGGAGCAGCCTCCCCGGCGGCAATGGCCATGCCTTCGACTGGGGCCTGCTGGACGGTGCCAATCGGCCCGCCTTCATGCTGGCGGGCGGTCTTGACGCGGACAATGTGGCCGAAGCCATCCGCATCACGGGCGCGCCCGTAGTGGACGTGTCCTCTGGCGTCGAGTCCGCTCCCGGCGTCAAGGACGTGCATCTCATCCGGAAATTCATTGAGGCGGCCAAGTCCGCCAGCTAGAACAGCCTCGAAAGCGAGAGTTCCATGAACGTCACTGCTCCCAATTCCTTCCGCACCGGCCCGGATGAAAACGGCCTGTTCGGCATCTATGGCGGCCGCTTCGTCGCCGAGACGCTGATGCCGCTGATCCTCGAACTCGAACAGGCCTATAAAGATGCCAAGGCCGACACGAGTTTCCAGGCAGAACTGGATTCGTTCCTGGAGCACTACGTCGGCCGCCCCAGCCCGCTCTATTTCGCTGAGCGGCTGACCGAGCACCTGGGCGGCGCCAAGATCTATTTCAAGCGCGATGAGCTGAACCACACGGGCGCACACAAGATCAACAACGTGATGGGCCAGATTCTCCTGGCCCGCCGCATGGGCAAGAAGCGCATCATCGCGGAGACGGGTGCCGGCCAGCATGGCGTCGCCACCGCCACGGCCTGCGCGCGCTTCGGCCTCGAATGCATCGTCTACATGGGCGAGGTCGATATCGAGCGACAGAAGCCCAACGTCTTCCGCATGAAGCTTCTGGGCGCTGAAGTCGTTCCCGCGAAGTCGGGCTCGCGCACCCTGAAGGACGCACTAAACGAGGCGCTGCGCGACTGGGTCGCCAATGTGGAAGATACCTTCTACTGCATCGGCACGGTCGCTGGCCCCGCGCCCTATCCTGAGATGGTGCGCGACTTCCAGTCCGTCATCGGCCGCGAGACGAAGGAGCAGATGCTGAAGCGCGAGGGCCGCCTGCCGGACTCGCTCGTCGCGGCGATCGGCGGCGGGTCCAACGCCATGGGCCTGTTCCATCCCTTCCTCGATGACAAGGACGTGGAGATCATCGGCGTGGAAGCTGCGGGCCTCGGCCTCCGGTCGAAGACCAAGCATGCGGCCTCGATCTCCGGCGGCAAGCCCGGCATCCTGCACGGCAACCGGACGTATCTGCTGATGGATGATGACGGCCAGATCATCGAGGGCCACTCGATCTCGGCGGGCCTCGACTATCCGGGCATCGGGCCCGAGCACGCCTGGCTGCACGACATGAAGCGCGTGCAGTATGTGTCGGCCACCGACAAGGAAGCGCTCGAAGCTTTCCAGCTCTGCTGCAAACTCGAAGGCATCATCCCAGCACTGGAGCCCAGCCACGCGCTCGCACACGTCATGAAGATCGCGCCCGAAAGGCCGAAGGATCATCTGATGGTGATGAACATGTGTGGCCGGGGCGACAAGGACATCTTCGCGGTGGCCGATATTCTGGGAGTGAAGCTGTGACGACCCGCATCGACCGCCGCTTTGCAGCCCTGAAGGAAGAAGGCCGCGCCGCGCTCGTCACCTTCGTGACGGCGGGTGACCCCGATTACGAGACCTCGCTCAAGATCGTCACGGGCCTGCCCAAGGCCGGCGCCGACGTGATCGAGATCGGCATGCCCTTCACCGACCCGATGGCCGATGGCCCAGCGATTCAGGCGGCGGGCCTCCGTGCGCTGGCCAATGGCCAGAATATGAAGAAGACGCTGAAGCTGGTGAAGGAATTCCGCAAGACCGATGGCGACACGCCCATCGTGCTGATGGGCTACTATAATCCAATTTATGTATATGGCGTCGACAAGTTCCTCGCGGACTCGATGAAGGCCGGAGCCGATGGCTACATCATCGTCGACCTTCCGCCCGAGGAAGACGTGGAGTTCTGCATTCCCGCCCTAAAGGCGGGCCAGAATTTCATCCGCCTCGCAACGCCGACGACGGACGATCACCGTGCGCCCACCGTGTTCCGCAATACCAGTGGCTTCGTCTATTATGTTTCAGTCCTCGGCATCACCGGCACCAAGGCGCCGGACCTGAAAAGCGTGAAGGCCAACGTCAACCGCTTGCGCAAGCACACCTCGCTTCCGATCTGCGTCGGCTTCGGCGTCAAGACGGCGGAACAGGCGCGTGCCATCGCCAAGGATGCCGATGGCGTGGTGGTGGGCTCAGCGCTTGTGAGTGCGGTCGAGAAGAGCCTCACAAAAGCCGGAAAGCCGACCTCAAAGACGGCCAGGGCCGTACATGCGCTGGTCGCCGACATTGCGCAAGGCGTGAGGAGCTAGAACCACGGTGAACTGGATCAAGAACTTCGTCCGCCCGAAAATCCGTTCCATCCTCGGCACCGACAAGCGCGAGGTGCCGGAGAACATGTGGGTGAAGGATCCCGACTCCGGCCAGATGGTCTTCTACAAGGACCTCGAGGCGAACCAGCACGTGATGCCGCAATCGGGCTATCACATGCGCATGCCGCCCGACGTGCGTTTGAAGTCGATGTTCGACGATGGCGCCTATGAGAAGATCGCCATGCCGGCGGTGCCAGCCGACCCGCTGAAATTCCGTGACGAGCGCAGATATGCCGACCGCATCAAGGAAGCCCGCGCCAAGAATGGCGTGGATGATTGCATCCAGGCGGGCTTCGGCGAACTGGACAGCTTCCCGGTGACAATCGCCGTGCAGGACTTTGCCTTCATGGGCGGATCTCTCGGCATGGCCGCGGGCGAGGCCATCGTCACCGCCATGCGCGCAGCGGTGGCGAAGAATACGCCCTTCATCTTCTTCATCTCGTCCGGCGGCGCACGCATGCAGGAAGGTGTTCTCTCCCTCATGCAGATGCCGCGCACCACGGTGGCCGTGCAGGAATTGCGCGCCGCGAAGCTTCCCTATGTCGTCGTGCTCACGCACCCCACCACCGGCGGCGTCACGGCGTCCTATGCCATGCTGGGCGATGTTCACATTTCGGAACCCGGCGCCCTCATCGGATTCGCGGGCCAGCGCGTCATCGAGCAGACCATCCGCGAGAAACTGCCCGCAGGATTCCAGCGCGCCGAATACCTGCAGGAGCACGGCATGGTGGACATGGTCGTCCACCGCCACGAGATGCGCGATACGCTGAGCCGCACCGTCCGCATCCTGATGAAGGCGCCCTCGCGCGAAGTGCCGTCCACCGCACTTGTGACCGTCGAAGACTGATCTTGGCCCTCAGCGACGCCATCCTGACGCGGCTTCTGTCGCTGCATCCGAAGATCATCGATCTCAGCCTCGGCCGCATGCAGTCGATCCTGGCCAAGCTTGGTCACCCGGAAGCGAAGCTGCCGCCTGTCATCCACGTGGCAGGCACCAACGGCAAGGGCTCGACGGTGGCCTATCTCCGGCACATCATGGAGGCGGCGGGCCTCAAGATGCATGCCTATACCTCGCCGCATCTGGTGAAGTTCCACGAGCGCATCCGCGTGGCGGGCGAACTGATCTCCGAGGCCGATCTCACAGCGCTTCTCGAAGAGTGCGAGCAAGTGAATGGGGACGAGCCGATCACCTTTTTCGAGATCACCACGGCGGCCGCCTTCCTCGCCTATAGCCGCACGCCCGCCGACTATCTCATTCTCGAAGTGGGCCTCGGCGGCAGGCTCGATGCGACGAACGTCATCGACAAGCCCGCGCTCTCGGTCATCACCACCATCGACTATGACCACCAGCAATACCTTGGCGATACGCTGAGCCTCATCGCGCATGAAAAGGCGGGCATACTGAAGCGCGGCTGTCCGGCCATCGTCGGTGTGCAGCCTGATGAAGCGCGCGCCGAGATCGAGCGCGTGGCCGGGCGCGTGCGGGCGCTCCTCGCCATCGCGGGGCAGGACTGGCAGGCTTACGAGCAGCATGGCCGCCTGGTCTTCCAGGACGAGAACGGGTTGCTCGACCTGCCGATGCCGCAGCTCAAGGGCCGCCACCAGATCGACAACGCCGGCAACGCCATCGCCGCCATCCGAAAGCTGGGCGATCAACGGATCAGCGATCGGCACATCGCAGAAGGCATCAAGGCGACGGCCTGGCCCGCCCGCATGCAGCGGCTGGGGCAGGGCGCACTGTCGTCCCTCGTTTCGCCTGAGTCAGAATTGTGGCTCGACGGCGGGCATAATCCATCCGCCGGCCGCGTGCTGGCGCAGGCCTTCTCGGAACTGAACGACCGTCATTCGCGTCCGCTCGTTCTGGTCTGGGGCATGCTCAACACCAAGGATGCCGGCAGTTTCATCGGCTGCTTCGAGGGTGTCGCGAACCGCGTGGTGACGATCACCATTCCCGACGAGGAAAATGCCGTGAAGGCTGAAGTACTGGCAGAGGCCGCGCGTGCGCATGGCCTCCCCGCCGAGACGGCGACCGGTATTGATGCAGCCCTCAGGCAGGCAGCCCTCACCGTGCCTGCCCCGCGCATCCTGATCTGCGGTTCGCTCTACCTCGCCGGCCGCGTGCTGGCCGCGCATGGCAATGAAGAAATGACGAAAGTCTCGGGCGCGGGGCGCCGCTGATCAGCCGACCAGCCGAAGCTCTCGCGGGAAGGACGTGAGACACTCGATGCCGTCCTCCGTCACCACCACATCATCCTCGATCCGCACGCCGGCCTCGCCGCTGCGATAGAGGCCTGGCTCGATGGTGAACACCATGCCGGGCTCCAGCACCTGCATGTTGCCGCGCATGATCTGTGGTGCCTCGTGAACGTCCAGCCCCAGTCCGTGCCCGGTCTTGTGGCGGCGGAATTCCGTGAACTGCGATTGCTCCAGCACCTTCTGCACCGCGTCATCGACATCGGATGCCGTGATGCCTGCACGTGACACGTCTCGCCCCTTGGTATTTGCGGCCAGTACCGTCTCGTAGAAGGCGCGGTCGTAGTCCGAAACCTCCTTCACGAAGAACGTGCGGGTGATGTCGGCGCTGTAACCCTGATAGCTGCCGCCGAAATCGAACAGCAGCGCATCCCCCGGCTTGATACGATAGTCGGGCCGCGCATGCGCATGGGGCTTCGCCGCATTGTCGCCCGCCGCCACGATGGGCGCGAAGGCAAGCCCGTCCGCGCCATGCGAGAAGAGATTGCGCAGCAGGATGCCTTCGATCTCCGTCTCGGTCATGCCGACCTTGATTTCCGAAAGCGTGTCTTCGAGAGCCGATTCGGACAACCGGATCGCCTTGCGCTGGAGTTCGATTTCGGCGGCCGTCTTGTGCAGGCGGATGGCAGAGATCTCCGCGTGGATGTCGGCGAACTCGGCTCCGGGCAGGGCCTTCTGCAGCGCAAGCAGATCGAACACCCGCATGCGCTGGCCTTCGACGCCGATCCTGGCGCCTTGGCGGAGGTGCGGCAGCGCAGCGCCAGCGGACATGAAAGCATTCATGTAACCCGCCTCGTCGCGCCAGTCGAAGGTCTTGCCGGGAAATCCGATGGGCGTGAACGAGCCCATTTCCAGGTTGGGCACCACGGCTACGGGTTCGCCTTCGCGCGGCACGATCACCACGAGCGGACGTTCCATCTGGTGGAAGTCCGTGTTGAAAACCCGGCGGAAGTTGGCACCCGGCACGATGGCCACGGCATCGAGGCCCGAACGGGCCAGCACATCATGAAGCGGAGCAAGTATGGACATGAATGAAAGATATGTGGGTTTGAACAGCCTGTCGAGGGTCACGGCTCATCGCCATCTCCCCACAGTGAGGAGATTTCACTTGTTTCAGAACCGTCAGTCCGGGAGCCGGACTACTTGATCATGTAGATATAGGCAGTGCTTACGCCGTATTTCTCGGCGAGCTTGGCGGCGGAAACGCCCTTGTTGCGCTTGGCGAGGATGTCGGCGCGCATCTTCTCGGCTTCTGCTGCCGAGCGGCGGCGGCGCTTGGGCGCTCCGCCGCGGGAGCCTGACTTGCTATCTTCAAGTTGAGCAGTATCCAGCACCTTCTGTGCCGTCGAAATGATCTTGTTGAGATAAGCAATCTGGCGCTTCGAGAGTGACATGTTCTGTCCTGCAATATGTTTCACGACGGCATGCGCAAATTCGATAACGCAAATTCAGCACTTGGCTGACCATCGACGACTTACTTAGCCGTCTATGTCCGTGGAAGCAATGCACAATATTGCGACCTTAGCTGGCCGAGCTTGCACGAGGCCAGTAAGAAATATATAAGATCGGCATAAAATTGTCTTAGCGGAATTATTTCAATAAGGGCTATCCGCGCCGGCGGCGGCGTCTTTCACCGCCATCATCTCCCGATGTGACGATCTCCTTGATGGGCGGCAGTGTTACTTCGCGCGACAATTGCGGGAAGGCCGCCGTCTTGTGCGGAATCGCCATGGCCTCCACGAAATGCTGCTGGAACAGCGGTTCCACGGCCGTTTCGATCTTCTCGATCCGCCGCACCACAGCCTCGATTTCATCGCGCGCCTTCGCATTGAGCAGCGCGATGCGGGCGCCCGTGCCCGCCGCATTGCCAGCGCTCTGCACCTTCGACAAGTCGCAGTCGGGAATGAGCCCGAGGATCATCGCATACTTGACGTCGATGTGGCTGCCGAACGCGCCCGCCAGCCTGATCTTGCCAACCTGCTCGATGCCAAGCTTGTCCATCAGCAGTCGAATTCCGGCATAGAGCGCGGCCTTGCCAAGTTGAATGGCACGTACGTCGTTCTGCGTGATTCGGATCGACGGCTCGTTGCTTTCCGCACGTGCCGCGCGAATCACATAGTTGAAAGTACGCTTGTAGGCTTCGATGCGGGGCGAGCGCTCGGCCAGCGACCCGTCAACCAACCCGTCCTGGTTGATGACGCCAGAGAGATACATTTCGGCAATGGCCTCGATGATGCCGGAGCCGCAGATGCCGGTGACGCCGGTCTGTGCAATCGATTCCTCGAAGCCCGGCTCGTCAGACCACTGATCGACGCCGATCACCTTGTAGCGCGGCTCGAGTGTCTCGGGGTTGATGCGGATGCGCTCGATGGCGCCGGGTGCTGCGCGCTGGCCGGATGAAATCTGCGCGCCTTCGAAGGCAGGACCGGTCGGGGAGGAACAGGCCAGCAGGCGTTGTTTCGAACCAAGCACGATTTCAGCATTGGTGCCCACGTCGACCGCCAGCATGATCTCTTCCGATTCATGCGGCGCTTCGGATAGCACCACGCCTGCCGTGTCGGCGCCGACATGGCCCGCGATGCAGGGCAGCACATAGGCCCAGGCGCCGGGATTGAGTTGAATGTCGAGTTCCCTTGCGGGGCAGGTGATTGCAAGCCCTGTGGCCAATGCGAAGGGGGCCCCGCCAAGCTCCGTCGGGTCGATGCCGAGAAACAGGTGATGCATGACCGGATTGCCGACGAGCACGACTTCGAGGATATCGTCCAATCCGATGCCGGCCTGCCGCGCCACGTCGGCTGCAAGCGTATTCAGCGCCTGCCGTATGGCGGTGGTCATTTCCTTCTCGCCGCCCGGATTCATCATCACATAGGAAACGCGGCTCATCAGATCCTCGCCGAAGCGGATCTGCGGGTTCATGAGGCCGGCGGAAGCCGCGACCTCGCCGGTCGAGAGATTGGTCAGATGGGCTGCAATCGTGGTGGAACCGACGTCGATGGCGATGCCGAAGGCCCTGTCATGGAATCCCGGCCAGATCGCCACCAGCCGGTTGCCGCCGCCGGGTGCCCGTGAATAGACGGCAGCGGTGATCTTCCACTCGCCCTTGCGCAGTATCTTCTGCAGGCTACCGATGATCGATATGTCACAGGAGACATCGTCGATCTGCCATTGGTCCTTCAACGCCTTGTACACGCGCTCCAGGTCGGACGAGGGCTTGTGCATGTCGGGCTCTTCGACCTCGATGAAGCACAGGCGGGTAACCGGATCGAGCTCGATGGCGCGCGTGTCGGCCTCCTTGCGGACGACCTGCTTGTGAACCTGCGATTCAGGCGGCACGTCGATGACGAGATCGCCCATGACCTTGGTCTGGCACGACAGGCGGCGGCCCGAGGCAAGCCCACGAAGCTTGTCGTAGCGCTCCTCGACCTTGGAGAATTCCGACACATGATCGGCGCGCGAACTGATGCCATGCTTGGCGAAGTCGCCCTCACCCACATTGATCTGGCATCGCCCGCAGATGGCGCGCCCGCCGCAGACGGAATCGATGTCGACACCCAGCGCGCGGGCTGCCTGCAGCACGGGGGTTCCAACCGGAAAGCGCCCGCGCTTGCCGGACGGCGTGAAGACGACGAGGGGGTTCTGTTCGGTCATCGAATGGTCCTTGCTCTTCCCTCTCCCCTTGCGGGAGAGGGAGTGAGGCCCGCAAGCAGAGAAGGCAATTACGAACGGCGGCGGCGTTCCTCGCGGGCCTTGCGGCGGGCTTCGATGTCCTCGTTGGAGGAAATTTCGCCAGCAGCCTGCGCAGCGGCCGACGGTGCCGCCGTCATCTCGCGGAACTTGTTCGTCCAGAACTTGCAGTTCCGGTCGGTGCCGTTCAGCACATTGGCGCCGAAGATCGCATGCATGTCTTCGTCGTGCAGCGGGTTCATGATGGCGGAGGTCATGCCGTGGCTCGCCGCCATCGCCAGGAAGTAGCCAGTGAGCGCGCGGCGGTTCGGCATGCCGAACGAAACGTTCGACGCACCGCAGGTGGTGTTGACCTTCAGCTCTTCGCGCAGGCGGCGAACGAGGCGGAACACCTGCTGGCCCGCAGTGCCCATGGCGCCGATCGGCATCACCAGCGGGTCGACCACGATGTCATGCGGTTTGATGCCGAAGTCGGCGGCGCGCTCGACGATCTTCTTGGCAACCGCGAAGCGCACGTCGGGGTCTTCCGAAATGCCGGTTTCGTCGTTCGAGATGGCGACGACCGGAACATTGTACTTGGCGACCAGCGGCAGGATGGCCTCGAGCTTTTCTTCCTCCCCGGTCACTGAATTGACCAGCGGGCGGCCTTTGGCGGTCTCGAGACCGGCCTTCAGCGCCGAGGTGACGGAACTGTCGATGCACAGCGGGTAGTCGGTGACCGACTGGACGATTTCCAGCGTTTGCCGCATCAGCGGCGGTTCGGTCTCGTTCGGGTTGACCGCGGTGACGCCGGCATTCACGTCGAGGATGTGGGCACCGGCTGCAATCTGCGCCAGGGCGTCCTTGATGACGGTCTCGAAATTGCCGGCCTGCATCTCGGCGGCCAGCTTCTTGCGGCCCGTGGGGTTGATGCGCTCGCCGATCACGGTGAAGGGACGGTCGAAGCCGATGATGTGCTCACGCGTGGCGGAGGCGACGAGGGTGTGGGTCATTGGGCTTTGCCTCCATTGGCGATGAGGGTCTTGAGTTTGGCTTGTGTGAATTCGGCTTCGAGATCGGCCTTGGCCTTCTCGACCTCCATGACCATGTCGTCACTCACGGCGACCGGCGCCGAGCGCCGCCAGTCTGCCAGGTAATCGTCGGTGTTGGTGGCGCCGCCGCGCATGGCGGCCATGTCGATCGCTTCCATGAAGCGGTTGTCGAGCATGCGCTTTTCTTCCTTGCGGCCGATCTTGACGGAGACCGCCGAGGGAATGTCGCGCCAGTAGGTGATGATGAGGTTGGCCATGATGGGCCTCTATATGCGATTGCCCATGAACGGCCAGCCGTCAGAAAACGACACTTATCCCCTGCGAGACGAAGCCTGTCCGGCGCCGCGTCGATGGGCAATCGGGCCTGTGCCTCCAGCGAGCGTCACGCCGCCGGAGGGTTTCCGGCTGCCCGCCTGCGGGCAAAGAAGCCCCAGACCCAGAGCACGATGATCGCGCCGACGACCGCGCCGATGAAGCCGGCCCTCTCGCCCGCGTCATAGACGCCGATCGCCTGTCCGAGGAAGGACGCCACGAAGGCGCCCACGATCCCGAGGATCGTCGTCAGTATGAAACCCGTGGGCTCGTTCTTTCCCGGCATCAGGAATTTCGCGATGATGCCGACGATGAAGCCGATGACGATTGTCCAGATGATGTCCATGGTGTTCCCCCTAGAGCAACCGGCGGTCGCCTGACCGCCGGCAAGTTGCTCGAAAGCTTTGATTCTGGTGCCTTTCCATAGCATTGCGGGATGTTTGCGATCAACGGCGGCGGGCGCCGGGACCGTGCCCGCATCGTCAGGCTCCAAAGATCGTCAGGCCCCGAAGAAGGTGCGCGCGAGAATCCCGATGATCGTGCTGAAGGAGCGTACGGCATCTAGGGGAATGTTCTGGCCATTGAGCGTTCCCGTGGCGTCGATCTCGGTCGCCAGCTTGTCCATCTGGCCATCCACTTCCACGTCGACGTAGGCGCTTTCCTTCATGATGATCTGGCCGCTGATCCCGTCAGCCGCCGCAAAGAGATCCGCATCTCCGGTGGGGGCCGCGAACAGGGCGTCGTCGGTGCCAGCGTCGGCGGATGGCAGCGTGAGCGTCAGGTCATACTGGTGCTGGTTGCCGACATTGGGCGTCTCGGTGAAGGGCATGTTGCCCTTCAACGGATATTCCTTGCCGGCGCACTTCGCAGTCAGCTCCATGAACCACGACTCGGTCTGGTAGGAATAGACCATGTCGCCGTTCCACACGCAGCCCTTGTCGGACGGCAGCCCAGCCGAGGGCACCGTGAAATTGTTGAACTGGACGGTATCGACGCGCTCGTCGATGAGGCCGGATTCGGTGGTCTTGATCTTCTTCAGGATCGAATCGCGCAGCAGGCTGGCGGTGGTGCTGGGGTTTTCGGGCTTCAGCATCAAGGTGCCGGCGAAGCGCCCGTTCGAAGCCGCCACCTTGCCGAGCGCCAGGTAGTTCACGGAGAGCTGTGCGCCATCGGTGAAGCCGTCGGATTTCACCACCCAGCCGCCGGCATATTGCGTGCGCTGCAGCTTCTGTCCGTTCGCGGGGTTGATCAGCGCGCCGTTGCCGGTCACGGCGCAGGATTCGTTGGTACCGGAAATCAGCCCGCCCTGCGCGGCCTGGCAGGTGATCTTCAGTGTCGTGTCGACCTTGGCATCGGCGAGGCCCACCGTGAAGCTGTCCTTTGCTTCCGCATCGCGGAGCGAAGGCATCGATGCCTTCATGGTGAAACTCACGGTTTCCGCCGCGAGAGCGAAGCCATTTGAAAGCAGGACGAGTGCGGTTGCTGCGATGAGCGACTTGTACATTGGGCTGTCAATTCCTCTTGCCGGCGTGGTGCCGTGTGGACATTGGATAAGTCTGTTGAGCCCTCCGAACCCGGCGGGCGTGCCCCTTCATCGCGATGATGTCAAAATTCTCAACCCGGTGCAATGGCTTGCGAGGCGCCGTGGTGAAGACGGCCCGCTCAGGCGGGATCGCGGATCAGTGGGGTTGTCGAGCAATGGATGCCGCCGCCGTTCAATTGCATGGCGGCATAGGGCAACACCGTCCAGCGGATGCCATGGGCGGCAAGCCGGTCGAGCGTCCGGTTGGTTGCGCCCTCCGGCATGATCAGCTCGCCTGGTGCCACCGCCAGTGAATTGATGATCCACTTGTTGTCGGCGGGTGTGATCTCGATGGTGCGCACTTTCAACTCCTTCAGCTTTTCGAGGAAGGAGAAGGGCAGGCCGAAAGGATCGACCAGCGCCAGGTCACGGTCGATCATCAGGAACGAGCCGTCGATGTGGATGTCGTAGCCAACAAGGTCGATGGCGAGCAGGTCCACGCCCTGCCGCTTCAACACCTCCGCCACCTGCTCGGCGCCCTCGCGGTTGACGCGGATGCCACAGCCGATCACCGCGGTCTTCGGATTGATCCAGGCGAAGCTGCCGCCTTCCATGAGGGCCGAGCCCGACAGTGTCCGGAGGATGGGGATGCCAAGCCTGGCCAGCGCCCGTGTGATCGCCAGTTCCTCGCCGCGCCGGATGCGCGTGCCCATGCGGCAGACGATGGCGCCACCCTTGACCATGATCAGCGGATCGCGCGTGTAGCACGACTTGAGCCGCCCGCCATCGACGCCGTCGACGAAATGAACCTCGACACCCCGGGCCTGAAGTGCGGTGACGAAGCCATCGTACTGAGCCTGCATCTCAGTGAGCGGCGGAACGCTGTCGCTCTGGAAGTACCAGCCCTTTTCAAGATCACCGAACGAGCCGATGCTTTCGATCCGCTTCGTGGGGTCGACGATTTTCATTTCCTCGCCCGGCCGGTGCATGAGGATCGAGCGGATCGCGCCTACGTCGTTGTCGACACCCCAGGAGCGGCCCCAATGGCGGACGAGTTCGCTCTCGTCCTCGAAGGGCGGATCGCCCGGCGTGGCGAACATGCGGACCGTCTCGTTGTAGATCCATCCGGGAGGGGCACTGTCGGTCATGTTGTTTCGCTCTCGTTTGTGGGGTTCTAGCCGATGACGCCGGCACGCTTCAGTACTTCGATCTGTTCTGCGGACAGGCCCAGGGCTTCGGATAGCACCTTCTCCGTTCCGTCGCCCAGTCGCGGCGGAGCCTTGTCGTACTCGACCGGTGTTTCCGAGAACACGATCGGGTTGGCAACGCCCGGAACCTGCACGCCGTCATCCCGCGTGAGGCCGATCTGAAGCCCTCGCGCCAGAACCTGTTCGTTGGCGAAGACCTGGTCGATGGAATTGATCGGGCCACAGGGGATGGCGGCTTGCTCGAAGGCCGCCACCCATTCCACCGTGCTGCGCGTTTTCATCGGCTCCACCAGCAGCGGGATCAGGTCGGCGCGGTTCACCACGCGGCCCCGGTTCAGCCGGAAGCGCTCGTCTTCCGCCAATTTGGGCACCCCGAGGATGGCGCAATATTCCTTGAACTGTCGGTCGGTCGCCACCGCCATGATGATGAAGCCGTCGCTCGTGGCGAAGGTCTGGTAGGGCACGATGTTGGGATGCGCGTTGCCCATGCGCGTCGGCGCCTTGCCGCCGACGAGATAGTTGAGCGCCTGGTTGGCGAGCACGCCAACCTGGGAATCAAGCAGCGCCACGTCGATGTACTGACCCACACCCGTCCGCTCGCGGTGATAGAGCGCGGCCTGAATGCCGATGGTGCAATAGAGCCCGGTGAAGATGTCGGCGAAGGCGACGCCGATCTTCATGGGCTCGGCACCGGGCGTTCCATCGGGCTGGCCCGTCACCGACATGATGCCGCCCATGCCCTGGATCATGAAGTCATATCCGGCACGTTGCGCATAGGGGCCGTTCTGCCCGAAGCCGGTGAGCGAGCAATAGATGAGGCGCGGGTTGACGGCCTTCAGGCTCTCGTAGTCGAGCCCATATTTCTTGAGGCCGCCCACCTTGAAGTTTTCCATCACGATGTCGGATTGCGCCGCCAGCTGCTGGATCAGTTTCTGGCCTTCCGCTGTCGCCATGTCGATCGTCACCGACCACTTGCCGCGGTTGGCGGAAAGGAAATAGGCGGCATCGCCCTTGCTGCCGTCGGCATTGGTGATGAAAGGCGGCCCCCAGCCGCGCGTGTCGTCGCCTTCGCCAGGCTTCTCGATCTTGATCACCTCGGCGCCGAAATCCGCAAGGATCTGCGTGGCCCACGGTCCCGCCAGCACGCGAGTGAGATCGAGCACGCGAAGCCCTGTGAGCGGACCGGCCATGAAAAACTCCCCTGAGATCAATGCCGCTTCTAGCGGCAGGTTGCCGGTTTCGCCAAGTGGCCCAAAAGCATGCCTGTCAGGTGAGGCCGGGAATGCCGGCCCAGATGGCATCCTCGATGTCGAGGCCGTTGGCCTCAGCCAGCGCCAGCTTTTCCGCATAGGGGTTCTTGTGGCGCTCGCCCCCCACCGCGAAGGCGGGGTCGACCGGGCAGCCGATCCCGAGGTTGGTGCGCACTGCAAAGGGCAGCATGTAGAGGCCATGCCGCACATTCCGCAGGAAAACTCTGCCGTTGGCAGCAACGTCGCGCATGATGGCGGGCGCCAGGAAGGCGCAGGACACGGTCTGAAGATCGAGGCCCAGCGCATCGCGTTCGAGTTGAAGCGATTTCCGCTCGTCGGCCAGCGCCTCGCCCAGAAACCTGACACCCGTATAGCCGCAGGCCTCCAGCCATACGGTGGCCCAGGCGATCTCGGCGGCATCCGGGATGGGCAGTTCGTTGAGAACGTCCGCGATGCGGGCTTCAGCGGTCATCATATCAATATGCATGGGCACCTTGATACGACAGTTCAGCCTCGCGGCAAACGGCTCCGTTCGACAAGCGCGCAGACGATCATTGCGGTGATGGCGCCCGCCGCGTTGAATACCAGGTCGAGTGCCGTGTTGTAGTAGCCGCCCACATTGGTGTTGGGGATCAGGAGGACGGCGGTAAACTCGACGATCTCGTTGGCAGCGCCCAGCCCCATGCTGGCCAGTGCTGCGAACACATAGATTGTCCGCGTTCCCCGAAGCATCGGATAGAGCGTGCGAAGCAGATGCCAGAGCAGCCACGCCGCGACGGCGAAGCCATAGAAGTGAACGACCTGATCATACTTGAGGATGCGAAGTTCGCCTCCGCCCGTCAGCGGCAGGAGCATGAGATTGTAGAGCACGCTGCCGTTCACCGGAACGCCGCCACCCGCCATATGTGCAACGCCCCACAGGCTCAGGGCCCACAGGATGCTCATCGGAAATCGCACATTGCGATGAACAATGGCCACAAGCCCGATGAGAGCCAGCATGGTGACGATGTAGCCCAGGAACTCGCGGTTGCCGATGAGCACGAAGTAGGCCGAGAACGCCGCGATATAGAGTGCGTTGAACGCCAGCACCACCCATTCGCCGCGGCTCAGCTTCATGGTTCCATCCTCATACGCCGCGCGCCGCCACGCTACCAAACCGCTGGCGTATCTTCCGCACCAGGTTGTCGCGCACATCGCGGTAGCTGTCGAGGATCTGCTCGCGGCTTCCCGCGGTGATGGAAGGGTCCATGGTGGGCCAGTATTCCGCATCGATCGCCATGGTGCGCGTCATCTCGAGTGCCCGGTGATGTGCCTCGGGCGACAGCGAGATCACGAGGTCGAAGCTCGAATCCTCGAGATCCTCGAAGCCTTGCGGCCGGTGCTTGCCGAGGTCGATGCCGATCTCGTCCATCACAGCAGTCACGAAAGGGTCCGGTGTTCCTGGTTTCAATCCGCAGGAAGCGACATAGACCTTGTGTCCGTAGAATTGCTTCATGATGGCAGCCGCCATCACCGAACGGATGACGTTCTGCGTGCAGGCAAACAGGACGGAGCTGGGAAGGTCTCCCGCCATCTGGTCCCGTCAGCCCCGCCAGTGCAACACGCAGACGAGGGTGAACAGACGCCGTGCCGTGTCGAAATCGACCTCCACCTTGCCGTTGAGCCGTTCACGCAGCAATTCGCTGCCTTCGTTGTGCAAACCACGCCGCGCCATGTCGATGGTTTCGATCTGGCTTGGCGTCGCCGTGCGGATCGCCTTGTAGTAGCTCTCGCAGATCATGAAGTAGTCCTTCACGATGCGCCGGAACGGCGACATGGAAAGACCAATCAGCGTGAGGCGTTCTTCGGCGGCGTTCATCACGTCGAAGATCAGCCGTCCGTCAGAGGTCGAGAGCCGCAGCCGGTAGGGGCCGCCAGGATTGGTGAGCAGCGTGAACGAATTTTCTTCCACGAGATCATAGATCGCCACGCGCCGCTCGTGCTCGGCCTCGGGCGAGGGACCGGGCCCGATCGAGGAATCGAGTTCGACCGCGCAGAGCCGATTCTGTAGTGTGTCCGTCATGGCGCGACCATAGCCGCGGGCCAAGCCCTTAAGCTAGAGGGAGTCCGCGTCGTCGATCTCGTGCTGGGGTACGTTTTCAGTACTCCAGGCCGGCCCCAGGTCCGCCATCTGGCATTCGAGGCACTCGACGATCAGCCGCACCGTGGCGCCGCCCGAGAAGGTGAGCAGCACTTCGCCCGCCGGCGCATCGATCTCCGCGAAGCTGACCGCGAGCAGCGACAGCACCGCATCCTTCTCGGTCATCGGGATGTTCAGGGTCTTCACCGCCAGTACCCGGTCGAAGTGGAGTCCTGTGCGCCGCCTCTGGCGGATTTCGGCCTCGTCCCAGGCAAACCGGTTCGCCAACAGCGCGAACTGCTTGCGCTTCGGGCTGTAACCCATGTCGCCCACCACCAGCACGGCATCCTGCATGTGCGTCGAGATGACCGCCAGGTCTTCGGTGTCGAGTGCCGAGAGCTTCAGCACGGCCTTACGAGCCCGAAATGCGGGTGACGTCGGCACCGCAGGCCGACAGCTTCTCTTCCAGCGTTTCGAAGCCACGGTCGAGGTGATAGACGCGGTTGATGGTGGTCTCGCCCTCGGCCACGAGGCCCGCGATGACAAGCGACACCGAGGCGCGAAGGTCGGTCGCCATCACAGGCGCGCCGGTGAGCTTCTTGACGCCGCGCACTTCCGCCGTGTCGCCATGGAGGTGGATGTCGGCGCCGAGCCGGGCCAGCTCCTGCACATGCATGAAGCGGTTCTCGAAAATGGTCTCGCGGATCATGCTGGTGCCATCGGCCTTGGTCATCAGCGCCATCAGCTGCGCCTGGCAGTCGGTGGGGAAGCCCGGATAGGGCTCGGTATCGATCTTCACGGGTTCCAGAGCATGGCCGTTGCGGTGGATGCGGATGCCTTCATTGGTCGATTCGACGCCGATCCCCGCCCCGCGCATGATGTCGATGACAGCGCTCAGATGCCCTGAATTGGCATCCTTCAGCAGCACGTCGCCTCCCGCCATGGCCACGCACATGGCATAGGTGCCCGTCTCGATCCGGTCGGGAATGACGCTGTGCTCGGCGCCCGTCAGGCTGGTGACGCCCCTGACCTTCAGGGTGGAGGTGTGGATGCCTTCGATCCTGGCGCCCATCTTGACGAGGCACTCGGCAACATCGCCAATCTCGGGCTCGGATGCCGCGTTCTCGATGATGGTGTCGCCATCGGCCAGCACCGAGGCCATGAGCGCGGCATGTGTGGCCCCCACCGACACCTTGTCGAAGGCGATGTGAGCGCCCTTCAGGCCTTTTTTGGCATTGGCGATCACGTATCCGTTCTCGATGGCGATCTCGGCACCGAGCTTCTCCATGGCGAGGAGATGCATGTCGACGGGCCGCGTGCCGATGGCGCAACCGCCCGGCAGCGACACCTTCGCCTCACCGCAGCGGGCGAGAAGCGGTCCCAGTACCCAGAAGCTGGCGCGCATCTTGGAGACGAGTTCATAGGGCGCGGTCGTGTCGGCGATGACCTTGGCCGAGAGCTGCTTCACATCGCCCTGCATGCCGTTCTGGCCCGGGCGCTTGCCCGCCACCATGATGTCGACGCCATGGTTCTGCAGGATGCGCTGCAACTGCCGCACATCGGCAAGTCGCGGCACATTGGAAAGAGTGAGCGTTCCGGGGGTCAGCAGGGAAACGATCATCAGCGGCAGCGCGGCGTTCTTGGCGCCGGAAATCGGAATGGTGCCGGTGAGGCGGTTGCCGCCGCGGATGCGGATACGATCCATGTGTCAAATCCCCTTTGCGGAGGCCGCCGGAAGGAATCACCCCTTCCGTTGGGCCTCCCGCCCGAATTGCGCCGCTAACAAGCACAAATGGCTCAATTGCGGCAACCCTCTTCCTTTGGGGGCGTTTCGGGCGATTCTTCCGCAGCCGTCCGGGTCTTTGCCTGGGTCTTGCGCTTGGCGATATTGGCCTTCAGGGCCTTGGCCAGGCGCTGCTTGCGCTGTTCTGCCTTGTCGTTCTGTCCATTCATGGGATGATTTTCGGCCTGTCACCGCCGCCCGTCAAGCGATGGGGTTGCGCGGGGCTCTCTCCTGTGGCATGTGTCCGCCCGCGTTTGACGCGAGTGTCGCTGCCGTAGCTCAGTGGTAGAGCACTCCCTTGGTAAGGGAGAGGTCGTGGGTTCGATTCCCCCTGGCAGCACCATTTTCCGGCTCCGATCAGGCGTCCCGTCCGTCGTCAAGCTCATCCAGCCTGACCGTTCCATATTCATCCAGGATGTCTTCCGCATCGAACGCTATGGGGTCCTCGACGCAGGCCACCACCATGATGTGCCCGCGTTTCAGGGCTTTGCGATAGGCCGGGTTGTCGAGATCGGGCATGAGATGCTCACCGACATAGTCCCAGAATTCCTTTGCATCGTTTGCCACGCCACGCGGCGAGTTGGGTGACCCGGACGCATCGGCTTCGGGAAAGATGCGGATGGCTTCACGCGGAATTCCGTCTTGCACCAGCCGGTCTATGGCCTGCAGGGCAACGCCTCTTTCGTGGAAGAAGGCGGTCACGTTTCGATGCGGCATGAGACTCTTTCAGGGAATCGGGTTGGAGCGAGAACGAGACGCATAACGGATGGGCGGAGGATTGGTTCCCACGATGGGAATGATCGCCAGGGAGATAGCATGACCTGGCAAATGAGGCTGCAGGCTGTTGCCTCGTTGGAAGCTCCACTCAGGAGAAGCTAAAATTTTACGTGAGTTGGCAAGCCCCTGTTGACCATGCTCGCTCTCGATCCGTTTACCATGTGGCGGGGGTGGTAATCTCCGGTCCGGGACGACGGGAATCGGGAGAGAGAAGATGGCACAATCAGCCACCGCATCGGAACTCGGCCGGCGCGTGAACCTGCTCGACCAGAACATCCGGCTTGCACGCGAGGCGCATGCCGAGATACTCGAGGCCATACGGAATATCCACGACGCGGCGGTCCTTCGCCTCGAAGTGCTGAAGGATGAATTGACGCCGCTCCTCTCAGGTAATCCTGCGGCGCGGCGGTTCGTCGATCTGGCGCTTGTGCCGGGCCATCCGCCCCGGCTGTGGATCGACATGACAAGCTACGTCATCATGTCTCCCGATCCATCGACTTACCTGCTGCAGCGCGACAGCTTCAGCAGCAGCGAGGTGCTTTTCCAGTCATCGCAGCGTGACGAGATGGTCGCGGCGATCCTGAGGCATGTCGCCAGCCATCTGGTGGAGCGCGAAAAGCAATTGCAGATCATGTCGGCGGCGGAGTCAGGCTGGGTCATCCCGGCCAGTCGCAGTTCTTCGCTGATGCTGGCCTGGCTCAGCGGGCTGACGCTCGGCATCAGCATGATGGCGGCGGTGTTGAGCTGGGCCATCCACTGAGTGCGTTCAATCCGGCGGAGACTCGCCTGACAGTCCGCCCCGGACCAGTGAATCGCGATGCGTGCGCCGCCACGCTTCGGGAATATCGAAAGCGCCTTGCCAGATGCCGTGGCGGGCCTCCTTCGCCTCCGCTTCCTCGTCCACATAGTCACGGCCATGCTGGCGATAGGCGATGGCCCAGCCGAGGCGCACCAGTTCGCCATTGATGTCCAGCGTCTCCGCCCTGCACTGTGCCACCAGCCGTCCATAGCGGTCAGTCTCGATGATCCGGCAATCGAGCGGCTTGTTCTTCACCAGCTTGCGCAGGGCATCACGGGCTTCGCGGCCGCAAGGGTAGTCCCGGCCAGCGGACGATGTGCAGGTCTGGTGCAGTTCCGGTGCATCGATCGCATGTAGGCGAAATTCCTGCGCCCCCTTTCGCAGCGAGTCGCCATCGATTGCCGTGAAGGTCCCGCTTTCCGGCGCAAGCCAGCCCGCCTGCCGGGCCGCAAGGGCCGCCATGGCGAGTACGGCCATCAGGACCAGAACATTCTTCACATTGCGCAGCAGGGTGCGGCCACGCTGCCACGAACGGCTCAAGGGCGGTCCTTGTCCCAGCGCGAGGCGGCGGCATCGTCACTGTCCTTGGACTCCACCCAGCTTTCCCCTTCAGCGCCTTCCTCGAGCTTCCAGAACGGGGCCTTTGTCTTGAGCCAGTCGATGAGAAAATGGCAAGCCTCGAAGGCCGCCTCGCGGTGGGCCGAGGCCGTGATGACGAGGACGATATCCTCTCCCGGCTCAAGCCGCCCGTAGCGGTGGACGATGAGCGAGGCATCGATGGGCCAGCGGCGGAGCGCTTCGGCCTCGATGTCGGCGAGCGCCTTTTCCGTCATGCCGGGGTAGTGCTCGAGCGTCATGGCGCGGACATCCGCACCGCCCGAAAGGTCGCGGACGGTGCCGAGGAACATCACCGTGCCGCCGATGTCGGTGCGGCCGGCCTTGAGTTGGCGAAGTTCGGCGCCTGCGTCGAACGGGTCTTCCTGAACGCGGATCATGGGATGATGATGCCTTGACCGGTGCCGATCTTCAATTGCCCGATGGCGGGGCCATCTGTCCCAGTGCCTCATAGCCCACATTGGGGTCTTTCAGCAGGTTCGGAACGTCGGGGTAGATGCGCGGGGCCTCCCATGACCCATGGACAACGATGGGAACGGGCAAGGCTGTGGCCCCGTCCGGCCCGGCGGTCTTGAGCCTTGGCGAGGCGCGAAGGTCGAGCGCCCGCCGAAGCAGGTCGATCCCGCCGGTGAGCGTCAATGTCAGGTCCGGGGCATCGAGCGCGAACTGGCCGATGGCGAGGATGCCGTCGGAGATCGTGGCATCGGCGGCAAGCGAAGTGAAGGGCGTATTGCCTGTGGGCGCGCCCCAGCCTTCGATGACCTGCCGGCGCACACCGGAGAAGAGGTCCGCAGCGCTCGTCCCGGCGAACTGGCCTTGTGCAAGGTCGATCCTCGCCTCGCCCTTGAGGGTTCCCACCATTTCCTCCTGGGTCAGGCCTGATGCCGCAACGGAAGCCGAGAAACTGCCGATGCCTGACAGGAAGCCGATTCCCGTCGCATTTGCCAATGGAGCCAGGGCGGCATTCCCAACCTTGACGCTTGCCGAGATGGCAGGCGGCAGCACCGTGGCATCGGCGGTGGCGCCGAAGGACAATGATCCACCTTCGGCAAGCTGGGCTGATCCCACGGATTCGAGCATTCCGCCGGAGAGTTTTGCCGTCACGCGCGCCGGGCCGGTCTTCAACTCCACGAGGCCAAGCGCGTCCGTTTCAATCTCGATCTCGGCGTCGAAGGACTTGAGCAGGCCGAAGGCGATGCGCGTTCGCCCCCATTCGCCGGGTTTCGCGCCGCTGGATGGCAGAAAGCTGTCCAAAGCGAGAAATGGCGTTCTCAGGGCGGCCTGCAGCTTGGGCACCTCTGCGCGGAGGTCGAGAACTACGTCGCCCGCACCCCGGAACCCGCCCACCGTCAGCGCGGCACCGCGCACCGCGAAGGCCCGGCCCGCACTGTCGAGCCCGCCATCAATGTTGACAGGCCCCGCGATCGTGATGCCCTCGGGAATGGAAATGCCTGCCCAGCGCATGCTCGCCGCAGGGTCGGGGCTGACGAGGCTCATGGGGCCTGTGAGACTCAAGACCCGTGCAGTCGAGATGCGGCCGCTGAAGGTGGCCTTTGCTTCCGGCGCCTCGATGGCGAGATCGAGCGGCGAGCCGTCGGCATTGACGCGCGGCAACGACTTGAGCGCGGCGTCGATGCGGACGATGCGGCCATTCATCACCGCCGTACCCTTGAACCCCAGGCCGCCATCCGCGCCGGCGTCGAGAATCCCGTCGAGGCCTCCCATGCTCAGGCTCTGGGCATTTCGGATGTCAAAGTACCGGATCGAGGCATCCTCGAGCGTGACGGACATGCCGTCCGGCAGGCTGGCTTCCGGAACATCCCAGCTCGCCTGTCCCCGCTCGTCGATGAGCAAGGCGAATTCCGCGCGTTCCAGCGTCACTTTTGAAAGGCTTGCGTCATGCGTCAAAAGATCGGCGAAGGTCACGGGTATGACGAGCGAGCCCATGGTCAGCACCGATTCGGCCTCGTTGCCCTGACCGGCAAGGGAGGCTCCATCGATGCGGATCGCCAGCGGAGAGAACGAGAGGCTGGCGCCGCCCTTGACCGACAGTTTGCGCCCAAGCTGCGCCTGAGCCTGTTGCTGGAGATAGCCCACGGCCCAACGCGGCGACAGCACCAGCCATCCGGCCGCGGCCAGTGAAACAAGGCCCGCCACGGCAATTGCCGCAATCATTCGTCCGCGCATCGGAAACTCCTGAAATCGCGCCGCTTTTCGGCGGGACTTGCGGCCCTTCTGTGACATGACTAGAGGGTCCTCACCAATCCGGAGTGAGCCTTACATGACCGACCAGCCTTTGTGGACCCCCGACGAGACCCGCATCGCCGCGTCGAACCTCAGGCGGTTCATGGAGCGGGTGGAGAGAAGCCAGGGCGTGGTGCTGGCGGGCTTCGACGATGTGCTGCGCTATTCGGTGGACCACCCGCAGTCCTTCTGGAACACGCTCTGGGACTTCTGCGATGTGAAGGCCGAGACCCGCGGCGCCCGCGTATTGATCGATGGCGACAGGATGCCCGGCGGGCGGTTTTTCCCCGACGCGAAGCTGAACTATGCGGAGAACCTCCTGCGGAAGTCGGATGACAGCGATGCGCTGGTGTTCCGTGGCGAAGACAAGGTTGAGCGCCGCATGAGTTGGGCCGAACTCAATGCCGCCGTGGCAAGGCTTCACCGCGCGCTGGCGGCTGCGGGCGTGCAGGCGGGAGACCGCGTCTGCGCCGTCGTGCCCAACATGCCTGAATCCATCGTCTGCTTCCTGGCGGCTGCATCGCTTGGCGCCATCTGGTCATCCTGCTCGCCCGACTTCGGCGAGCGCGGCATCCTCGATCGCTTCGGCCAGATCGCGCCCAAGATCCTCATCACCTGCGATGGTTACTACTATGCGGGCAAGACCATCCGCATGGCCGAGAAGATCGGCAATGTCCTGAAGGACCTGAAGACAGTCGAGCGCGCCATCGTCATCGACTACATCGGAGAATCGGAAAATGTGGCGGGCGCCTTGCGCGGCGGCGTCAGGCTCTCACGCTTCGTGTCGGGGCACAGTGACGCGCCGATTGCCTTCGCACAAATGCCCTTCGATCATCCACTTTACATTCTCTATTCGTCCGGCACCACGGGCATTCCGAAGTGCATCGTTCACCGTGCGGGCGGCATCCTGCTCAAGCACCTCTGCGAGCATGTGCTGAACACCGATACCAAGCCCACTGACAAGCTGTTCTATTTCTCCACCTGCGGCTGGATGATGTGGAACTGGCTCGTCTCCGGCCTCGCCGCGGGAGCGACCCTGCTTCTCTACGACGGTTCTCCATTCCATCCGTCCGAGCGCGTGCTCTTCGACTATGCCGATGCCGAGGGCATGACCATCTTCGGAACCTCTGCCAAATACATCGACGCGGTGAAGAAGAGCGGCCTCACGCCGAAGACCACGCATCGCCTCGACAGCCTGCGCGCCATGCTGTCCACGGGCTCTCCCTTGAGCGCCGAGAGTTTCGATTTCGTCTACGATGGCATCAAGAGCGACATGCAACTCGCCTCGATTTCGGGCGGGACCGACATCTGCGGCTGCTTTGTCGGCGGCAATCCACTCTCGCCGGTCTATCGCGGAGAAATCCAGGGCCCGATGCTCGGCATGGCGATGGATGTCTATGACGATGAGGGACAACCGATCAGGTCGGAGAAGGGCGAGCTGGTTTGCGTGAAGCCTTTCCCGTCGATGCCGGTGATGTTCTGGAACGATCCGGACGGCCTCAAATATCACAACGCCTATTTCGCGCGCTTTGCCAACATCTGGTGCCATGGTGACTTCGCCGAGATCACGGAACACGGCGGCTTCATCATCCATGGGCGCTCGGATGCGACCCTGAACCCCGGCGGCGTGCGCATCGGCACGGCGGAAATCTATGCGCAGGTCGAGCAGATCCCCGAAGTAATCGAGGCCATCGCCATCGGCCAGGACTGGGACAACGATGTGCGCGTCGTGCTCTTTGTCAGGCTGCGCGAAAGCGAAATTCTCGATGATGCACTCGTTGCCTACATCCGCAAGCAGATTCGCGAAGGGGCATCGCCCCGACATGTGCCCGCGAAGATCATCGCCGTTGCGGATATTCCGCGCACCAAGTCCGGCAAGATCACCGAACTTGCAGTGCGTGACGTGGTGCATGGCCGCGACGTCAAGAACAAGGAGGCGCTGGCCAATCCTGAAGCGCTCAATCTTTATGCGGGGCTCGCAGAACTCACGACGTGATGTGCCGCTCCTGCAGCGTGCGTGACAGCAGGATGACTGGCACCAGCCCTGCCGCCACGATGGTGAGCGCAGGCAGAGCGCTTTCCTCGAGTTGATCGAGCGAGGCCAGCATGAAGACGGTGGTGGCCAAGGTCTCAAAGTCGAAGGGCCGCAGGATCAATGTTGCGGGAAGCTCCTTCATGCAATCGACGAACACAAGGAGCGCCGCCGAGGCGAGTGCCGGCCATAGCAGCGGCAGGTGCACCTCGAAGAACGCACCCATTGGGCCGCGGCCCAGCGTACGCGCGGCCGCTGCCACGTTGGGTGTCACTTTCTGCAGCCCGCTTTCAATGGCGCCAAACGATACGGCGAGAAAGCGCACGACATAGGCGAAGATGATCGCCGCGATGCTGCCCGAGAGGAGAAGTCCCGTCGAGATGCCGAACTGCTCGCGCATGAAACCGTCGAGCGCATTGTCGAAACCGGCCAACGGAATGAGAACGCCGATGCCGAGCACCGTGCCCGGAATGGCATAGCCCATACTCGCTACGCGGATGATGTTCTTCGTGAAGCCCTTGCGGATCGCCCGGTTGGCGTAACCGAGGATCAGGCCAAGCACTACGGCGAAGCACGCCGCGAGAGTGGCAAGCAGAAGAGAATTGCCGACGGTGCGCAAGTACGTGAAGGACACGGCATCGTGCAGGCGTGACGCCGCAAAGCTCATCAGGATCATCGCGGGCAGCACAAAGCCGATCACGACGGGCAGCGAGCAGACGATCACGGCGAGCACGCGCTGCCAGCCGTTGAGGCGGATGCGATCAGGCTGGCGCGGTCGCTGCGAGGGCAGCACGAAGGATTGTTTGCGCCGCGCGGTGCGCTCGAACCATACCAGCACGAAGATGAAGAGCAGCATTACAGCAGAGATCTGTGCCGCTCCACCCAGGTTCCCCTGGCTCAGCCAGGTGGTGTAGACGCCGAGCGTCAGCGTCCTGACGCCGAAGAAGCCCGCCGCACCGATGTCATTCAGGCATTCCATAAGGGCAAGGGAAACGCCAACCGCGATGCCGGGGCGGGCGA
>NZ_JBGSOZ010000092.1:0-8430 GCF_041738905.1 Aestuariivirga sp.
GGCACTTCCGGCACGCGGACCATGGGCAGGGCCTTCCGGACCTGGGCGCGCTCGGCCGGATTGTCGTCGAGCAGCACCAGCGCGTCGAGGCCGATGTTGAGGGCCTTGGCGATGGCCTCGAGATTGGTCGCCTTGTCGATCCAGTTGGCCTGGAATACCGAAATGTCCGGTTCGCGGAGCAGCATGTCGGGATGGCTGCGGAAGGGCTCGAGCGCGATGGCCGTCTCGTTCTTCGAGCAGACCGCGAGGAAGATGCCGCGGGCGCGGAGGTTCTGGGCCACGCGCTGCACGGCGAGATGGGCCTCGCCCCTGGCATTGCCCTGGCCGATGACAATACCCTCCATGCCATCGTCGCCGATGACGCCGCCCCACAGCGTGTTGTCGAGGTCGAGCACGAGGCACTTGGCCGACTTGCCGCGGATGGCGCCCAGCAGGCGGCCCAGCCACTCGGCATAGACCGGAGCCACCTTGGCGTCGAAGGCGAGCTTGTAGGCGCCCCATTGCACGGGATTGAACCAGTCGTCGGCGCCGACCTGGGCCGAGAGCCCCGCGACGTCGAGGACATAGGCGCCATGCGAACGCGCGAACGCTCCGGGTCGCCGGCCGGCCGCGCGGGTGCGCTTCTGGATGCCGGACTAACCGCTTGCGAGTTCCCAAAGCAGCGAGCCAAATAGATGATAACGATTGCATGCGACCGATGATGTCCGCGTGTGGAGTGTTGCCGTGCCGATGTAGGCGGTAGTCTCAATCTAGGATTGATTTCGTATGGCCGGGCTTCTCATTCAGAGATTTTGGGTGCTAAAGGTCCGGTAACGAAAACCTCAACTGGAAAGAACAGAGTTTCCCTCGGAAAACAATGAGCGAGACGACACAAATCGTGGCCGATGCTGCCCGCAGCCGCAACATGCAGCTGCGTGGCAATTTCCGGCGCAGCGCGCAAGGTAGCGAGATTGTGGTGGTGCTGGGCATGCATCGCAGCGGCACCTCGCTTCTGGCCAATATCCTCCATCTTCTGGGCGTCGACATGCTCGACAAGCCGACCCATGCCAGTACCAAGAACGAGACTGGCTTCTGGGAACGGCAGGACATCCTCGCGCTGCAGGATGAAATTCTCGTAACGCTCGGCGTGCCGGTGGGCTCGCCCGCCCATGCCGTTCCCTTTGCGTCGGGCTGGTGGCGTTCGGTCGAGATCTGCCCGCTGAAGGAGAGACTGCGAGACCTTGTGGGCGAACACCTCAAGAAGGTCCGCCGGCCGTGGGGCTTCAAGGATCCGCGCACCTGCCGCCTGCTGCCGCTGTGGGGTGAAATCCTCGAGGAGCTCGATGTCAGCCCGCGCTTTGTGTGGGCGGTGCGGCACCCGGCGGAATCATCGCGCTCGATGACGGAAAAGAATCCGCTGCGGAGGCCCATTCCCGTGGCGCAATCCGAAGTGATGTGGCTTGCCTACAACTATGACATCCTGCGCTACGCGGGACGGCACTGGCCTCTGGTGGTGCCCTACGAGGCCTGGTTCGGCGATGCGCTGGCTCTCGCCAAGGATCTCGCGCAGGAGCTCGATCTCGTCTGGCAAGGCTCGGACCACGAGCTCGAGACGGCCTTGTCCGAGTTGATCAATCCGGATCAGCGCCATCACTGGTGCGCCGGAGGCGGCGGCAAGCTGCGCTGCACTCTGGCCCTGTCGGAGGAGGTCTACCGCAGCATCCTGTCGCTCCGGAATGTGAGCGAAGCCAATGTCAGCGAGACGCTGGCGATGTCGCTGCAGTCGCTTCTGGGCGCGGTGCAGCCTTTCGCCCTCGAAGCCCGCGAGAGCCGCACGCTGAAGGCGGATGCCCAGAACCTCGCGGCCGAGATCAAGCTGGTTCAGGCCCGTCTGGACGAGGCCACCGCGCAGATCGCCAGCCACCAGGAGCGGGCCGAGCGGCAGCGCGAGAACGAGGCGATCCTCGTCGCACGTATCGACGCCCTGACCCGCAAGATGAACGACGCCCGCGCCGCGCGTGACGCAGTTCAGGCCGAGTCGATCGCGGTGCGGGCGGATCTGGAACAGCAGATTGCCGGAGCCAGGGCGGATGCCGCGCGCCTCCAGGTTGAACGTGATGCCCTGCAAGGCGAACTCGCCAAGGCCGGTATTGGCGCAGACGAGTACATGCGGCAGCTTGCGGACGCTGAGGCCAGGCTCGGCGAAATTGCAGCGCGACTCGCGCAGGCGCAAGCAGAGCGCGGCCGGATGGAAGAGCGGCTGGCGCAAGCAGGAGAGGAACGCGACGCGCTTCAAAAGGAGATCCAGGCGGCCATTGCCGGACGGGAAACGGCCGTGAGGGATTTTGGTGACGTCAGCGGGAAGCTCGAAGGGTTCCGCAAGCAGCTTGCCGCTGCATTGTCCGGCCGTGAAGCGCTTGAACAGAAGCTTGCGGCTGCGGAGGGCGAGCGCGACAAGAAACAGTCGGATCTGGCCACAGCACGTGCAGAGTGCGATGCGCTGGAGCGGAAGCTTTCGATGACCTCCGAATCGCGCGCGGCACTGGAACGCGGCCTGGCCGAGATGTTGTCTTCGCGCGACGCGTCCGAGCGCGAGTTGGCATCGTTGAATACCATACTCGATGGTTTCCGCAGCAAGCTCGCGCAAGCCATCGCGACGCGCGAAGACGTGCAGCAGGAACTCGCCGCGCTGAGGACTGAACGCGATCGTCTGGCCGCCGAACTTGCCGAATCCGTGGAGGCTCGCACCACCCAACGCGACGAGGTCCTGGCACTCTCGTCCTCGCGGGAGTCGGTCGAGCGAGACCTCGCAGCCGCGAACCAGAAGCTCGACGGGTTCAGGAAGCAGATCACGGCCGGCAACGAGGCGCGTGAAAAGCTGGAAGCGAAACTCGCAGAACTCACAGCGGACCGCGACCGTCAGGCCGGGGAACTGGCCGCCACCGCACAAGAGGCTGCAGCCTTACAGGTCGAGTGTGACCGGCAGGCGGATGAGTTGGCGGTTCAGAAACTGGACCGCGAGAACCTGCAAGAGTCCCTTGAGGGCATGACGGTGGAGCGGGATACTCTGAGCAGGACTCTGGCGGACTTGCGCGAAGAGCTTCAGAAGACGCGTGACGGTGCGGCGCAGGAGTCGCAACATTTCGCCAGCCAGCTGGCCGAGGCCCGATCTGCTAGCGCGGCGCTCGAGGACCGTTACGCGGCCTTGTCCGCAACTCACGAGGCGCTGGCGGCCGAACTCGCAGATACCAGGCACTCCGCTCAACAGAGCCTTGAAACCGCCGCTCGCGAACAGGAGAGGCTGGCGCAGGCTCTCGACGCCGTGAGCAACGATCGCGACGGGCTTGCCGCGCAAGCCGCAGAGACCGACGCGGATGTCCGGTCGCAGCGAATGCTGATTTCGCGCCTGCAGGCCGATGCCGACCGGCTGAGGGCCGAGTTCCTCACCGCGAAGAATGCGCTTCGCAGCGAGCGCGAGCGGATTGCGGAATTGACCGTGGTCTTGCCGAAGGGCTGAACCTGATCCGAACCTGTGCAGTCCGTCCATGGGTCATCGGATTGTGTTTTGCTTTTTGCGTGTGCTAAGAAACGGGCGGGTCAACGGCTTGTCTTTCCGCTTCGCACACTCCGGAGCCGGTCCGGGTGGCCACAGATGAGGAGCGGATGAGTATCAAGACAGTTCTGGTCACGGGCGGCGCGGGCTTCATCGGGTCGCATCTGGTGCCACAGCTCCTCGCGGCAGGCCATGAGGTCCGCGTGCTCGACACGCTATCACCGCAGATTCATGGTGCGGTTCCCGCCAATCTCGACTGGCTTGCCGGCAATGTCCGGATCGATTTCCAGCGCGGCAGCGTCGCCAGCGCCGAAGACATGGCGCGCGCACTCGACGGCGTGCAGGCCGTGGTCCATCTCGCGTCCGAGACCGGCACCGGCCAGTCGATGTACGAGATCGACCGCTATACCCGCGAGAATGTGCTGGGCACCGCGGTGTTGATGCAGCAGCTGGTCAATTCCAAGGGCCATGGCGTGGAGCGGGTTCTCCTGTCGTCAAGCCGCTCGGTCTATGGCGAAGGTTCCTATGTCCGCGCCAGTCAGAAGGATGGCCCCCGGCTCACGCCGCCGTCGCGCTCCGCCGCCATGCTGAAGGCACGGCAATGGGAGCCCGTGTGCCCCGAGACGGGCGAGCAGCTGGTGGCCGTGCCGACGCGCGAGGACGACCGCACGGCGCCGTCATCGGTCTATGCCGCCACCAAGCTGATGCAGGAGGATCTCGTCCGCATCACCTGCGACAGCCTCGGGCTTGGTCATGCGATCCTCAGGCTGCAGAATGTCTATGGCGAAGGCCAGTCGCTGAACAATCCCTATACGGGCATATTGTCTGTCTTCTCCACCCGCATCCGCCGCGGGCTCGTGCTGCCGATCTTCGAGGACGGGGCGGAGAGCCGCGACTTCGTCCATGTCTCCGACGTGGCGCGGGCCTTCGTGACGGCGCTGTCGACACCCGAACCCGTCAACAGCGTGATCAATGTCGGCAGCGGAACGGCCTCGCCGGTGATCGAGGTGGCGCGCGGCCTGTCGCGGGCCTTTGGCGCCGAACCGCAGGTCGAGGTGACGGGACAATACCGGCTGGGCGATATCCGCCACAATTTCGCGGATGTCGAGAGGCTTTCATCGCTGCTCGGAATTGCGCCGCAGGTGAGCCTTGACGATGGTCTCGGCCGCTTTGCCCGATGGGTTGCGACGCAACCGCTGCCCGAGGACAAGCTGGCCCAGGCGAATGACGAACTGAAGCGCCGGAACATGATGGGATGACGAAGCTCCCCAATACGGAGACAGGAACTGACAGATGACCGACAAGATCATAATGCTGGCCTCTTATCCGAAGACCGGGAGCACCTGGCTCCGGCGGCTAATCATCGAGGCGCTGATGAAGAAGGGCAAGCTTGCCGAGGTCATTCCTTCGTTCCTGAAGACCTTGCCGCAGAACTCGCCGAACTTTCATCTGCTCGGGACGACGGCACGGATAATCAAGACCCATCTCCACACACTCGACAAGCGTGTAATCAACATGAACGTGGATCTTGCCGGCATCATTACCATGCGGCGTCATCCGCTTGACGTCATGCTGTCGTCGCTGAACTATGCCTTCTTGAAAGAGAATGCCGCAACCTTCATCGATGGAAGACCCAAGCCGGTTGACCAAATCATCGCTGATTGCGAGATCGACCACTATGTCGACGAGTTTATCGCCAACGACGGCATGACTTGGCTCAACTTACAGAGTGGCGGGTACTCAACGTATCTCAATGGCTGGCGCCGCATTGGCGAAGCCGTGCCATACTACGAAATCTGCTATGAGGACATGGTCGCCGATACTCGGCGGGAGGCGGCGGGACTTCTTGCATTTCTCGGTATACCGTACGATTCCGCAAAGGTAGAAGACCTCATTCAGGTGGTCGACAAGCGGACGCAGCCCGACGGGCGCTTCTACTGGAGCCGGCGATCGTACAATTTCGAGACCCGGCTCTCTGAAGAGACGATCCAGCGGTTCTACAAGGGGTACATGCCCGTTTTGATTGACCACGGCTACGGCGTTCTTGGCCGCCGCGATGCGACTTCCGAGACAGCGACGGCTAACCAATGACCAAGCTACTGATCGTTGGTGACAGCCATATCTATGCGCTGAGGGAGGCGTTGGAGACAAAGCCCGAGTTGCCCGACGGGGTCTCGATCGAGTTGTTGCGCAATGCGTCGGAAAAGAACGGCACCATCATCGGCGACATCACTGTTGATGACGCCGTGAAACGCGCGGCGGCGCTGACCGCGGGTGATCTGCTGGTGACCCACTACCGGGGCAATCAGTACAATACGCTTGGCCTGATCCAGCATCCGCGACCTTTCGATTTCGTCATGCAGAGCGTCGATGGCGGCAAACTTCAGCCCGGAGCGGAAGTCATTCCCTTGCAGATGATGCGCAAGTATTTTGCCGACACATTGCGGGGTGGCTACGGCAAGATCATGTTGCGCCTCAAGGCGGCGTGCCCCGTCCGCATGGTCTGCATCACGCCGCCCGCGCCCAAGGAGGACAACGCCCACATCGTCGAGGGCGCCGAGACCTATTTCAAACAGCATGGCATTTCCGACATCGGCGTGACGCCGGCTCCGGTGCGGCTCAAGCTGTGGACCCTGCAACAACAGGCGCTTGCCGAATTCTGCAAGGAAAATGGCATGATCTTTCTCGGCAATCCGACGTCTGCCCGAGACCAGGAAGGCTATCTGCGGCGGCGCTACTATGCCGAAGACGCTACCCATGCCAACGCGGCATACGGTGTCATGGTGCTCAGGCAGCTGGTAGACATTTTGCTGCAGGACGCGATTTCCGCAGTCTGAGGCAAGAGGACAAAGGATTTTAACATGGCTGACAATCCCTACGTTTCCCTGCCGTCCAAGGCCTTCTGGCGGAGATCGGTCGCAAGCATGTCGGCGGGCGACGTGGACCCTGTCGGGACATTCGATCTGAGCCTCTCTCCTTCAACCAAGGTGGCGACGGCGGGGAGCTGTTTCGCCCAGCACATCGCGCGCCACTTGAAGGCATCCGGCTTCAACTACTATGTGGCGGAGGAAGGACACCCCCTGATGCCGGAGCATGTCCGGGTGGCAAACAACTACAGCACCTTCTCGGCCCGCTTCGGCAACATCTATACCGCCCGCCAACTGCTGCAGCTGTTCGAACGAGCATATGGTCGGTTTGCGCCCAAGGAGGGTCCCTGGGTCGATCCGGATGGAACAGTGCGCGATCCGTTCCGGCCGACGGTGCAGCCCGGCAATTTCGTGTCGGCGGCCGAAATGCTGGTGGACCGGGAACAACACTTCGCGGCGGTGCGCCGCATGTTCGAGACGCTGGATGTGTTCGTGTTCACGCTCGGGCTGACCGAATGCTGGCGGGCCCGGGCTGACGGGGCCGTGTTTCCGATCTGCCCCGGCGTGGACGGCGGCGCTTTCGACCCACGGTACTGTCGCTTCTACAATCAGACCTATGTCGATGTCGTCAACGACATGAGGGCCTTCATCGACGGGCTCAAGGCCGTAAATCCGGCCGCCCGTGTCATTCTCACGGTGTCGCCGGTGCCGCTGATGGCGACGGCGGCACCCGATGCCCATGTGCTGTCGGCGACCACCTATTCGAAGTCGGTGCTGCGGGTGGCGGCGGAGACGCTGCGTCTGCAGTACGACTTCGTCCACTATTTCCCGTCTTACGAAATCATCACGGGCGCCTTCAACCGGGGGCGCTACTATGCAGATGACCTGCGCAACGTTACAGAAGAGGGCGTATCGCACGTCATGCGGCTGTTTCTCAAGTACGCGGCTGGAGAACATGAGCTCACGGCTGCCGCGAACCAGCCGCGGAAGAAGTCAGAAGACGAGAAGCGGGTCGAGGAATTCGCCGCGCAGGCCGCCGCGTTCGTGGCAGTGGAATGCGACGAGGAGAAGCTTGACAGCGCACGCCACTGATGTGCCGTCGCGCCGCCAAGTGTCGTTTTGGCCTGTTCGTCCACGAGAGTTGTGGCCAGCGCGGCGCCGCTCGTCTGCGCCGGTCCGCCCGCCCCGCGCGATGACCAGCATTTCAGCTCTCCAGCCACAGCCAAGACGGCCGCGCTGCCAGGTTTGCTGCGGCTCAAGCTGTGGATGCTCAAGCAGCAGGCGGTCGCGGGCCTCTGCCGGCGCAGTGGCATCACATTCCTCGCCAACCCGATCGATGCGCGGCTGGCCTCCGGCTTCCTCAAGCCGCGCTATCACTCGAACAAGGGCAATGGCGCCAACGGAGCCTATGGCGTTCTCGTGCTCGAGCAATTGTCGCGGGTCTTGTCTCCGCCGCCGGAACTTCCCGCAGCACTGGCCTGACATCACCGCGCCACGGCAGTCGCCGGCTGGCCTCGGATCAGGCGAGCAGCATCTTCAGTTCCCGCCCTGCGATTGCGGCCAGGGTTCCGCTCAGGACATGCGGCCATGGCGCTGCGTTGGCCTCGTCCCTGGCCCGGCGGGCCTCCGCGAAGATCGAAAGCACCTGGGCCTGCAGGTTCTCGACGCTATAGACCGTCTCGACCTTCTCCTGCGCGCGGCACACCATCTCGTAGCGGGCATCGGGGTCGTCGGTCAGCATCTCGAGGGCGTCCAGCCATTCGTCATCCGCCAGCAGCATGCCGCTGCCATCGTCGCAGCAGCCGTCATAGACAAGTCCCCGGGTTGCCAGAACGGCGGCGCCGACGCAGGTATATTCCACCCACTTGGTGTTGGCCTTCACCTCGTTGAATTCGGATTTTTAGGAAATGACACGATTCGCGGTGGAGAGGGCGAGGATGCACTCTACGGTGGCGAAGGGAATGACTTTCTGCGTGGCGGCAACAACAACAACAGACTGCAAGGTAATCAAGGTGACGACACTCTGTCCGC
>NZ_JBGSOZ010000086.1:0-12849 GCF_041738905.1 Aestuariivirga sp.
CCAAAGTGATCGCCTTCCAAAACCTTCTCGGCATTGTTGAGATCGGTCTTGATCTTGGAATTCTTGCCCCAAGGCAGACCGAGGATCCAGTCAAGATAGTTACGCACGACGGTGGCTTCCGCCGACATCGGGCTCATCTGCCTGAGCTTCTTGATCTCGGCCTCGGCGCGTTCCTTGGCTTCCTTCGAGAGCTTGGTGCTCTTCACGCGCGCTTCGATCTCGTCGATCTCGTTGCGCTCTTCGCCATCGCCCAGTTCCTTCTGGATGGCCTTCATCTGCTCGTTCAGATAGTACTCGCGCTGGGTCTTCTCCATCTGGCGCTTGACGCGGCTGCGGATGCGCTTCTCGACCTGAAGCACCGAGATCTCGCCTTCCATCAGCGCATAGACCTTCTCCAGCCGCTGGGCGACGGAGTTCATCTCCAGAAGCTCCTGCTTCTCGGGAATCTTGATGGCAAGATGCGCAGCAATCGTGTCGGCGAGCTTGGAGTGGTCGGTGATCTGACCGACGGAGGCCAGTACTTCCTGCGGCCCCTTCTTGTTCAGCTTCACATAGCTGTCGAACTGGGTGACGGCGGTGCGGGCCAGGGCTTCCGTCTCGGCGGGCGTGCCGAGATCGGCGGGCAGCACCTCGACTTCCGCCTCGAAGAATTCGGTGCGGGGCGAAAATCCATGGACGCGCGCGCGATCGGAGCCTTCGACCAGCACCTTCACCGTGCCATCGGGCAGCTTGAGGAGCTGCAGCACCTGGGCGAGCGTGCCGACTTCATAAACGGCATCCGAGGCCGGATCGTCATCGGCGGGGTTCTTCTGCGCGACGAGCAGAATGCGCTTGTCCTCACGCATCACCTCTTCCAGCGCCTTGATGGACTTCTCGCGCCCCACGAAGAGCGGCACGATCATGTGCGGGAAGACGACGATGTCGCGGAGCGGAAGGACTGGAATGGTTTCCAGGCTGCCGGCGGGAGTAGCGGGGTTGCTCATTCTTTTTTCCTTTCTTGGGCCGCCTGCGGAGTCTGGTGCGAGATTGCCACCACACAAGGGCGCCCGGTTTTGCCTCAGGCAGCAAACGGGTGAATCACATGCATCTTAAGCACATATTTCCCCGGGAACAGCATCAGCCTTGCAGGGAGAGATGGAGGCGGGGTTAATGATTTTCAATGCCGCCACCGCCGCGCGGCCGGTCACGGTCCAAGCTCCTTCATGTGGGCCGTCAGGGCGGCCACGAGGGGCGCCGCCACATCCGGCAAAAGCCCAATTCTGGCAAAGACTTCCGATGGGTCCACGGCAATCGCCGGGTCGTAGGCCAACAGGCCCTTGAGGGCGGTGGCGGCCTTGTCTTTCCGACCGTCGCGCATGGCCATCAGGATGACCGGGATGGAGGCTTCCGGAGCGGGGCGGCCTTCGAGAGTATCGGCCACCGCCGCAGCAGATGCGAAGTCGCCCGAATTGTAAGCCGCAACGAACATGCAGAAGGAGTGCCATACCGGCGGCTGGCTGTTCAATCTCAGCGCGCGGCGCGTATAGGTCTCGCCTTCCGAATACTTGCCCCTGTAGATCAAACGACATCCGAAATCGGCCAGCACGTCACTGTTGTTCGGATTGAGGGCGACGGCCTTGCGGCCCTCTTCTTCTGCGAGATCGAACTTGCCGCGCGCCCACTGCACCTCCATCATCACTTGCCGCGTACCGGCACTCTCGGGCTTGAGCGCCATGGCCCGGCGGGCCATTGTCAGCGCATTGGCCAGTTCCTCCTCGGGGCCATCGCCCTGCAGGGTGCGGAACAGGGCCACATGCACATAGGCCAGCATCATGTAGGCCACATGGTTCCCGGGCTTGCGCTCGATCATGTCGGTCAGGCACTTCCGGATGGGCTCGATCTTGTCACGCGAAGGCACCTGAAACCACTCGTCGCCGGCCAGCAGGCAGGTCTGGTCGGCAGTGCGGCGGGAATCGCCCAGCACCTGCGAATAGAGCACACCATAGGGCTGGCCGATGGTGGACGCGAGTTTGCGGGAGCCATCGAGCAGTTCGTAGCTGTCAATTGAATCCTCCGGAACAGTGAAGCGATTGCTCCAGACGATCTGGCCGGAAAGGCCGCGCACCAGCCTGGCGGTACCAATCACCGCCGAAGGCGCTCCTGTGAAGGTCAGGTCGAGTCGGTAGTCGGTATCCGCGAGCGGCCGATTCTCGACCGGTGCCAATACCACGAACTCGTCGAAGCGCGAGAGGTTGGCTTCCAGTCCCTTGGCGAAAAGCTCGGGCGAGAACCAGCCGGGCATCTGGCGTTCGGAGGCGACCGTGACCACGATGGCCGGCATGCCGAGAGGATTGGCTTCGGTCGGCGGCCGCTCCCAGAGATAGGGATCGAGTTCCGGCCTGAGTCCGGGCACCAGCTTCCACATGGCGAAGCCCGCCAGCAGGACCAGAACCGCCGCTGCCGGCCAGATCCAGCGCGGAATGGAAACGGCAGACTGCGCTGCAGGCGCCTGGGAGGCCGGGGGCAATTGCGGGGTGATCGCGGCCGGTTGCGCTTCAGCCAGCTCGAATTGCGGGACGTAGTTTCCGGTGGCGATCACGATCCGCAAGTCCGGATCGGCCTCCGGCGAGGCATAGTAGGCCTGGAGCGCTTGCCGCAGCCGGCGGGCCTGAACGCGCACGATCGGGTCCTGCTGCGGATCGAAGCTCGGGGGCCGGCCCAGGGCTTCGGTGGCGATCGAATAAGCCTTGATGCGGTCTTCCTGGCCCTCAAGCTTCTGCTCGATGATGTAGGTGAGGAAGGACGAGAGCTGCGGGGCCGAGGCAAAGTCACCAAAGGCAAGGACGCGCTGCAGATGTGCCCTGACACGGGCAGGGTCAGGCAGGCCGGACCGCACCGCCTCCGTGACGGCCGTTCCAGACGACTTCTGTTCCCTCGTCAAAGCCATTCAACCCATCCCTGAGGAGCACTTAACACGTTACTTGCGTGCCGTAACATCCTCAAAGCGGTTTGGATAACCTACGTGATGCTCGTCATGAACATGAGCGCTGTTTTCCCCATGAAGTCGATCAACCCGGCGGCCCCCGCCGAGCAGGACATTGTCGTCGCGCGCTGCGAATCCGTGGCTGAAGCGCTGGCCATGTCGAAATGGGTGCTCCCGGTACTGGAAGAATGGCCGGACGTAACCTGGAGCCTGTGGATCGCCGATGCGACCGATTGCGCCCGGCTCCGGGCGGCCAAGATCGGGCTGGAGACGGCGGCGCCGGAGTGGCAGCCCATCTCATATGAGCCCCTGTCACCCTCGGATGCCGTCTGCGCCATGCTGGGTGGCCATGCCGGGCTGGTCCTGCTGGCCTATCATGTCGTGTCGGACGAAGCCGTCCGCAGCCTCGATGGCCTCGTATCGCGCTTGACCTGTTTTCCCTCCAGCGATCCCCTGGGGGCGTCTCTTCGCAAATCCTTTGCCGCGCTCGGTGTGTCCACCGGCAACTGAGGGGGCACGCGGCAGAGCGGAACCGGGGCTCTTCCCAGACGGGAAGGGCCCCGGACGCATTTCCACAACCGTCATGCGGGCAGACTAAGCCAGTTTACATGTAACAAGCCCTGCGGAACCGGCATGTTACAGCAACTCCAAAAGCAAGAACGGCCAGGACTGAGCCCGGCCGTTCTCGAAACACGTTTCTGGAGCGATCAGGCAGAGGCGGTGGCCTTGCCGTTCTGCTTGTCGGCATAGATCAGCAGGGGCTTCGCCGTGCCGTCGACCACGTCCTTCGAGATCACCACCTCTTCCACCCCGTTCATGGCGGGGAGGTCGAACATGGTTTCAAGGAGGATCGATTCCATGATGGAGCGCAGGCCGCGGGCACCCGTCTTGCGCTCGATGGCGCGGCGGGAAATCGCATGGAGCGCCTCGTCCGGGAAGGTGAGCTTGACGCCCTCCATCTCGAAGAGCCGCTGATACTGCTTCACCAGCGCGTTCTTCGGCTCCGTCAGGATCTGCATGAGGGCCGGCTCGTCGAGGTCCTCGAGCGTCGCCACGACAGGCAGACGGCCTACGAATTCGGGGATGAGGCCGAACTTGAGAAGATCCTCCGGTTCCAGCTCACGTAGTACGGCGCCGGTGCGGCGGTCTTCCGGCGAGCGGAGTTCTGCCCCGAAGCCCAGGCCCGAACCCTTGGAGCGCTGATTGATGATGCGCTCGAGGCCGGCAAAGGCGCCACCGCAGATGAACAGGATGTTCGTCGTATCGACCTGCAGGAATTCCTGCTGGGGATGCTTGCGGCCACCCTGCGGCGGCACTGACGCCACCGTGCCTTCCATGATCTTGAGGAGCGCCTGCTGGACGCCCTCGCCCGAGACATCACGGGTGATCGAGGGATTGTCCGACTTGCGGCTGATCTTGTCGACTTCGTCGATGTAGACGATCCCGCGCTGGGCGCGCTCGACATTGTAGTCGGCCGACTGGAGCAGCTTCAGGATGATGTTCTCGACGTCCTCGCCGACGTAGCCGGCTTCGGTCAGCGTCGTCGCATCGGCCATGGTGAAGGGCACGTCGAGGATGCGGGCCAGGGTCTGCGCCAGCAGCGTCTTGCCCGAGCCCGTGGGGCCAACGAGCATGATGTTCGACTTTGCCAGTTCGACGTCATTCTGCTTCTGGGCGTGATTCAACCTCTTGTAGTGGTTGTGGACCGCCACCGAGAGCACCTTCTTGGCGTACTCCTGGCCGATGACATAGTCATCAAGCACCTTGCGGATCTCGTGCGGAGTCGGCACGCCGTCCTTGGATTTCGCCAGCGAGGTCTTGTTCTCCTCGCGGATGATGTCCATGCAGAGTTCGACGCATTCATCGCAGATGAACACAGTCGGCCCGGCGATCAGCTTGCGGACCTCGTGCTGGCTCTTTCCGCAGAAGGAGCAGTACAAGGTGTTCTTGTTGTCGCTCCCCGTTGCCTTACTCATATGCTCTCCTTGGACAGAATGCTGCATGATACGCATGCAGGCTTTAACGAGACTTCACCGCGATTGTCGCAGTTCAGTCTAACAGGTACCGGGCGTAACCGGACTCAATGAATACATGAGCATGGGCACATATGGTTAATCAAGACTTGATTACCACATCTACCAAAGCTCAACCTGAAGTCGCAGCGTTCGCCGCTCACTTTCCTTCGGGCGGCGCCGCACGCTTGTCGATCACCTTGTCGATGAGGCCGAAGGCCAGCGCGGCTTCAGCCGTGAAGAAGTTGTCGCGCTCCAGCGCGTCCTCGATGGTCTGGTAGTCGCGGCCCGTGTGGTTCACATAAATCTCGTTGAGGCGGCGCTTCAGGCTCTCCACCTCGCGGGCGTGAATCATGATGTCGGTGACCTGGCCCTGATAGCCGCCAGACGGCTGGTGGACCATGATGCGGGCGTTCGGCAGGGCAAAGCGCATGCCCTTCTCGCCCGCCGTGAGCAGCAGCGAGCCCATCGAAGCCGCCTGCCCCATGACGGTGGTGGACACCGGGCAGCGGATGAACTGCATCGTGTCGTAGATCGACATTCCGGAGGTGACGACACCGCCCGGGCTGTTGATATACATGGAGATTTCCTTCTTGGGGTTCTCCGCCTCAAGAAACAGCAACTGCATGCAGATCGAGGCCGCGACGGTATCGTCGATGGGCCCCGTGATGAAGATGATGCGCTCGCGAAGAAGGCGCGAGGGAAGGTCATAGACGCGCTCGCCCCGGCTTTCCTGCTGGATGACGGAGGGCCAGAAGGCGCCGGTGGTGAGGATGTCGACGGGATCGCGCATGGATATCTTTCGGATGAATCGGTTTCAGATTGGCCACCATAGATAGGGGAGCCTGAGTGTGGATGGAAGCCCCTTCACCGGGAGGGTTAAGACTCCCCGGCGTTTCTGTCGGGCCGCGGACAACTGTCAGACCGTAGAACACGCGTTGCCCGCACCGTGAGTATCAGGCCATTGGTCCGTCAGATGATGGCGAAGTCGGAGGCCGAGAGCGATCCGGTCAGCGTCTCGATCACCGCGAACTGGATGGCCGCGTCGCCGCCCCTGCCGTCGGCATCGAACAGCAGCGCGCCCGAGTTCGCATTGAAGATGACGCGGTCGCCGGCGTCCGCCGCGCTCGCACCGATGTGGAAGGCCGAGGCCGCGAGCGTCGTGCCGCGAAGCCCGGTGAAGGTCGCGTTGTCGAGTTCGATCGTGTCATTGGCGGTGTCGAAACTGGCGATGGTGTCGATGTTGGACTTGCCCAGCGCGGCACTGAAGACGAACGTGTCGAAGCCGAGGCCGCCGTCGAGCAAATCGGAGCCGCCGCCTCCGTTCATCCGGTCGTTGCCGTTGGCGCCGATCAGCGTGTCCTTGCCACCACCGCCGGCAAGAACGTCGGCTCCGCCGCCGCCATTGATGAAGTCAGCGCCGCCGAGGCCCGAAATTCTGTCGTTGCCGGCAAGCCCATAGATACCATCGAGGCCCGCGCCGCCGCGGATCGTATCGGTGCCCGCGGTTCCAAGATCGGCCAGTACGGCCGACAGAGTCTGGCCGCTGGCCTGCTCGGCAAAGAACTCGATGCCGAAGACATAATCCGCGAAGCCCACGAGCGATAGGTCGGACATCAGCGTGCCGGTGGTGGTGAAGCCGCCGAAGGTGGCGCCGCCCGCATATTCATCGAAATAGCCGAGCATGTGGCCCATCTCGTGAGCGCCGATCTCGTCGAGGAAGTCCTGGCCCCAGTCGGGTTGCTGCAGGTACCAGTTCGCCATGTCGTCACGTCCGGCGCCGGCATGGACCTCGACGGTATGATGCGCGTTACTGTTGACGAAATCGACATCGAAGGTGAACGCGTAGAGCTGCTTGCCATCCGAGAAGAAGACCTTCTCGTTCCAGATCGCCTCGGCGCCCTTTTCCCACACCTCCGCCGTGGCGCCCGGATTGGCCCCCACGAGATCGATCCGGAGTTCCACGTTCACGGCCGAACCGTTGGCGCTCAGGTCATAGGCCACGTTCCAGGCAAACCCGCCATCGGCGCGGTCTTCAAGGTAGCTTACGGCCTGCGTGGCGAATGAAACGGTCATCTTCTGGCTCCCTGCGCTGTACATGTTGTGCCTGATGACACCTGACTAGCGCAAGACCGGCCGCTCTCACTGTTCCCTTGGAAACAAGGGCCGGTTCCTGAAGTACGCGTGCAGGTCCGGTCCTCACACGATGAAGTTCTGGGCCACGATGTCGCCGGTGAAGCTGGGCGAGTAAAGTCCGGTCACGCTGTCCAGATACCACCACGACTCCGTGGTGTTGGTGAAGAACTGGTCCGCAAAATTGATGCGCGATCCCGGGGCCATGAGGAATTGTCCATCGGTATTCAGGTTGATATTGCCGGACACGATCTGCTCAATACCGAGGCTGCGGATGTCAATCCGGTCATTCGCTCCAAGATTCTCGAAGTCGAATCCCCAGAAATATCCGATCTTCTCGCCGTTGTCGAAAACCCCGGTCGCGGCGGCAAAGGCCCCCGCCTTGAATACGAACGTATCCGCTCCCGTGCCGCACACGATGTTCAGGATTGCTTCGGCCGGCGCCTCCGATAGCTTGAAAGTGATCGAACCACCCTCGCTGTCGAACACGAATTCACGCAAGTCAGCGGACTGGACGGTAACGTCCTGGGCGCCTGCCGTGCTGATTTCGAGACGCTCGATGTTCTCGAAGGCAAAGCTCCCGCCCGCCTTGACGATGACAGTGTCGAGGCCGCCGCTGGCACTCTCCGACACGATGTCGGCTGCTTCGGACAAGAAGTAAGTATCGTTGCCGATACCACCCTGCATCGCGTCGGCGCCGGTGCCACCGTTCAGAATGTCGTTTCCGTTGCCGCCTGCGATGAAATCCGCGCCGCCGCCGCCATTCAGCATGTCATTGCCAATTCCACCCTGCAGCGTGTCAGCCTGTTCGCCACCATTCAGAACGTCGTCGCCCTCTCCACCGTTTAGTGTATCAGCACCTGTTCCACCGTTCAGCGTATCGTTGCCGATTCCACCCTGCAACGTGTCGGCCTGTTCATCGCCATTCAGAATGTCGTCACCATCCCCACCGTCCAGGGCATCAACGCCAAGGCCGCCATTCAGCGTGTCGTTACCAACGTCGCCGTTCAGAGTATCATCACCGTCGCCACCATTCAGGGTATCCACACCTGTTCCACCGTTCAGCCTGTCGTTGCCAGTGCCGCCCTGCAACGTATCAGCCTGTTCGCCGCCATTCAGAATGTCATCGCCGTCGCCACCGTCCAGAGCGTCAACACCACTGCCGCCATTCAGGGTATCGTTGCCGATGCCGCCGTTGAGCGTATCGTTGCCGAACCCGCCCTGCAGCGTGTCATCCTGATTGCCACCATTCAGAATGTCATCGCCATCGCCACCATCCAGAGTATCAACACCCGCCCCGCCGTCGAGCGAGTCATCACCGATCCCACCTTGCAGGGTATCGGCCTGATCATCTCCATTCAGGATGTCATCACCGTCTCCGCCATACAGAGCATCACTACCAATGCCACCATTCAGGGTATCATTTGCGATATCGCCGCTCAGTATGTCTTCGCCGTCGCCGCCGTGCAGAGTATCAACACCCGCCCCGCCGTTGAGCGTGTCATCACCGATCCCACCTTGCAGTGTATCGGCCTGATCGCCACCATTCATGATGTCGTCACCGTCGCCTCCGTCGAGGGCATCAACGCCGCTGCCACCATTCAGGGTATCATCCCCGATGTCGCCGCTCAGCGTGTCATTTCCACTGCCACCCTTCAGCACGTCATCGTCGCTGGCGCCGCTCAGCGTGTCATCGCCGTCGAAACCGCTCAATATGTCCTTGCCGCTGCCGCCGGCAATGCTCTCGTTGCCGGAGTGATCGACGATGAATGGCGTGGTGAATCCGCCGAGCTGTTTCAGATATTTGACGACAGAGACGCCATCACCATCCTTAGGAACTGTATCGCCGCCGGTGTTGAGGAAAGACTTCATGCCGCTGGGCCCAACGAGATAGGCGCCGGCAGCAAGACCCGACGTGGTGATCGCAATGCCATCGATCACCTGGCCCTCAAAGCGGGTGAAGGCGCCCAGACTGTTCCACAGCACGTCCATGTAGAGCTTGATTGCGGCATCCTGCGCCTTCTCGTCGGCGAGAAATTCCCTAGCGCTGAACACCCCGAGCTTGCCCGTCCACTCACCTGAATAGTCGTTGTTCGCCGGGATGCCGTCCGGGTACACGAAGCCTGTGTCTGTGAGAGCCCGCTCGCCCATCCGGTAGCGGCCGAGATTTTCGTCGAGGTCGACAAAGGAATAGTCGTCGCCGGACTCCAGAAGCCCGAGCTTGTCGAAGAACTGATTGTAAGTGGGCATGCCGGCACTCCGCCTTTGGCCGAGACGATGTCAGCAACTTTCCATGAGGTCAACAGATGGCCGCTTTCAGCATTGGGAGGCCAGAAAAGCAAAACGGCCGGAGATCTCCGGCCGTTTGCAATAACTCGTCCGTTGACGGATGAAGCTCAGGCTGCCTCGCCCGGAACCTCGTCTTCGTCCTGAACCATGGCCTGAAGCTCGTCCTTGGTGACGGTCTTGTCAGACACGTTAGCCTTCGACACGATCGCATCGACGACCTTCTGCTCGAAGATGGGTCCACGCAGTTCCATCATGGCCTGCGGGTTCTTGCGGTAATAGTCGATGACCATCTTCTCCTGGCCGGGGAACTGGCGCATGCGGCTCATCAGGGCGTTCTGCAGTTCCTGCTCGGAGACCTGAACGCCCTCCTTCTCGCCCATGGTGCCGAGCACCAGGCCAAGGCGCACACGGCGCTCGGCGATGGCGCGATACTCCTTGCGGGCATCCTCTTCCGTCGTGTTCTCGTCGGCGAAGGACTTCGATGCGCGTGCCATTTCCTGGGTCAGCGCGTTCCAGATGCCGTTGAACTCGGCGTCCACCAGCTTCTCGGGCAGTTCGAAGGTGTATTCCTTGTCGAGCGCGTCGAGCACGTCGCGCTTCAGCTTCATGGTGGTCATCTGGGCGAACTCCTGGCCCATGCGCTCCTTCACCATGTCCTTGAGCTTGGCGAGGTCCTCGAAGCCCATCTTCTTGGCGAACTCGTCGTCGATGACGGTTTCCTTGGGGCCTTCGACCTTGGTCACCTTGGTGGCGAACTCAGCGGCCTTGCCGGCGAGTTCCTGGACGCCATAGCTTTCCGGGAAAGTCACCTTCACCGTGAGGTCGTCACCGGCCTTGGCACCGATGAGCTGGTCTTCGAAGCCGGGGATGAACTGACCCGAGCCGATTTCCAGCGCCACGTCCTCGGCGGTGCCGCCCTCGAAGGCGACGCCGTCGATGGTGCCGGCGAAGTTGATGGTGAGGCGGTCGCCCTTCTCGGCAGCGCCGGCCTTCTCCTCGAAGTTCTTGGACTGGCTCGACAGGCGCGTCAGCGTCTCGCCGATCTGGTCCTCGGTCACTTCCACCACATGGCGGACGAGATCGAGGCCGGCATGGTCCTTGACTTCGAAATCCGGAATGACTTCGAGCGCCACAGAGAAGGACAGGTCGCCCTTGCCTTCCATGATGGCGTTCACTTCATCCTGGTTCTCGGGCAGCTTCACTTCCGGCTGGTAGGCGGGCTTCAGCTTCTTGTCCTCGAGGAGCGCCTTCGACTGCTGGTCGATCGCCTCCTGCACGACTTCGGCCATGGCCGACTTGCCATAGACGCGCTTCAGGTGATGCACGGGCACCTTGCCGGGGCGGAAGCCCTTGATGTTGGCGCGCTTCGACATGTCGGCCAGCTTGTCGTTCAGCTGCTTGTCGAGCTCGGCGGCGTTCACCACCACCTGGTATTCGCGCTTGAGGCCAGCGCTGAGCGTCTCGGTAACCTGCATCGTTCCTGCTTCCGTCTCTAAATCATGGGCCTTGGCGCCGGTTCTGCTCGTGCATGGTGCGGGCGGAGGGACTTGAACCCCCACGGGTTTCCCCACAGGAACCTAAATCCTGCGTGTCTGCCAATTTCACCACGCCCGCGCACGAGGATTAGCTCCGGGCCGCTGCAATGGGCGCGGTCTATAGCAGAGGGGTTCCCGCACTCCAAGAGAAGAAAGACAACCGATTCCGGTTCCATGGCGGGAATGCAATCATACCGACCAAACCCTGTTTCTCATGGTCCCGGGATCGTGCAGATCGGGACGGTACGGCGTTTAAGATTCCTTCGCAACGCCGCAGCATTGTCCGAAAGGCCTTCAACCATACCGACAGTGTCGCGACACCTTGGTGTGCAGCTTTCAGGCCCGCGCCGCACGGGCTTGCGCCAGTGTCGAGAGCGCAATCCCTGCGGCGACTACCGCGACGCCAGCCCAGACGATGGCCGGGTAGGTTTCGCCCAGAAATGCCACGCCGATGGCGACGCTCAGGGCCGCCGCCACATAGCCGATCTGCGAGAGGTAGGTCGGCCCGCCTGCAGCCTGCAAGCGGAAGAAGGTGAGGTACATGATGGTCGAAGCGGCCAGTTGTGCCACGACCAGCCAGGGCACGGTCAGCAGCGGCGCGAGATCGAAACCGCTCCAGGCGAAGCCCAAAACGGCCAGCGGCGGCACGGCGGCGAGATTGACAATGGCGCCGAGCCGCATCGGACCGGCTCCCTTTGGCCAGGCCCAGGTGCGATAGACATTGCCTGCCCCGAGAAACACCGGGATCAGCCCGGCGAGCAACAGCCAGCGGAGGTCACCTCCCGCGATGCCGGAGCTGCGGCCGACGATGATGACGAGGGCTCCCGCAAGCCCCAGAGCGATGCCGCCCAGTCCGAGGAGCGTGGGCGGCCTCACCTTCAGCAGCATGGACAGGAGTGCCGTGGTGACCGGCGATGTCGCCACGAGAACGGCGGCCAGCCCGCTGCCAATGTGCGGTATGGCGGCGAAGGTGAGGAACAGCGGAATGACGTTGGAGACCAGTCCCGAGATCGCCGCATAGCGCAGGATGCCGGGGACCGGCGGCGCCGTCTCGACCAGACGGGTGACGATGAGCAGCGCGGTTCCGGCACCAAGGCAGATGACGATGGCCCAGAGTGCCGGATTGACGCCCGCCGCTGGCGCCAGCTTGCCAAGCGGGAAATTGCAGCCGAAGGCGATGCCGGTGACGAGGAGCAGGACAAGCGGACGGTTCATAGGAATGCGAGCAGCGACTCTGCCGTCAGGCCGTGGTCCCCGTGCCGGTTTGCTGCTTCACCGTGACACCACACGGCGACACAGGCGGCATCGAAGCCGCTCATGCCTTGAGCCAGAAGTCCCGTCACGATGCCTGCCAGCACATCGCCCGATCCGGCGGTGGCGAGCGAAGGCGGCGCGTTGGCATTGATCCTCGCCCTGCCATCGGGTGCCGCGATCACCGTATCGGGCCCCTTCAGCACGATCACCGCGCCAGAGCGCCTTGCGGCCTCACGGGCGCGTTGAAGCCTTGAGTCCGATTCCGGCAACAAACCGTTGAACAGCCTGATGAATTCGCCATCATGAGGGGTCATCACCACGGGCCGTTCGGGGATGGTGGCAATCGCCTTGAAGAGCGCGTCCGGGATTTGTCCGAAGGACGTCAACGCATCGGCATCGAGAACAACCGAGGCACCGCTCGCGAGTGCCGCCAGCACATTGGCCCGCGTCGCATCTCCTACGCCTCCAGCGGGACCGATGCAGACGGCATTCTTGCGCCGGTCTTCCAGCATCACGCCAAGAGCGGTGTCGGACAGCATGATGGCGGTGACATGTGCCGCATGAACCGCCAGCGCCTCGCGCGTGCCTTGCAGCGTCACCAGCCCGGCGCCGGTCTTCAACGCAGCTGCCGCCGCCAGCCGCGCGGCGCCGGTATTGAGCGGCC
>NZ_JBGSOZ010000095.1:0-4768 GCF_041738905.1 Aestuariivirga sp.
TGAACGACTCGCTCGGCGGCGGTTCGCTGACGGCACTCCCCGTCATCGAGACGCAGGCCAACGACGTGTCGGCCTATATTCCGACGAACGTCATCTCGATCACCGATGGCCAGATCTTCCTTGAAACCGAACTGTTCTACCAGGGCATCCGCCCGGCCGTGAACGTCGGCCTCTCGGTGTCGCGCGTCGGCTCCGCCGCCCAGACCAAGGCGATGAAGCAGGTGGCCGGCAAGATCAAGGGTGAGCTCGCCCAGTATCGTGAAATGGCCGCCTTCGCGCAGTTCGGCTCCGACCTTGACGCCTCGACGCAGCGCCTCCTCAACCGCGGCGCCCGCCTGACCGAACTTCTGAAGCAGGGCCAGTTCTCGCCGATGAAGACGGAAGAGCAGGTCGTGTCGATCTATGCCGGCGTCAACGGCTATCTCGATGCGCTGCCCGTCACCAAGGTGAAGCCCTTCGAGGAAGGCCTGCTGCGCTACGTGCGCGACAAGGCCGCCGATGTGCTTGAGGCGATCCGCACCGAGAAAGCGATTTCGGACAAGACGATGCCGAAGCTCAAGGCCGCCGTCGACGCCTTCGCCAAGTCCTTTGCTTAAGGTTTAAAGCCCGATGGCAAGTCTCAAGGACTTACGAAACCGCATCGCCTCGGTGAAGGCGACACGCAAGATCACCAAGGCCATGCAGATGGTGGCCGCGGCGAAACTACGCCGCGCCCAGGAAGCAGCCGTCGCCGCGCGCCCCTATTCGGAGCGCATGGCCGCGGTGCTCGCCAACCTGTCATCGTCGATGGCGGGGCAGGCGGGTGCTCCGACGTTGCTGACCGGCACAGGTTTTGACGAGACGCACCTGCTGGTCGTCGCCACCGCCGAGCGCGGACTTTGCGGCGGCTTCAACTCCTCGATCGCCAAGCTGGCACGCGAGCACGCCGACCGGCTGATCGCCCAAGGCAAGACGGTGAAGATCTTCACTGTCGGCAAGAAGGGCAACGACTCGATGAAGCGCCTTTATGGCAAGTACTTCATCGAGGCGGTGGACTTCCGCGGCCAGAAGAACGTGACCTTCGAGAACGCCCAGGGCGTGGCCGCGACCGTGCTCAAGATGTTCCATGAAGGCCAGTTCGACGTCGCCACTCTGTTCTTTGCCGAATTCAAGTCGGTGATCTCGCAGAAGCCGACGGCACTCCGCCTGATCCCGGCGCAGGTCGAGGGCGGCAAGCCCGCCGATCTCGGTGGTGCGGTCTATGAGGCCGAGCCTGAAGAGGGCGAGATCCTTGCCGACCTGCTGCCGCGCAACATTGCGGTGCAGGTATTCCGCGGGCTGCTCGAGAACGCTGCCTCCGAACAGGGCGCCCGCATGAGCGCCATGGACAACGCCACGCGCAACGCCGGTGACATGATCAACAAGCTCTCGATCAAGTACAACCGCCAGCGCCAGGCGCAGATCACCAAGGAACTCATCGAAATCATTTCGGGCGCGGAAGCGCTCTAAGAGAACACGAGAAGGACGAAACACATGGCAAAGAAAGCCGCCTCCGCCGACGCATCGGGTTCGAAGTCCACCGGCCGCATCACCCAGGTCACGGGCGCTGTCGTCGACGTTGCCTTCGATGGTGCCTTGCCGGCCATTCTGAACGCACTTGAAACCATGAACGGCAAGAACCGTCTGGTTCTCGAAGTCGCCCAGCATCTGGGTGAGAATACCGTGCGCTGCATCGCCATGGACGCTTCCGAAGGTCTGGTGCGCGGACAGGCCGTGACCGATACCGGCAACTCGATCTCGGTTCCGGTCGGCGAGGAAACACTTGGCCGCATCATGAACGTGATCGGTGAGGCCATCGACGAGGCAGGTCCGATCAAGACCTCGCTCCGCCGCCCCATTCACGCTCCGGCTCCCGAGTTCGTCGAGCAGTCGACGGAAGCCCAGATCCTCGTCACCGGCATCAAGGTGGTCGATCTTCTGGCGCCTTACGCCAAGGGCGGCAAGATCGGCCTGTTCGGCGGTGCCGGCGTGGGCAAGACGGTGCTCATTCAGGAACTGATCAACAACGTCGCCAAGACGCACGGCGGCTACTCGGTGTTCGCCGGCGTGGGCGAGCGCACGCGCGAAGGCAACGATCTCTATCACGAGTTCATCGAATCCAAGGTGAATGCCGATCCGCACAATCCGGACCCGGATGTGAAGTCGAAGTGCGCCCTCGTGTTCGGCCAGATGAACGAGCCGCCGGGTGCACGTATGCGCGTGGCGCTCTCGGGCCTCACCGTCGCCGAGCACTTCCGCGACCAGGGCCAGGACGTGCTGTTCTTCGTGGACAACATCTTCCGCTTCACGCAGGCCGGTTCCGAAGTGTCGGCTCTCTTGGGCCGCATCCCGTCGGCCGTGGGCTATCAGCCCACGCTCGCAACCGACATGGGCGCCCTTCAGGAGCGCATCACGACAACCAACAAGGGTTCGATCACCTCGGTGCAGGCGATTTACGTGCCGGCCGACGACTTGACCGACCCGGCCCCCGCCACCTCATTCGCCCACTTGGACGCGACCACCACGCTGTCGCGCTCGATTGCCGAAAAGGGCATCTACCCCGCCGTCGACCCGCTCGACTCCACCTCGCGCATGATGGACCCGCGCATCGTCGGTGAAGAGCACTACCAGACGGCCAGGCGGGTGCAGCAGATCCTCCAGCGCTACAAGGCGCTGCAGGACATCATCGCCATTCTCGGCATGGACGAGCTCTCGGAAGAGGACAAGCTCTCGGTTGCCCGCGCCCGCAAGATCGAGCGCTTCATGTCGCAGCCCTTCGACGTCGCCGCCGTGTTCACCGGTTCGCCGGGCGTGCAGGTGAAGCTCGAAGACACCATCAAGGGCTTCAAGGGCCTTTGCGACGGCACCTACGATCACCTGCCCGAGCCCGCTTTCTACATGGTCGGCACCATCGAGCAGGCCGTCGAGAAGGCCAAGCGTCTCGCCGCCGAGGCAGCGTAATCCAGATGGCTGGCCTTCATTTCGAACTCGTGAGCCCGGCGCGGCTTCTGTTCTCAGGGAGCGTGGCTTCGGTCACCCTCCCCGGAACCGAGGGCGAGATGGGCATATTCCCGGGACATGCGCCGATCCTGTCGACGCTGAAGCCGGGTGTCGTCACCGTCTACAAGGACGGCGGCTCGTCCGACCGCATCTTCGTCAAGGGCGGCATGGTGGAAGTGAACCCGGAAGGGCTGACGCTGCTTGCCGAAGTGGCGATCCCGATGGAAGAACTCAGCTCGGACGCCATCGCCCGTCAGATCAAGGATGCCGAGGACGACGTCACCGACGCCAAGTCGGACGAAGCCCGCCGCAAGGCGCTTGAAAACCTCGAACACCTGAAGGCGATCCAGAGCGCCATCTGACGTTCTCCGTGAACGGATGAATCAAAATGCCCGCGGAGCGATCCGCGGGCATTTTCGTTCATGGGGGGTCAGCCCGGGTCATGATGCCCCATTCTCGTCTTTCACGCCGGAGACTTCGTGATCGCCGCCTGCTTTTTCTTCCCCATCATGCCGACAGCCACCGCGAGGCCGACGCCGATGGCCACGATGAGGAGCGCCAGCAGCGGGCGGTAGAAGACCCAGCCCGCGGCGATCACCAGCGAACCCAGCATCAAGGTGAGGACGATGCCGACGAGTGCCGCGCCGCCGCGAACGAGGCCGCCGATCAGGGGCACGCGGCCGAGCGTTGCCGTCAAGGGGCTGAAGGTCATGGCGAAGCCGATGAACATGAGGACAAGCCCGCCGATGCGGATGATCCAGGTGAGCATTTTGTTGCCGGCGATCGCATCCTTGAACATCTCCGCCGCCGTGGCGCTGCCCGCCTGGATGAGGAACACTTCGCGGCCATTGCTGGTGGTGTAGGGCATGAGCTTGCCGTTGCCCTGCTTGCCCACGATGCTGACGCGCGAGACATCGCCGCGCTGGAAGGAAATCCGGATGTCGCCCACCTGCGGGCTGTCCGGGTCGTCAGCCGAGAGATACTGGTTGTTGACGAGCCACATGGGCCGGGCGCCGCCAAGAGCACCTGCCGCCATCTCGATGCCGCTGTCGGTGAGCGCCACCGGCTTCTCCTGGCCCAACGGGGCAATGGCGTTCCCTGCGATGACGAAGGCGCCGACCTTCGCGGCGGCGATCTCGAAACTGTCGCCCGAAAGCGGCATCGCGGGGTTCTTGGGTGCAGACGCGGTCTTGAAGGTGGTTGAGTCGATGGGCGACGCTGACCACACTTTCTCGTAGTCGTAGACCTTCGTCTTGGTGGTCTTGCCATCCGTGCCGGTGCGTTCCACCTCACGGCTGGTTTCCTTCCACTGCAGCATCTCGACCTTGCGGGTGAGGCTCACGGCCCCCTCCGCGCTGAGCCCAAGCCGCGTGTCGGCGGGCACGTCCTGCGGAACGGCGTCGCCTGAAATGTGGAGCAGCTTGCCTTCGTTCGCCGGGTCGATTGTCGCCGCATCGGCCTCGACCACGATGCCGGAGCCCTCCTCCAGAGCCTTCGCAGTGTTCACCGCGCGGCCTTCGGCCCAAAACAGGAGAATGACGGAGGCCGCCACGAGGAGCAGGCCGAAGAAGGCAGACTTGAGCGCATTCATGAAAAAAGTCCGGGATCACTTGGCGTGATCCCGGACTCTAGTGGTCTTCGGACGATCTTACAATCAGGCCTGCTGCTTGCCGAGATCGGTCATCCAGCTGGTGCCGCCGGAGCGCTTGGGCGCGCCGCCGCCGCCGCTGTTGCGGCGCGGCTGCTGGGC
>NZ_JBGSOZ010000115.1:0-68515 GCF_041738905.1 Aestuariivirga sp.
GCGATGCCGGGGCGGGCGAGAGGCAGCGCCACGGTGCGGAAGGCGCCCCACGGTGTCTGGCCCAGCGCGCGCGCCACTTCGAGCTGTGTTGCCGGCTGGCGGGTGAAGCTCGCCCGCGCCGTGAGGAAGACATAGGGATAAAGCACCATGGAAAGCACGACGATGGCGCCGCCCAGCGAGCGGATTTCGGGAAACCAGTAGTCGGCGGGGGTCTTCCAGCCGAAGAGCCCGCGCAACCATGTCTGCAGCGGGCCAGCGAAACTGAGGAAGTCGACATAGGTATAAGCCACGATATAGCCCGGCATCGCCATCGGCAGCAGCGAGGCCCACACGAACAGCGGCCGCAACGGGAACCGGCACATTGTGACGAGCCAAGCAACCGCCGTTCCGACGACGAAGGTGATGCAGCCCACGCCGGCCATGAGACCCAGCGTGCGGAGCACATATCCCGGAAGCACGGTCGAGATCAGGTGCGGCCAGACGTTCTCGGTGGGCGTGAAGGCGAGGAAGAGAATGGTCAGCACCGGCAGCCCGAGTGCGAGGCTGATGATGAGGGCGCCCGAACTCAGCAGGCGTTCGCTCAACGGCGGTGGCGGGCCTTTCAGCACGGCCCCGGCTTCGGCATTCGCCATGGCCTGGCTAGTCCGCCAACACGCGGGTTGTGGGGAAGGTGATCTCGGCCAGAGTTCCCTTGCGCGGCTCGCTCGACAACTCGAAGCTCGCGCGATTGGCCTCGACCAGGGCCTTGGTCAGCGGCAGGCCCAGTCCAGTGCCCTGCACGTCGCGGCCTTCGGTGGTCACGCGGCCAAATGGCTCGAGCGCATCGCGGAGCTGCGTCGCCGACATGCCGATGCCGCTGTCCTTGATGCGGAGCTTCAGTTCGCCCGCCGGCATGAGCTGCGCGGAAATCACCACCTGCCCGCCCGGATCGGTGAACTTGATGGCGTTCGACACGAGGTTCAGCATGACCTGCCGCATCGAGCGCAGATCGGCCACCACATTGGGGAGTTCAGCAGGCAATGACTTCCGCAGCACCACGCGCGCCGCTGTCGCCTGTTCCTGCAGCAACTTCAGCGCATGCTCCGCCACATCGCCGAGGTTCACCGAGGTAAAGTTCAATTCAAGCTTGCCCGCCTCGACCTTGGAGAGATCGAGCAGGTCGTTGATGAGCGACAGGAGATGCGTGCCGCTGGAATGAATGTCGTGGACGTAGCCGCGGTATTTCTCGTTGTCGATCTCGCCGAATCGGCCAAGCCGCATCACTTCCGAGAAACCCATGATGGCATTGAGCGGCGTTCTCAGTTCATGGCTCACGCTGGCAAGAAATTCCGACTTCTGCCGGCTTGTCGCTTCGGCACGCTCTTTGGCCTCGCGCAGTTCCGCTTCAGTCTTCTTCCATTGCGTGATGTCGCGCACGACCGCGCAGAAGGCGGCCTGGGACCGCGTGGCCTGCAATCTGCCGATGGTCAGGAACAGCGGCACCGTTCCACCCTGGCTCACCACTGCCGTCACTTCGCGCCCGTCGTTGAAGACGCTCGCAAGACCCGGGCCCTGGAGGGCCGCAAGATAATCCCGCACCGTCTTGCGGCTGTCGGGAGTGAGAAGGTCGACGAAGGGCTTTCCGGCGACGTCGGCGATCCGGTAGCCGAAGATTGCCTCGGCCCCGGCGCTGAACGTGTGGATGCGCGCATCCTGATCGAGCGTGATGATGCCGTCGGCGGCGGTATCGAGAATGGCCCGCAATTCCTGATCGGCTTCGGTAGGGTTGTTGCGTACCGGAAGCTGGATGACCTCGGCCGTGGGCTTGGGTGCTGGTGGCGCGTCGCTGGGCTTGGACTCTGGCGCCGAAGGCCTCATGGCTTTAACCGAGGGCTCAGGTGCAAGGGCCGTCGCCGTCACGAGCTTGGGTTCGGGGGGGACTGCCTTTGGCGGCTCTGCCGGTTTCACCACGAATTGACGTGCAGGCCCGCCGAGCCACGGGATCACGTTCATCTGCACCGTGGCATGGATCGTCTTGCCATCGACCCTGGCAATGTCGCTGCCGGGCAGGGATTGGCCCAACTGTCCGAAGCGGTCGAAAAGCCTCTCGTCGTTGATGACGTCTTCGCCGGTTTCGTACCCGAACAGACGGGCAGCGGCGGGATTGGCAAAGAGCAACTGCCCGTCCTTGGCGACCATCAATGCGTCCGCGCGATTTTCGAGCGGCAGCCTTACCTGATCGGGAATGCGCTGCAGCTTGCGGCGCGGCGGAGCCGGGTCCTGCTTCGGTGCCGGAGTCTCCGCAGCTGGCGCGGTCTGCGTGGCTGGTTGAGCTTCCGTTTCGGTCTTCACGTCGCGGCGGGGAACGTGGCGAATGCCTTCACCGAGCGTCCGGGCGAGTTTCTCGAAAGCGGCGGCATCTGATTCGGAGAGCGGCTTGGCGGTCGGCTCATCCGCACCCGCGGCCGTTGGCAGGGGTGCGGCGGGCAAGGACTCCGCGCCCGTCAGCTTCAGTTCGAGGGCGCGGCGCTCGGTCACGTCGTCGAGGAGCAGCATGGCGAAGGCATTGTCGTCCGCGGCGCGGTTGATCAGTCTCGCCGTCAGCCTAATATCGCGCTGGCCCAGACGCACCGTGAGGGGCTTCGTGGTGACGACCGTACCGGCGGTTTCGACACGGCTCAGCATGTCGTCCGCTGACTGCTGGTCGGCCAGCAGGCCTGCGAGGCTGGCTCTCTGGCCTGCACCCAGGAGCAGAAGCGCTGCCGCGTTGAGATGCCGGATCGATCCGTCCCGCGCCACCAAAACGGCAGCGGAGGGGAGAATGTCGAAGGCCGCGAGAATGTCATCGCTGGCTTTCTGGGCCTGGGCCGCAGCGGAATGCCGGGCGACCACCAGGACGCCGGGCCGTCCATCGGCCAGCGCATGAACCATGCAGCGGCAGGACAGGGGCGCCGTGGCGCCGGACGAGGGGAAATGCAGCAGGGCCGTTTCCACCTGCCCACGTCTCAGTGTCCGGGCAAAATTGGCGATCTGCTCGACGCCAGGCTCGAGGAAATCGAATGGCCGGTCGATCAGGTCGAAAAGAGAGGCGCCGCCAAAGTAGGCGATCCCTGCCCGGTTGGCCCATACAATACGCGCGCGCGAGCCATCCCAGAGCCAGGCGGCTTCGGGCACGTCCCGCAGGTCTTCCAGCGTCGGTGTCGCCACGTCGGCCACGGTGTCTCTTTCTCTTGGGTCGGAATGCTACAGCAGCTTAATCCAAACTAAACGATTTCCGGGTGCTCCGTCCATATTTCGTTAAATGCCCGAATTTTCTTGTGAATTGGCGCGTTGCAACATTTATATTGCACTGCACCATTTTCTAGCCTATATAGTGGTCATCAGGCAGGCGCATTCATGGCCTGGCCGGCAGGAGATGAAGATGTCGATCAAGAAGGCAAAACCCGAAATGACCACCGAAACCATTGCTGACGTGAACAGCTTCGCTCAGAAGTCCGTCGATCAGGCGCAGGCTGCCTTCGAGAAGGTCAGCGAAGTCGCCCATGGCAACGTCCAGATGCTGGACGCCGCCGCCAACGCCTACAAGAACCGCGTCACCGACATCCAGCTGAAGACGATGGAATTTGCCCAGCTGAACGTCAATGCCGGCTTCGCCTTCGCCCGCAAGTTCTTCGCGGTGAAGGAACCGGCCGAGGTCTTCACGCTCCAGCAGACGTTCCTCAAGGAGCAGGCCGAGACGATGCAGCGCCAGACCACCGAGCTGAGCGAACTGTCCATGGCTCTCGCCAAGGAATCGCTGAAGCCCGTGCAGGAATCACTGACGAAGTCCTTCACCAGCTTCTCCAAGGCCGCGGCCTGAACGAATGATTGAACGGCGTCCGGGCGTCCTCCCCGCCCGCCGCCGCAAACTGGAGAAGGCCCGCTCACCATCGCGGGCCTTTTTGTTGTCTTGAAATCCCGCGCGACTGGGGCTAGGAACGCCCCACGTTGAAGAGACGTGCCGCTGTAGCTCAGTTGGTTAGAGCACTAGATTGTGGATCTAGGGGTCCCCCGTTCGAGCCGGGGCAGCGGTACCACTTCATGAGTTGGGCGAGCGGCAAGGCGATGGCCCGCACAATGCCTTATTGTCCCGAGCCCACCTGGATCGATCCACCCGTTTCGGGCGCAGTCTCGACCAGCGACACCCAGACCTTCGGGTTGCGGCCCGACTGGCGCTTCAGGAAACGGTAGCCGGTATCGTTCCAGCGGCGAATCTCGTTGCGGCGATTGTCGAGCACATAGTCGCCCTTGCGGCTGACGACGGTGAGCACGGCATGGCCTTCGCCGGTTTCATCGAGCACCACCGTGATGCGCAGCGCTCCCAGGGGAAAGCCCATGTCGTGCAGGTAGCGGCGCTTCATGAGGAGAATGTCTTCGCAGTCGCCGGCATCCTTGGGCATCGTCCAGAATTCGGCCTGGCCGTAGAGGTCTTCATCACGGACCGGAGCGATCTTGGCATTGACGAAGGTATTGACCATCATCAGCTCGGCCCAGCGCTCTTCGGTGAGGTCGATGCGCGTTGCCTTGGCACGGTCCGGCAGGCATTCTTCAGGCGAGCGGGCGCAGTAGCTGACGTAGCCCACGGGCGGCAGCGTCTTGCCGAATTCCCTTGCGGATGTCGGCTGGGCCTGCGCGGAGGATGCCAGGATTGCCCAGAATCCGATGACCGCGACCATTGCTGCTATGGACTTGAACTTCATGTAGGCCCCCACGCGGCACTTTGTGCCTGCGGGGACCTTTGTCGCCCGGAAGGGCAGGAATCGTCAAAAGTTAAGAAAAAGTTTAGTTAATTTCCTTAATGCCTTGTTAACCATACCGGGGCCGCCGGTTGTTTCAGGAGAGGCCGCCAGCCTTCTCGATGAAGGTGATTACCTCGGTGAGGCCCTTCTGGCGCAGGAGATCGGTAAACACATAAGGCCGCTCGCCGCGCACCTTTTTCGTGTCGCTTTCCATGATGTCGAGATTGGCCATCACGTGGGGCGCCAGGTCGGCCTTGTTGATGATGAGCAGGTCCGACTTCGTGATGGCAGGCCCTCCCTTGCGCGGGATCTTTTCGCCTTGGCAGACCGAGATCACATAGAGCGAGATGTCTGCAAGGTCGGGAGAAAAGGTGGCGGCAAGGTTGTCGCCACCCGATTCGATGAAGATCACGTCGAGGTCCGGGTGGCGCTTCGTCATCTCGTCAACCGCGGCGAGGTTGATTGAGGCATCCTCGCGGATCGCCGTATGCGGGCAGCCGCCGGTCTCCACCCCCATGATGCGGTCCTCCGGCAGCGCCTGCAGCCGGTTGAGGATCAGGGCATCCTCCTTCGTATAGATGTCGTTGGTGATGGCCGCGACCGAGTATTTCCCGCTCATCGCCTTGCAGAGCTTTTCGGTGAGCGTCGTCTTGCCGGAGCCGACGGGGCCACCGATGCCGACGCGAAGCGGGCCGTGCGAGGAGGAAGCACTCATGTGCGGAACACTCTCGAATACTGTGTTTCATGTTTCATCGCGGCGATGTCGGCAACCAGCGTGATGGTGCCGAGATCGTCGAGCGATGCAGTAGCGGCACGCTCCGCCGTGGCGGTGATGACGGGCATAAGGTCCCGCAATGTCTCAAGACCCGCCGTCTGACCGAGCGGCACGAGGCGAACCGCCACGGAGGTGAGCGCGGCGCAGAAGCCCTGGAGGTAGGCGAGCAGGGCATGATGCCTTGGAATGTCGAGTGCCGCGCAGGACGAGCCCGCTGCGATGGGATAAGCCCAATCTTCCCTCTCCCCTTGCGGGAGAGGGTGCCGCGCAGCGGCGGGTGAGAGGTTGAGCCTGGGCGGCCCCTCATCCGGCCTTCGGCCACCTTCTCCCGCAAGGGGAGAAGGGAGGAAGACAGAGGCAGCGATGCCGAAGCTTCGCCCCAGTTGCGTCGTCTCCAGATAGCGTTCCTTCGAGGTTGCCAGCGCCAGCGCCAACTCATTCAGTTCCGCGGCATCATTCTCCCAGCAGCGTGAGAACAGCACGGCGTCATTCCAGCCGGAGCCGCGCGTCACCAGATCTTCGATCCATTGTTTCAGCGTCGCGGCATCGCTCACCGCCTTGTCTTCGATGGCCCATTCAAGTCCGTGCGAATAGGCAAACGCACCGGTCGGGAACGCTGGTGACATCCAGTTGAGCAGGAGGAGAAGCTGTTGGGCCTCAATGCTCATGGGTGTGATAGGCGCCATGTTCGGGATGGAAGGGTTCTGACACATCGCTCACGGCTGCGCCGAGCGTTTCAAGCATATGGCGAATGATCCGGTCGCGGCGGATGAGAATGCGTTGCGGTTCGATCTGCGCGGGCAGGTGCCGGTTGCCGATGTGCCAAGCGAGTTGGATGAGATGCTCGGGCGAGCACGCCCGGATTTCCATCAGGTGCTCCTCGGCGGCGATCACCTCCGCCACGCGCCCATCTTCAAGCACAAGGCAATCACCGTGTTCGAGCTTCACGGACTTCTCGAAATCGACCAAGATCTCATCGCCATGCTGCAGCGTGATGCGCTTGCGCCTGATGTGGCGTTCGTCGGCATCGAGCACCACGATGTCGAAGGGCGTCTCGCCCAATGGTTCCGCGCGGCGGAACGATGTCGCGCGGAGCACCATCAGAACAGGAAGTAGCGCTGCGCCATCGGCAGCACGTTCGCTGGTTCGCAGGTGAGCAATTCGCCGTCCGCGCGCACTTCATAGGTCTCGGGATTGACCTCGATTACCGGCGTCGCATCGTTGTGGATCATCGAGGCCTTGGAAATGCCCGACCGGGTGTTCTCGACCGCGACCAGCTTCTTCGCCACGCCGAGCCGCTTGTCGAGCCCGTAGTCGAGCGAGGCCTGGCTCACGAAGGTGACGGAGGAAGTGGTCAGCAACTTTCCGAAGCTCGCGAACATCGGGCGGTAATGCACGGGCTGCGGCGTGGGGATCGAGGCATTGGGATCGCCCATGGGTGCTGCCGCAATCGATCCGCCGAGCAGCACCATCTCGGGCTTCACACCGAAGAAGGCCGGGTTCCACAAAACGAGATCGGCACGTTTGCCCACTTCAATTGATCCCACTTCATGCGCGATGCCTTGCGCGATCGCCGGGTTGATCGTGTATTTCGCCACGTAGCGCTTCACGCGGTTGTTGTCGGCAGCGCCGTCGCCGGGAAGGCTCCCACGCTGCATTTTCATCTTATGAGCCGTCTGCCAGCAGCGAATGATGATTTCGCCGACGCGGCCCATGGCCTGGCTGTCTGACGAGATCATCGAGATGGCGCCCAGGTCGTGCAAGATGTCTTCCGCTGCGATGGTCTCCTTGCGGATGCGGCTTTCGGCAAACGCGATGTCTTCCGGAATGCGCGGGCTCAGGTGGTGGCACACCATCAGCATGTCGAGATGCTCGGCCACCGTATTCGTCGTATAGGGCCGCGTCGGGTTTGTGGACGACGGCAGCACGTTCGGAAGGCTAGCAACCTTGATGATGTCCGGCGCATGGCCGCCGCCCGCACCTTCTGTGTGGAACGTGTGGATGGTACGGCCCTTGAAGGCGGCGATCGTCTCTTCCACGAAGCCCGACTCGTTCAGCGTGTCGGTGTGGATCGCCACCTGCACGTCATGGGCGTCCGCCACCGCGAGGCAATTGTCGATTGCCGCGGGCGTGGTGCCCCAGTCCTCATGGAGCTTAAGTCCGCAGGCACCGGCGAGGATCATCTCTTCCAGGGGTTGCGGCAGCGAGGCGTTGCCCTTTCCCATCAGCCCGAGATTCATCGGGAAGGCGTCCGCCGCCTCGATCATCCGCATGATATGCCAGGCGCCGGTGCAGGTGGTGGCGAGCGTGCCGTGGGCGGGTCCGGTGCCGCCGCCCAGCATGGTGGTGACGCCGGAATAGAGCGCCTCCTCGATCTGCTGGGGCGCGATGAAATGGATATGGCTGTCGATGCCACCGGCGGTGAGGATCTTGCCTTCGCCTGCGATGATCTCGGTCGACGGCCCGATGATGAGCGTGACGCCCGGCTGCGTATCCGGGTTGCCGGCCTTGCCGATGGCGGCGATGCGGCCATCCCTCAACCCAACGTCGGCCTTGTAGATGCCGGAGTGGTCGAGGATCAGCGCGTTGGTGATGACGGTGTCGAGGGCTCCTGCCGCGCGGCTCATCTGCGACTGGCCCATGCCGTCGCGGATGACCTTGCCGCCGCCAAACTTCACTTCCTCGCCATGGATGGTGAAGTCCTTCTCCACCTCGATGAAAAGCTCGGTGTCGGCCAGCCGCACCCTGTCACCCACCGTGGGGCCATACATCGAGGCATAGGTCGCGCGGGAAATGCGGGCCATCTCAGAGCGCTCCCATGATCTTCTGCTGGAACCCGTAGACACGGCGGAGACCGCTCAAGGGAATGAGTGTCACCTCGCGGCGCTGGCCCGGCTCGAAGCGCACGGCGGTTCCGGCCGCGATGTCGAGGCGGCATCCGCGCGCCTTGCCGCGGTCGAAGCGCAGCGCTTCGTTGGTCTCGAAGAAATGATAATGCGAGCCCACCTGGATGGGCCTGTCTCCGGTGTTGGCCACTTCGATGGTGACCTTCAAGGCCCCCGCGTTGAGTTCGATGTCGCCGTCTTGAGGAATGACTTCGCCGGGAATCATGGTTTCGCTCCTAGCGAATGGGATGGTGGACGGTGACGAGCTTGGTGCCATCGGGGAAGGTCGCTTCGACCTGCACATCGTGGATCATGTCGGCGATGCCATCCATCACCTGCTCGCGGGTGATGACATGGGCGGCATGTTCCATGAGGTCTGCGACCGAGCGCCCGTCACGGGCTCCTTCCACCACATAGTCGGTGATGAGCGCGATGGCTTCCGGGTGATTGAGCTTGACGCCCCGCTCCAGCCGCCTGCGGGCGACGACCGCCGCCATGGCAACGAGCAGCTTGTCCTTCTCGCGCGGTGTAAGTTGCATGAATTCCCCTCAGAATGTCCAAACTTTAGGCAGAGCAATACCCCCTGCCAGCAGGGTAAGTGCCGGAATCAGGGATTTGCGCAGCTCGAAGCCATCTCGTGAGACAATCCTTGCAACCAGCTTGCCAGACCAGGCGCTGGCGCTGCCGGAAGCTCCGATTTCATCGCGGACCTTCTCCACGAGGTTCTCGGCATCGGGAGAAACCAGCACGACGGTGGCAAAGGCGCGGGCCTCGCCCAGCGTGGCGAGCGTCGCGGGAGGGGCTCCGTCGAAAGCAAGGTCATCTGCAAAGATCAGGCGCCCTTCCTGCCGGACGCGCCAGCGGTCGCGGAGGCGGGCGTGGTGAACCGTCTCGCCCATGGCCTCCCGGCCAAGAATGATGCTCTCGACCGCCAGAAACCTGGCATCGGCATCAAGATCGGCTTCGATCTGCCGGGTGAGGGCGGAGCCATCGAACAGAATCGATTCCTGCGGCAGCCACATGAGGCTGGCACCAGCCTCGGCCCTGAGCCTGACCTCGACGACGGCGGGGTCACCAAGCGAGCGGTAAACGCGCTCGGCCGCCTGGCTGGTGACGGTCAGCCTTGCGCCTGCCTCCGCCGTGATATCGAAGGAAAATTTATCCCCGCCAGCGAGCCCGCCGCCGGTATTGATGAGGATGGCCTCATGGCTTGCCTGCGGAACGCGAACCTTGGCGGAATGGGCTTCCCGCATGCGCCGCACACCCTTTGGCCCCATGCTGAGGAGGATGCTACCTTCCGAGCGCTGGTGCCGAAACAGTGCAGGGGTAATCATGCCAGCTTCTTCAGGGCCAGCGCCGTGAAGTCCGGCTCGAACTCCTTTGCCAGAACCAGCGTGCGCAGCAGAACCGTTGCCTCGCGGAAGCGCCCGCTGCGATAAGCCTCGTCGCCCCGTTCGGCCTTCAGGCGCTTCAACGCATCGAGTACGCAATCCTCGTAAAGTGCTTCGCCGGCCTTGCGGCCCGTATCCAGTTTTGCGCCCTGCCTGATCCAGTGCCACAGGCGCAACCGGCGGAGGTCCGCGCTGGCCGTGTCTTCGACGACCCCACCGATGCTTGGCGGCCCGCGGCCTGCGAGCCACGATTCGAAGACGATCAGCGTGGCATCGATGTCAGCGTGGAAAGTTGCTTCCGTTTTCGCTTCGACAAGGCCGGTTTTAGCTTGCGGCAGTCCGGTCACGTCGTCGCGTGTCACATACGTCTGGTTGGCGGTGGGCATGTCGTCGTTGAAGACCTTGGCCGCAGCGGCGACGTGATCGGGGTGTCCGGTCCAAATGCCGTCGAACCCGGCGCGGACGGCACGCTCCGCATGTTCCCGCGCCGTGTCTCGCGTCATCGAGGCCAGCGCGAGTGAGCCCCTTCTGTGCGCGGTGCGGATGACATGGCCTTGCCATGTCTGTTCGAGGTCGAGGGCATCCGGAAGGGTGCCGCCCTTGCGCGCCAATGCCTGCAGGGCAGCCGAGAATGCAAACCGCTGCCCGCCCATCGAGAAGCCTGCCATGCGGTCGCGCAGCTCATGGGCAATTTCGTCAAGTTGCAGCATCGTGCCCGGCGTGCCGATGACGACATTCACCCGGATCGATCCAACCGGGAGCCCGAGAAGGCTTTCCGCGTGGATGAGCAGGTCGCCCCAGATACGGGCATCGGCCTGCGAACTCACGCCTGTGAGGCAAAGATAGGGACCGGATGCCTTGGCGAGCGACACCTTTGCATTGTGGAAGAGATACAGTCCCGCATCGAAAACCCCGGCGGCGATCGGCTGTCCATCGAGCTTCACCCGCGTCTCTTCCGATTGAAGAGGCCGGGGCCGGACCATGAGCGTGGCGAGCCGCTGCGACAGCGACATGCGCTTGCCCGTGACAGGATCGGTGAAGTCCATGGCGCTGGTCCAGCGGTCCATGAGATTGCGCTGGCCGTCCATGAGATTGTCCCACGAAGGCGGCGTGAAATCGCAGAAGTCCGCAAGGCAGAGCCGCGCGCCTGAATTGAGCGCGGTCATCAACTCCTTGCGCGAAAGGGCCGTGACAATTCCAGTGCGGAGATCGGCGAGGTCGCGCGGCAGCGGCGCGATCTTCCACGCACCGTCGCGGATCGTTGACGTCTCGGGCCTGAAAACCGCCACCTCCTCAGCGCGATGTTCGGAGCGGCCCGCAGCGCGTGAAAGCACAGTCAGGAAATCCAGCGCGTCCTCGCTCAGCACGCGCGTATCGTCGCGTGAGAGCTTGGGTCCGATTTCGATGCCTCTGGGGGCCTTCGCCATAAATCAGGCGATCCCGTCCAGCTTCGAGGGTTTCGGCCCGCCATAGGCCCAGTCGAGCAACTCGATAGTGTGAACGATTGGAATCTTCGTGCCCATCCCGATCTGCGTGATGCAGCCAATATTGCCGGTGGCGATGGCCTGGGGCTTGAGCGTTTCGATGTTCGCCACCTTGCGGTCGCGGAGCCTCGTCGCGATCTCGGGCTGGAGAATGTTGTAGGTGCCCGCCGACCCGCAGCAGAGATGGCCTTCCGGCACTTCCGACACCGTAAAGCCCGCGCGGCGCAGCAGGTTCAGAGGCTCCGCCTTGATCTTCTGTCCGTGCTGCATCGAGCAGGCCGAATGATAGGCGAGCTTCAGGCCGCCCTTTGCCTCGGGGAGATTTTCCTGCGCGAGGAACTCCGTCACGTCCTTCGCCTTCGCGCTGATGGCATGCGCTTTCTCCGCATAGGCCGGATCGAGCCGCAGCATGTGGCCATAGTCCTTGATGGTGGTGCCGCAGCCTGACGCCGTGATCACCACGGCATCGACATTTGCTTTCGTCCACTGGTCGACCGAACGCCGTGCGCGGGCCAGTGCATCGTCTTCCTTGCCCATGTGATGGGTGAGCGATCCGCAGCAGGCCTCCTCGCCCGAGACCACGACCTCATAGCCAAGCCGCGTCAGCAAGCGGAGCGTCGCCGCGTTGATAGCGGGATCGAGCACGCTTTGCACGCAGCCCATCAGCAGCGCCACGCGTCCCTTTTTCGGTCCCCGTGCCGGGTAGGTGCCCGGTGCACCGAAACGTTCTGGCGAGGGCATAATCTTGGGCACAAGTCCGAGGAGTGCTGAAATGCGCGTCGCCCCGAAGGACTTCGCCATAGGCGCGAGCGGAGAGGCGATCTTCGCCGCGATGAGCGACAACCGGAACAGCCTCGGCCGCGGCATGGTGTAAGCGAGCACGTTGCGCAAAAGCCGTTCGAACAGGGGCCGCTTGTAAGTCTCCTCCACATGCGCGCGCGCCTCGTCGATCAAGTGCATGTAGTGGACGCCCGAGGGACACGTCGTCATGCACGAGAGGCACGAAAGGCAGCGGTCGATGTGCTTCACTGTCTGCGCCGTCGCGGGCTCGCCGCTCTCCAGCATGTTCTTGATGAGATAGATGCGCCCGCGAGGACTGTCGAGTTCGTCACCCAACAGCACATAGGTGGGGCAGGTGGCAGTGCAGAAGCCGCAATGCACGCATTTCCGCAGAATCGCGTTGGCCTCCGCGATGCGGGGCTGTTCGAGCTGATCGGCGGTAAATGTGGTCTGCATCAGACTCCCCGATACATGCGGCCGGGATTGAAAAGATGGCGTGGGTCGAACGAGGATTTCACGCGTGCCGAGAGAGCGGCGAGCGGCGGAGGCTGAGGCTGGAACACATCGATGACGGCCCGCACCGGCTCGGGCGCGCGGAACAGCGTTGCATGGCCTTCGCCCAGCGCGGCGCGGATGAGCGCGGCGGACGCATCCTCCGAAGCCGGAACTTCCAGCCACACAAGTCCGCCGGCCCAGTCGAAGACATAGCGGATGTCGAGAGCCGCGCCGATCTCGCGCACGATGCGTGGGGCCTCTGATGGCGTCACCGAGAGCCTCCACAGCGGGCGCTCTGGCTGGCTCGCGAAAGCGGTCGCATCGCGGATCGCCTTCCATTTTGCCGCTGAGCTTTTGGCCGCCAGGATCTCGATCGGACGGTTGAGCGTCTTTGCCAGCTGGTCACGCCTGTAGGCGACCGAAGGTGCTATGCCTTCGAGCCGCAGGTATACGGCCTCGCCCGGAACATGGGCCGCACCCGACACCTCGCAGGCCGATTGCATGGCGAGGCTCATGGCGCTCACAGCTTGCGTGTCATCGAGCCCCGCGAGCACCACGGTCTCTTCGGTCTCGGGCTTCGGCAGCACCTTCAGGATGATGGACGTCAGCGCCGCCAGCGTGCCGAATGAGCCTGTCGCCAGCTTCGGCATGTCATAGCCGGTCACGTTCTTGACGACGCGGGCACCCGCCTTGAAGACGAGGCCATTGCCGGTGACCGCGCGGATGCCGAGGATGTGGTCGCGCGCCGCACCCGCTTTCAGGCGCCGTGGCCCCGACAGGTTGCAGGCAATGAGCCCGCCCACCGTGCCACTGTGTTCGCTTTGCCAAAGTCCCGAGAAGTCGGGCGGCTCGAAGGCAAGTTGCTGCCCGCGCGCGGCGATGAGGTTTTCGACATCCGAGAGCATTGTTCCAGCACCGACGTCGAGGATCAGCTCCTCGGGCTCATAGGCGATGATGTCGGAGAAGGCCGACATGTCGAGCGTGCGTACGGCCTGCACCGGCCGCCCGAGGCCGCGCTTCGTGCCGGTGCCGATGATCTCCAAGGGTTCGGACGTGGAGGCGACGATCTCCGCCAACTCCGCCTCAGAGGCTGGTTTCAGTGCATCGGCCATCAAAATCTCGGAATGTCGGCGAAGGGAAGCTGGCCGCCCTTCACATGCATGCGGCCAAGTTCGGCGCAGCGGTGGAGCGTGGGAAACACCTTGCCCGGATTGAGCAGGCCCTTGTCGTCGAAGGCGCACTTGACGCGCATCTGCTGGGCAAGATCCGACTCGGAGAACATCTCCGGCATCAGGTCGCGCTTTTCGATCCCGACGCCATGCTCGCCCGTCAGCACGCCTCCCACCTTCACGCACAGCTTCAGGATGTCGGCACCGAATTTCTCGGCACGGTCGAGTTCGTCTGGGTCATTGGCATCGAAGAGAATGAGGGGATGCAGGTTGCCGTCACCGGCATGAAACACGTTTGCCACCCTGAGCCGGTGCAGCCTTGAAAGCTCGGCCATGCCCTGCAGCACTTCGGGAAGTTTCTTGCGGGGAATTGTGCCGTCCATGCAGATGTAATCGGGCGAGATGCGGCCCACGGCGGGGAAAGCCGCCTTGCGCCCAGCCCAGAACAGCAGGCGCTCCTCTTCCGAGGTCGAGATGCGGAGCGTGCTCGAGCGGTTCACCGTCGCGATCTCGGAAACGCGCGTGATGAGATGGTCGACCTCGACCTGCGGCCCATCAAGTTCGACGATCAGCAGCGCCTCGACGTCGAGCGGGTAGTCGGCGTGGACGAATTCCTCCGCCGCGTGGATGGCCGGCCGGTCCATCATCTCCATGCCGCCCGGAATGATGCCAGCGGAGATGATGTCGGCCACGCATTTGCCGGCGTCCTCGCTGGTCGGGAAACCGACAAGCACGGCACGCGCCGTCTCGGGCTTCTGCAGGATGCGGACCGTGACCTCGGTGACGACGCCGAGCAAGCCCTCGGAGCCGGTCATGATGCCGAGCAGGTCGTAGCCCTCCGAATCGAGATGCTTGCCGCCCAGCCGGATGATCTCGCCCGTTACCAGAACCATCTCGATGCCTAGAACGTTGTTGGCGGTGAGGCCGTATTTCAGGCAATGCACGCCGCCCGAATTCTCGGCCACGTTGCCGCCGATGGTGCAGGCGATCTGCGAGGAGGGGTCGGGCGCGTAGTAGAAGCCCTTGTGCTCCACTGCCTTCGTGATGGCGAGATTGGTGACTCCCGGCTGCACCACGGCGCAGCGGTTGGCATAGTCGATTTCCAGCACGCGGTTGAATTTTGACAGGCCGAGGAGAATGCCGTCCGCCAGCGGAAGGGCACCGCCCGAAAGCGATGTACCTGCACCGCGCGGCACCACCTTGATACCGTTGGCATGGGCATACTTGAGGACATCCGAGACCTGCGCCGTCGTTTCCGGCAGCACCACGACCAGCGGCATCTGGCGATAGGCGGTCAGTCCATCGGTTTCGAAGGCCCGCATCTCCACCGGCGCCTCGATCACGCCTTCTCCCTTCACGATCTGGCGGAGGGCGGCGGCAATCTCGGCGCGGCGGGCAATGGCCTCGGCGTCAGGTATGGGCATGGTCAACATGGAGAAAGAGATAGCCCCCGACGGAACGGGAATGCAACGGAAGATGCGAGCGGATCACCCCGCTGCCATTCCGGCAGCAGGGGCGGCGCCTGCAAGGATGTGGCAGCGATGCGGCTTGCGTGGACTGCCCCGGGCTGGCAAAACCGCTGCTCCCCGAGTTCACCGGAAAACCCATGCCTGAAATTGCCCCTCGAGTCGGACTGTTCGTCACCTGCCTGGTCGATCTGATCAGGCCGTCCATCGGCTTTGCCGCGGTGAAACTCCTGGAGGATGCTGGCTGCACGGTCGAAGTGCCCGAAGCCCAGACCTGCTGCGGCCAGCCGGCCTTCAACTCCGGCGACCGCAAGGATGCAGCCGACCTCGCCCGCAACGTGATCGCCGCCTTCAAGGGATTTGACTATGTCGTCGCCCCTTCGGGCTCCTGCGGCGGCATGATCGTCAAGCACTATCCGGAACTCTTCGTGGAAGGGACCGCCGACCACGCCGCCGCCGTCGATCTGGCCAGCCGCACGCATGAGCTCGTGTCCTTCCTCACCCGCGTGATGAAGGTCGAGCGCGTCGAGGCGCAATTCGCGGCCCGCGCCACCTATCACGACTCGTGCTCGGGCCTTCGCGAATTGGGCGTGAAGTCCGAGCCGCGCAAGCTGCTCGCCTCCGTCGAAGGCGTGTCGCTGCATGAAATGACCGACGCGGAAGTCTGCTGCGGCTTTGGCGGCACGTTCTGCGTCAAATATCCCGGCATTTCCGACAAGATGCTGGAGAAGAAGCTGAAGCATATTCATGCGACAGGTGCGGACACGCTCATCGCGGGCGACCTTGGCTGCCTCATGAACATGGCGGGCAAGCTGAAGCGCGAGGGCTCGCCCGTCATGGTCCGCCACATCGCCGAAGTTCTGGCAGGCGACATGGCAACGCCCTCGATCGCGGAGGCCGAATGATGGACGCTTCTACCGCCACCTTCCCCGCGAACGTGACGAAGGCGCTGGCCGACGGGCAGTTGCAATATGCGATGACGGAGACCGGTCCGCGCTTCATCGAGAAGCGCACCAAGGCCCGCGACGCGCTGCCCGAGTTCGATGCGCTGCGCGACCAGGCCCGCGACATCAAGAACCACGTGCTCGACCATCTCGACATCTACCTCGAGCGCTATGAGGAAAAGGTGCAGAAGTCCGGCGGTCACGTCCATTGGGCGCAGGACGCGGAAGAGGCCCGCGCGCAGATTCTCGCCATCTGCCGGAAGGCGAATGCGAAGCTCGTCACCAAGGGCAAGTCGATGATCTCGGAAGAGATCGATCTCAATCACTACCTCTCTGCCAATGGCGTCGAGCCGGTCGAGACCGACCTGGGCGAATACCTGATCCAGATCAGGAACGAGCGCCCGAGCCATATCATCGCACCCGCCGTGCATCTGACGCGCGATCAGGTCGAGGCCGATTTCCGCAAGGCCCACACTCACCTCGATCCCAACCGCGACCTGACCGAAATCCCCGCCCTCGTCGAGGAAGCCCGCACCGTGCTGCGGCAGAAGTATTTCGCGGCGGATGTCGGCATCACCGGCGCCAACTTCCTCGTGGCCGAAACGGGGACGTCGATCATCGTCACCAACGAGGGCAACGGCGACCTTACCCAAATTTTGCCGAAGGTTCACATCGTCATTGCGTCGATCGAGAAGATCGTGCCGACGCTGGAGGATGCCGCCACGATCCTCCGCGTGCTGGCGCGTTCGGCCACCGGCCAGGACTTCTCGAATTATACAACGCTCTCGACCGGCCCCCGCCGCGAGGGCGATCCCGATGGGCCCGAGGAATATCACGTCGTCATTCTCGACAACGGCCGCTCCAACGTGCTCGGCACCGAGTTCCAGGACATGCTCCGCTGCATCCGCTGCGGTGCCTGCCTCAACCATTGCCCGGTCTACAACGCGGTCGGCGGCCATGCTTATGGCTGGGTCTACCCCGGCCCCATCGGCTCGGTGGTGACGCCTGCCCTCGTCGGCATCGAGAAGGCGAAGCACCTGCCGAACGCATCCACCTTCTGCGGCCGCTGCGAGGAAGTCTGCCCCATGCGGATTCCGCTGCCCAAGCTGCTGCGGCACTGGCGCGAAAAGGAATTCGAGCAGCACCTGCAGCCGCAATCGATCCGCTGGGGCCTTGGCGTCTGGGCCTTCTTCGCCAAGCGCCCGAAGCTCTACCGCATGGCGACGGCCCTTGCGGCCCGCGTGCTCACCAACCAGGGCCACGGCAAGGGCCGCATGTCCAGCCTGCCGCTGGCCTCGGGCTGGACGCGGTACCGTGACTTCCCCGCACCTCAAGGCAAGACGTTCCAGCAATTGTGGAAGGAGCGCCGCAAGTGACCGCCCGTGACGCCATGCTCGCCCGCATCCGCTCCAAGACGGCGAAGGGCAGCGACGAGACCCGCCGCGCCGCCGTCGATGCGCGACTCGCCCAGCACCCGCGCAACCTCATCCCTGAGCGCGGCATCGGTGATGAAGATCATCGCGTCCGTGTCTTCACCGAGATGATGCAGGCCGTTGGCGGCTCGGTCGAAATCGTGAACGACCTGAACGATGTGCCGGACTCGATCTCGGACTATCTCCGCAACAGCAATCTTCCCGCCCATGTGAGGCGAGGCAGCGATCCGGTTCTGGCGCGTCTGCCCTGGCATCGCGGTACACTGGAAGTAGCACAGGGACGTGCTGAGGAGACCGACCGCGCCTCCGTCACCCGCGCCTTCGCAGGGATCGCCGAGACTGGTACCATCATTCAGGTATCAGGCCAGGATAATCCGACGACGCTGAACTTCCTGCCCGAGGTTCATATCGTGGTGCTGGAAGCCTCCGCCGTCTTCGCCAGTTACGAGGAAGCCTGGACCAAGTTGCGCGATGAGTTCGGCGAAGGCATCATGCCACGCACAGTGAACATGATTTCGGGCCCGTCCCGCACCGGCGACATCGAGCAAACCATCGTGAGGCCCGCCCATGGCCCGAAAAACATGCACGTCATTATCGTTCGCTAGCCTGCTTCTGCTTATGCCCGCGCAGGCTCTGGCCTGCGCGGATGACGAGGCGACCCTGTTCTCTTGCCTCGCGCAAGACCAGTCGCACACGATCGAACTCTGCGCCGTGCGCGACGATGCGGCGGGCGGCTACCAGTCCCTGCAATATCGTTATGGAACAGCTGGGAAGGCCGAACTCGTCTTCCCCGAGAACCGCGACGACGGCAAGTCCGCCATGGCTTTCGCCCATGCCTTCGACAAGGACATTTATGTCTGGTCGCTGCGGTTCTCCAACCTGGGCTACACCTATCGGGTCTTCAGGTTGGGCGATGATGCAGGCGTCGAGGTGTGGAAAAAGAAGAAGGTGCTGGCGCAGGTGATGTGCGGCGAGCGGCCCTATGCGCATGTGGATGACATCCGCCGCGCGTCCTCATGCGACATGGGCAATCCGTTCGGTGCAGCGGGGTGTTCCGAAACTCCACCGACGCGCAAATGATCCGCAGCCTGGGTCTCGGACTGCTTGTCGGGTGTCTTCTGGCCCCGCCAGCCCTCGCATGTGGTGATGGTGAAGTCGTGCTGTTCGGCTGCCAGACGCTCGACACGACGCACGACCTGTCGGATAACGGGATTGCGGTCTGCGGCGGCGAGCCGGACGCTGATGGCCGGTACACCACCATCCATTACGAGTTTACGACGACCAGGAGCGTCGAACTGTCCTATCCCGTGAACCCGGCAGAAGGCCGCTCCCAGCTGTTCTTCCATCACTACTTCGAGGGCGGCCTGTATCGCGCGCGGCTGCGTTTCAAGAATGGTGACTACAGCTACAAGATCTTTTTCGACGCCAATGCACCCAGCACCGAGCCCGATGAAGTGACGGGACCCACGGCCGGCGTCGAGGTGCGGAAAGGCAGCAAGCTCGTTGCCGAAATTTCCTGTGGCGAAAGGCCGGCCAGCTATTTCGACGACATCCGCCAGGCCACGTCCTGCGACACGACCAACCCCTATGGCGAGAAAGCCTGCGCCAGCGATGGCCCGGAGGTGAAATGAGCCTCCAGAACCGCGTCGACCCGTGGGGCGAGATCCATGCCGTGGCCGAGCGTGGCAACATGATGGGAAACCGCGGTGGAAAGTTTCACCGAGATGACCGCACGCTCGGCAAGCGCCGGTGGGCCAGCCGCCACTGGATCTGTTGCGATCTTCACTGGAAGGGCCTGCACCACGAGCCGATGGGGCAGGGCTATACCTCTCTGTTCTTCCTTGACGAGGTGACAGCACTTGCCGCCGGTCACCGCCCCTGCTTTTTCTGCCGCCGCAAGGAGGCGAAGGCGTTTCTGGGCGAGGCACGGGTTGAGGACTTCGACCGCGTGCTGCATGTGGAGCGGCTCGCCCCGAAGACTGTTGCCGATCTGCGAGACCTCCCCGATGGCGCGATGGTGGAGATCGATGGCGCGGCTTTTGCGGTACGCGGACCCAATCTGCTACGCTGGTCTTTCGCTGGTTATGTGGAACGTATGCCGCGCAAACCCTCCCTGCACGGAAGTCTTTTGACTTGTGCCGCAATCACGGCCATTTTGCGCGCCGGATATAAACCGCGCTGGCACATGTCAGCCAACCAATGGGGCACTCGATGAAGCTTTTGCGTTATGGACCGGTGGGCAAGGAAAAGCCGGGTCTTCTCGACAAGGACGGCAAGATCCGCGATCTCTCCGGCATCGTGTCCGACATCACCGGCGAGACGATCAGCCCCAAGGGCCTCGCGCGGCTCCGCAAGATCAAGCCGGAGTCGCTGCCGCTGGTGAAGGGCAAGCCCCGGATCGGCGCCTGCGTCGCCAACCCGCAGAAGTTCGTGGCGATCGGCCTCAACTATTCCGACCACGCCGCTGAATCCGGCCTCACGGTTCCGCCCGAGCCCATCATCTTCACCAAGCACACGAGCTGCATCGTCGGCCCGAACGACGACGTGACCATTCCGCCCAAGTCCAAGAAGTCGGACTGGGAAGTGGAGCTTGGCGTCGTCATCGGCACCAAGGCCAAGAACATCAAGAAGAAGGACGCCATGGCCCATGTGGCCGGCTATTGCGTCGTCAACGACCTGTCCGAGCGCGCCTTCCAGATCGAGCGCTCCGGCCAGTGGACCAAGGGCAAGTGCTACGACACCTTCGGCCCCATCGGCCCGTGGATGGTGACAGCGGACGAGATCAAGAACCCGCAGAAGCTCAAGATGTGGCTGGAACTGAACGGCAAGCGCGTTCAGGACGGCACCACCGCCACGATGGTCTACGGCGTTGCCTATATCGTCGCCTATCTCTCGGAATTCTTCACCTTGATGCCGGGCGACATCATCACCACCGGCACGCCTCCCGGCGTCGGCATGGGCATGAAGCCGCCGCGTTATCTCAAGCCCGGCGACACCATGAAGCTCGGCATCGACGGCCTGGGCGAGCAGTTCCAGACCGTCTACCGCGACAAGTAAGCTTAAGGGCCCTCATCCCCCTGTCGGGACCTTCTCCCATGGCGTTGCCACGGGAGAAGGCGCGTGACCCGATTGTGCCTTCTCCCGTCTGCAGGATGGGAGAAGGTGCCCGAAGGGCGGATGAGGGCCTCTTGCAACAGACGCGTGTTGCCCCATTGCCATCCATCCTCTAGAGAACTCGCGGAATTCAGCGAGTTGATCCATGAACAAGCCCAACCGCCCGAAGGCGCGCGCCGCCAAGGGTTTCCGCGATATCGGCCCGGATGAAATCCGGGGCATCCGCGCCATGCTGGCGAAGATCCAGCAGGTCTATGAATCCTATGGCTTCGAGCCGGTGGAACAGCCCTTCGTGGAGTATACCGACGCGCTGGGGAAATTCCTCCCCGACCAGGACCGTCCCAACGCCGGGGTGTTTTCCTTCCAGGACGACGACGACCAGTGGCTGAGCCTGCGCTATGACCTCACGGCCCCGCTCGCGCGCTACGTGGCCGAGAACAGCCAGAAGATTCCAACGCCGTATCGCAGCTACCGTCAGGGCTGGGTGTTCCGCAACGAAAAGCCCGGCCCCGGCCGCTACCGCCAGTTCATGCAGTTCGACGCGGATACGGTGGGCAGCGCATCCCCCGCCGCAGATGCCGAAGTCTGCATGATGGCAGCGGACACGATGGAAGCGCTCGGGCTGGAGCGTGGGCAGTATGTGATCAAAGTCAACCACCGCAAACTCCTAGATGCACTGATGCAGACTCTTGGTTTGCAACTCCCTGACATCGACGGGACCAGACTTACAACGCTTCGTGCCATGGATAAATACGACAAACTAGGCGAAGAGGGCGTACGTCTTCTACTTGGTGAAGGTCGTAAGGACGAAAGCGGTGATTTTACTAAGGGTGCGGGCATGGATGATGCGTCTGCCCAAGTGGTTATCGAGTTTCTAAAGAACTCATTGTTTTCCAATCCCGGTGCGAATATTCAACCAAGAGAAAGTCCTAAACTCCAGGAAATGAAGGGAGGAGTGTTCGCTAAGAATCCCGACACTCTGACGCATAACAAAGTTAATTTGTATGAGAATCCGTTAGCATTAGAAGCCATTGCTGATCTTGATCAGATGCGCTTGCTCTGGGAAAGTGCTGGGTATGGTCCTGACAGGATAAAGCTTGATTCTTCGATCATTCGCGGCCTCGAATACTACACGGGCCCCGTCTTCGAATGCGAGTTGCTTATTCCGACCACGGACGAAGACGGCAAGCCAGTCCGCTTCGGCTCGGTCGGCGGTGGCGGGCGGTATGATGATCTCGTCGCGCGTTTCACCGGGCAGCAGGTTCCGGCCACGGGCTTCTCCATCGGCGTGTCGCGGCTCTATTCGGCGCTGAAGCTTGTCGGCAAGGCGGAGGAATCCGCAACGCTGGCGCCCGTCGTCGTGCTCGTCATGGACAAGGCGGCTCAGGGCGATTACTGGCGCATGGTGCAGCAACTTCGCAACGCGGGCATTCGTGCCGAAATGTATGTTGGCACCGCCGGCATGAAGGCGCAGATGAAATACGCCGACAAGCGGGGCGCACCCCTCGTCATCATCCAGGGCGGCGACGAGAAGACCAAGGGCGAAATCCAGATCAAGGACTTGCGGCTCGGCACCGAACTCAGCCAGGGCATTGCATCGCGCGAGGAATACGCGTCCCAACGCCTCGCGCAATTCTCGGTGCCGGAAGCCGACATGGTCGCCGCTGTCAAGAAGGCCCTGGCCCAGTCGTGACGGGGTGGCCCTCATCCGGCCTTCGGCCACCTTCTCCCATGGCGATGCCACGGGAGAAGGCGCAAGACCCGACAGGCCTTCTCCCGCCGAAGGTGGGAGAAGGTGGCCGAAGGCCGGATGAGGGCATCTGCCATGGCCGGTAAATCCTCCGCCGAGCGCGCGGCACTCGAACGCCAGAACGCGGCCCTGATGGCGGTGTTCGAGCGGGCGGGCTTCGATCATATCGCGCCCGACATCATCCAGCCCGCCGACATCTTCCTCGAGCGCTCGGGCGAAGACATCCGTGCACGGACATTCGTCTTCACCGACCCTTCCGGCGCCGAGATGTGCCTGCGTCCGGACCTGACGGTTCCCGCCTGCCGCTATCACCTGAGCCACGCGGAGAACCCGGCATCCGAGCGGCGCTATTGCTACCTCGGTCCCGCCTTCCGCTTCCCCGATGAATTGCTTTCCCCGCAGGAGTTCAGCCAAGCCGGCATCGAATGGTTCGGCGCGGCCCAATCTGCTGCCGCCGAAGCGCGTGTGCTGAAACTCACGATCTCGGCACTGGAAGCCGCCGGCCTCTCGAAGTTCCGCGTCACCTTCGGCGACCTCGGATTGTTCGCGGGCCTGCTCGCCGACACCGACATGCCGGAGCGCTGGCGCAAACGCCTGCAGCATCACTTCTGGCGCCCCCATGCCTTCCGCGAATTGCTCGACAGCTTCTGCGCCGAGCGCTCCACCCGCCGCACCAGCATTTCAGCACTCGTTGATCGCGTGGCGGACGGTGATCCCCTCGCCATTGTCGAGGCCGAGATCGAGACCCGGAAGCTGCCCTTCGTCGGTGGCCGCGAGGTCTCCGAGATTGCGGCGCGGCTTGCCAACAAGGCTGCTGACCGCCGCGAGACTCCGCTCGAGCGCGCCAAGGCTGACTTGCTCAATGCCTACCTCGCCATCGCTGGCGAGGCTTCCGGCATCGATGCGGCATTCGCGAAGATTGCGGGTGGACAACGATTTTCCGGTGCGCGCGACTACTATGCAAAGCGCCTGTTCGAGATGGAGGAACTGGGCCTCAACCCGCGCCGCTTCCACTTCGCGGCGGGCTTCGGGCGCGATCTTGAATACTACACGGGCTTCACCTTCCAGATCGAGGCCGACACCCCGCATGGCCCCGTGGCCGTGGCAGGCGGCGGGCGCTATGACAACCTGCTCTCCGACATGGGCTCGCCCGTTGCCGTTCCCGCCGTGGGCTGCGCCATCCACACCGACCGGCTGAAGGCGGTGCTGGCATGAGCATCATCACGCTTGCCATTCCCTCCAAGGGCCGCCTGATGGAGGCGACCGCCGAGCTTCTGTCGAAGGCCGGATTCTCGATCGAGCGGCTGGGGGCGGACCGTGGCTATCGCGGCGTACTGAAGGGAATGGACGGCGTCGAGATCGCCTTCCTCTCAGCCTCCGAAATCGCCCAGAACCTGCGCGACGGGAAGATCGACTTAGGGGTCACCGGGCAGGACCTGCTGCACGAGAAGATCACGCCAGACGAGGCATCGGTGAAGCTTCTGGTGCGGCTGGGCTTCGGTCCGGCGGATGTGGTGGTGGCCGTGCCTGAATGCTGGCTGGATGTTGCCACCATGGCCGATCTCGACGAGATCGCGGAGAGCTTCTACGAGCGCCATGGCCGTCGGCTGCGGGTCGCCACCAAGTATCACAACATCACCCGCAGGTTTTTCGCGGAAAAGGGCGTCACTGGCTATCGCATCGTCGAAAGCCTGGGCGCCACCGAGGGTGCGCCCGCCGCCGGGATTGCCGAGATCATCGTCGACATCACCACCACGGGATCGACGCTGGCCGCCAACAGACTGAAAATCCTCGAAGATGGCGTGATCCTCAAGTCCTGCGCCGTTCTGGCGGGCCGGACCGAGGTGCTGGCCGACCCCCGCGTCGGCCGGCTGAGGGCGGCGCTCTCAACCATCACCTGATTTTGTGCTGCGTCATTCCGGGATTTGCGTTAACCTGCCGTTAACGATTGAAGACAGGGAGAACGCAGATGAAGACCATCCTGATAGCCGCCGCGGCCCTGCTGGCGCTCGCCGTTCCGGCCATGGCGGATACTGCCATGACCACGACGCCGGAGATGAGCCTGCCGGAGCCGGAGTCCATGGCGTCGGCCGTCCTGCCGCACTCGTCCATGACCGAGACGCAGCCCCTGGCGCTGCCCGAGCCCGAAACGGAAGCCGTCGCCCCCTTCAAGCGCTGCGGTGACCGCGAAACGGTCTACCTGACCAACTGAGTGCCGCTGGGCCGGGTCACACCGGCCCGATGGCCTGCGAGATGAGGCAGATGCAGCCCGTCTTCGTGCGATGCACGGGATGGTGGCGACCGGCACGCGCCACATGGAAGTCGCCGGCCTTGAGGACGACTTCGCCGATGATCAGGTCGCCCTCGATCATGTAGATCTCTTCGTCCTGGTCATGATCGTGGTCGACGTATTCAGCGCCTGGCTGCAGCCACGCCATGAAGGTCTCGCGGTTCGCTGCCTCGATACGGTTCATGATCTTGATCTTCAGTCCGGGTGCTGCCTCGATCCAGTCGCCCGCGCCCGCCCGCACCGTCATGGTGCCGGGAAGCTCCACGCCCGATTTTTCGATCCGCGCCTCTACGCGTTCCAGCGCGCCGGCCGGAAGCTCGGCCTCACCCGCGTCGGCCAATGGCGCGAGCCGCCTTTCCCAGGCCTCCACACGCGCGGCAAAGCCATTGTCTTCCGTCATGCGGCGGCGGCAGGCCTCGCGCCCGTTCAGATCGAGCGTCCCCAGGACATAGGCGCTGGCAAGTTCCTCGTCGGTCATCGGTCCATGCAATCCTTCAACTGCTCCAGCCCGCGCTTCACCCAGCTCTTGATGGTGCCGAGGGGCTTCCCCAGCCGCGCCGCCAGTTCCTCGTGCGTCAGGCCGTTCACGTAGGCCAGCACCACGGCATCGCGGTAATCCTTGCGGAGTTCGGCGAGGCAAAGCTGGAGTCCTTGGCTATCGGCGAGATCGGGCTGTTCGGACGAGGTTAGGGCATCAATCTCGCCGGTGACCGCGTCATCGATGGAAAGATGCAGCTTCGGCACCCGCCTCAGCCTGTCCAGCGCACAATGGCGCGTGACGGTCGCAAGCCATGCGAGGCCGTCACCCTTCTGAGTGTCGAACTGCCAGGACCGTTCCCACACCTTCACCATCGCCTCCTGAAACACATCGTCCGCCTGATCCTTTGTTCGCATCATCCGGAGGCAGATGGCATAGAGCCTTGGGCCAGCCTTCGCATATAGAGCGCGGAACGCCGGGCGGTCGCCGGAGGCAATCTTTACCAGCATCTCGTTGACGGTTACGGGGGAAGGGGCGTTCATGGATGCAGCAGGCCGCGGAAAGGGCGTCTCATTTGCGGAAGACGCATGGCTAGCAATCCTTTAACCATGAAGCAAGGATGAGACGGTCCCTTTGAGTCGCCGGTTTCAGCCCGGCCATGAATTTGACCCAGACGGGACTTAGCGCCAGTTTCACGGGAATAGCGAATCGGGAGAGCATGATGCGGAAATTCGGAATTGCGGGCCTTGCCTTAGGCATGGCCATTGGCACGGCAGGCATGGCCAGCGCGGCCACTTGCGGCAACTCTGCCAAGGGCTTTGATGGCTTCATCAAGAACTTCCGAAAGGAAGCCGCAGCCGCAGGCATTGGCGGGCGCGGTCTCTCCGCCCTCGATGGCGTCCAGTATCAGCCCGGCATCATCAAGAAGGACCGGGCGCAAAGCGTCTTCTCGCAGAGCTTCCTCGACTTCCAGGCCCGCATGGTGACAGCCAGCCGCATCAAGACCGGCCGCGCGCTCGTCGCCAAGCACAAGGCCCTGTGGGACCAGATCCAGGAACGCTACGGCGTGCCGGGGCCAGTGCTGATCGCCTTCTGGGCGCTGGAAACGGACTTTGGCGGCTTCATGGGGGATTTCTCCACCATTCCCTCGATTGCCACCTTGGCCTGGGATTGCAGACGGTCCGAGAAGTTCCGTGAACAGCTGCTCGGCGCATTGCGGCTCTATGATCAGGGCGATCTTGAACTCGAAGACATGAAGGGCGCCTGGGCCGGAGAAATCGGCCACACCCAGTTCATGCCCAAGGAATACAACGAAACCGCCGTCGATTTCGACGGCGATGGCCATCGTAATCTCCGCCGGTCGATCCCCGATGCCATGGCTTCGGGCGCGGCACTGCTGATCAAGCACGGCTGGCAGGCCAATCAGCCCTGGCTGCAGGAAGTGAAGGTGCCGGCCGACATGCCGTGGGACCAGGCCGATATCGCCATCCAGCATCCACGCAGCCAGTGGGTGAAGTGGGGTGTGAAGGCGGCGGACGGCAAGCTCAAGGCCGACAAGTTCCAGGCCTCGCTGCTGCTGCCCATGGGCAAGGATGGCCCGGCGTTCCTCGCCTATGAGAACTTTACCAAGGCCTATCTGCTGTGGAACGAGTCGCTGGTCTATTCGACAACGGCCGCCTACCTCGCAACCCGCATCGCGGGGGCCGATCCGGTGTCGAAGGGCCGCGCCCAGGTCAACTCGCTTGGTTACGAGCAGATCAAGGAACTCCAGCAGATACTGGTGAACAAGGGCTACGACGTGGGCGAGGTCGACGGCAAGATGGGCCGCGCCACGCGCGCCGCCGTGAAGGACGTCCAGATCAAGATGGGCTGGCCCGCGGATTCCTATCCGACCGTCGAGTTCCTGCAGCAGTTGCAGCGGAGCTGATAGCTACTCGCGCCGGAGCGCCTCGATTGGATCGAGGCGCGCCGCGCGCCGTGCCGGAAAATAGCCAAAGACGACGCCGATCAGCGCCGAGACCAGGAAGGCGAGTGCTACCACCTGCGGATCGGCGGTAAAGGGTACATCCATGAGCACGGCGGCAACGCCTGCGAGGCCAAGGCCAAGCAGAATACCAATGATGCCGCCGAACAGCGCCAGCACGATCGATTCGACGAGGAACTGGCTGAGCACCTGACGTTCCAGCGCGCCTATGGCGAGCCTGATGCCGATCTCGCGCGTGCGCTCGGTGACCGACACCAGCATGATGTTCATGATGCCGATGCCGCCCACCAGCAGCGACACGGCGGCGACCGCACCGAGAAGACCCGTCATGATGGTGGTCGTGGCCGCCATGGTATTGGCGATCTGCGTCATGTCGCGGATCGAGAAGTCGTCGTCCTCTCCCGGAGCGACACGGCGGCGTTCGCGCAACACGTCTTCCGCGTCGCGCTGTACGCGCGGAATGTCCGCCTGCTCAATGACTGAGATCGAAATCGAGGAAATGCGCGTGTTGCCGGAGAGCCTCCGCTGATAGGTCCGCATCGGCAACAGGACGATCGAATCCTGATCGGAGCCGAAGGCCGATTGTCCCTTGCTCTCCAACCTGCCGATCACCTCGCAGGAAAAGTTGCCGATGCGCAGGCGCTCACCCAACGGATCGGACTGCCCGAACAATTCCGACACGATGGTGGAACCGATGACGCAGACCGATGTGCCCGACCGCTCCTCGCCCTCGGAAAAGACGCGGCCGTCGGCGAGAGTCCAGTCCTGCACCGTGAAATAGTCCGCGTTCGTTCCGGTGACGGACGTATCGTAGTTGAGGGCGCCGAAGACGACTTTCGCCTGCTTTTGCGCGGTGGGCGCTACGCCGCGCACGCCCGTGAGATTGGCCTTGAGGGCCGCGACGTCGCGCTCCTCGAAGGCGCGGCTGTCGCTGGCGCCGCCGGGGCCGAACGTGCTTTGCCCGGGCCTTGCGATCAGCATGTTGCTGCCCAGCTTCGCCAGGTTTTCCTGCACCTTCAAAGAGGCGCCGCTGCCGATCGTCACCATGGCGATGACGGCGGCAACGCCGATCACGATGCCGAGCAATGTCAGCACCGAGCGGAGCGCATTGCGGCGGATGGAGGAGATGGCGAGCTTGACCGCTTCCCAGATCATCAGGCAGCTTTCCGCGCTTCATCGCTGGCGATGCGGCCATCGACGAAGCGGATGACGCGATGGGCATAGGCCGCCATGTCCTGCTCGTGCGTCACCATCACGACGGTGATGCCTTTTTCCTGATTGAGCCTGGTGATCAGCTCCATGATCTCGCGGCTGCGCGCCGTGTCCAGATTTCCGGTCGGTTCATCCGCGAGCAGCAGGAGGGGATCGGTGACGATAGCGCGCGCGATGGCCACGCGCTGCTGCTGGCCGCCGGAGAGTTCACCCGGCGTGTGATGTTCGCGGCCCGCGAGGCCGACAAGCTGCAAGGCCCGGACGGCCTTCTCCTGCCGCTCGCGCTTGGGCGTTCCACGATAGATCAGCGGCAGTTCCACGTTCTCGATCGCGGTGGTGCGGTTGAGAAGATTGAAGCCCTGGAACACGAAGCCCAGATAGTTTCGGCGGAGCTTGGCGCGTTCATCGCGCGACAGCGCCGTCACCTCGACACCAGAAAACCTGAAGCTGCCGCTCGTCGGCCTGTCGAGGCAGCCGATGATGTTCATCGCGGTGGACTTGCCCGAACCAGACGGTCCCATGATGGCGATGAACTCGCCGCGCTCGATCGTGAGGTCAACGCCGTCGAGCGCGCGGACGAGGCCTCCACCTTCGCCGTAGTGGCGGGTGATGCCGCGGAACGAGACGAGGGGAATGCCGTCGGTCACTTCGAGGCAGCCTTCGACGACAGGATCACCTGTGCACCGGGGGCCAGATCGCCCGAGATCACTTCCGTCTGCTTGCCGTCGGTCACACCAGTCTTCACCATCACGGGTTTTGGCGCACCACTTTCCAGAATCCACAGCGTGCGCTCCCCATTGGCGGGCGGATTGGCGGATTTTTGCGCGCGCGGCATGCGCGGGATGAACAGGTTGGTGACGCTGAAACCGCGCGACTCCGCGGTTTTGGGCGGCGCATAACGGAGCGCTGCATTGGGAACGGCCAGCGCATCGGGTAGTTCCTGCGTCACGATCTGCGCGGTGGCCGTCATGCCGGGCCGGAGCAGCAGCGCGGAATTGTCGACGGTGAGCACCGCCTTGTAGGTCACCACATTGTCGGTCACCTTCGGCGAATATTCGATGGTGTCGATCACCGCCGGAAAGCTCTGGCCGGGATAGGCGTCAACCGTGAAGCTTGCCTTCTGCCCGGTCTTCACCGCACCGATGTCAGCCTCGTCGATGTCGGCCTCGAGCTGCATGCGCGCGAGGTCCTCGGCGAGTGTGAAAAGCACGGGCGCCTGCAGCGACGATGCGACCGTCTGCCCGGGCTCTGCCGTACGCTTGAGCACAATGCCGTTGACCGGCGAGAGGATGCGCATCTTGTGGATGTCGGTGTTCTGCATGGTGAGTTCTGCCTTCGCCACCGCGACATCGGCCTCCGCCGCCAGAACGCCCGCGTCCGCGCGGGCCTGCGCTGCGCGTGCAGTGTCGAGGTCCTGCGTGGCGGAAATGCCTTGCTTGCTCAACCGTTCGGCGCGCTTGAAGGCGAGTTGCTTTTCCAGCAGCGTGGCGCGGGTATCCGCGACCCTTGCCTCGGCCGCGGCAATTGAAGCCTTCACGCGGGCAAGTTCCGCCAGCAGTCGCTCGGTGTCGAGTTCGGCCAGCACGTCCCCTTTTTTGACAAGGCTGTTTGCCTCGACATTCACGGTGCGGATGACGCCGGAACGCTCGCTCGATACGTCGACCTGCGTCGTGGGCTGTATGTTTCCGGTGGCCTGCACCTTCACCACCAGCGTTTCGCGGGTTACGGGCGCTGTCTGGTAATCGACTGTCGCAGTCTGTCCCTGCGACCACAGGTACCAGGCCACGCCAGCGGCGGCCAATGCAACGAGCAGCACCAGCCACAAGGCCTTGCCTACCCATGCCTTGCGGCGGCTTTTCGTGTCGAGGCCCAGGGCTGCTTCAATCTCAGCCTGGCCAGGTGGGGTCTGAATGTTCATTGCAGTCCATCTGAAACGGAATTCACAGCACTATAGACGGAATGACGGCGCATTTCCGGCGGCCTGATATTTGCGAAATAGACACCGCCTGATATGGAGACCGCCATGACCGATATCAAATATGAAACCGCGCCCGATGGGACCGAACTCGCCTATCGTGAGGACGGTGGCGAGGATCTGGGACGCTGCGGCATCTTCTGGCTGGGCGGCTTCAAGTCCGACATGGAAGGCTCCAAGGCCGAGGCTCTGGCGGCCCTTGCCCGCGACACCCGGCGCAGCGCGTTCCGCTTCGACTATTCGGGCCACGGCTCTTCCGGCGGCTTCTTTGTCGATGGCACCATCTCGGCCTGGCTCGAGCAGACCTATCACATGTTCACGCGGAAGGCGCTGGGACGCCGCATCATCGTAGGCTCCAGCATGGGCGGATGGCTCGCCATGCTGCTTTACCGCGAACTCCAGCTCAAGAACCCGCGCGCCGCCCGCCGCATCGCCGGACTAGTGCTGCTGGCGCCTGCCGCCGACATGACGGCCGACCTGATGTGGGATTCCTTCCCCGATTCAGTGAAGGAGGAACTGGCGGAGAAAGGCGTGTGGATGCGCCCCTCGCTCTATGGCGAGCCCTATGCCATTACCGCGCGGCTTATCACCGATGGCGAAAAGCACCTGATCCTGAATGACGGACTAGAGGTCGACTGCCCGGTGCGCATCCTGCAGGGCGACGTTGACCCCGATGTGCCGGCACCTCACGCGGTGAAGGTTTTCAATGCAATCGCGGGAGGAGACGTGACGCTCACTCTCATCAAGGGCGGCGACCATCGGCTCTCGACGCCGGGAAACCTCGCCTTGCTACGCGAGACGGTGCTGAGGCTCGCGGAGCGCGCGGATGGCATCACCGTCTGAGGTCTTTCGCTATGGAAGATAGCCCATCGCGATAAGTTGGGAAGCTGAGTTTCACGCCAAGATCCTGCTTGATCCGCGTATTCGAGACGCGCTTTGAATCCGCATAGAAGCTTCGCGCCATGGGCGACAATTCGGCCTGCTCGAACGGAATGGGCGGCGGAACCGGAAGTCCCAGCAGCTTCGCTCCGAATTCCATCACATCCTGCGGAGGCGAGGCTTCGTCGTCGCACACATTGTAGGCCGTGCCCGGCGCCGGATGCGTGATCGAGGCTTCAAGCACATTGGCGATGTCCTCGACATGAATGCGGCTGAACACCTGTCCTTGCTTGATCACACGCTTGGCCGTGCCGTCGAGCAGCGAGAGGAGCTGGTTTCGGCCGGGCCCGTAGATTCCGGCAAGGCGAAAGACGTGAACCGGCAACCCGTTGCTGCGCCAGAGATCGAACCATTGCGTCTCGGCGAGGAGCCGCTTTTGCCCACGCTCGGTGTTGGGGGTGAGTGGTGTCGCCTCAGTGACGAGCCCGCCGTCATGATCGCCATAGACACCAGTTGTCGAAAGATAGGCCACCCACTGGAATTGCCTTGCGCGTGCTGCGAAGTCTCCTGAATTCAGGCGCAACACCGGATCGCCGTCGTCACCCGGCGGGGCCGAGACCACCACATGGGTGACGCCGTCCAAAGCTTCTTCCTCCAGCGGCTTCGTGCCATCGAACACGAAGGCGTTGTAACCGCTGGCGCGTATGGCCGATGCTCCACGCTCGCTTCGGCTGGTGGCAGAAATGGTCCAGCCCTTCGCCGCCAGCCGTGCGGCCAGAATCCGCGCCGAGAAACCAAGGCCGAAACACAACAGATGACTCATCCGTTCTCCCACTCGCTGCGGACATGCGCGTCCGCTTCTTTGCCGATGTGACTGCTACGCGCCGCCGCGAACTGCGGTTCTGGCGCAAGCTGCGACAGCGCCCACACGGCCATGGCGCGCACCAGCGGCGAAGCATCCTGCAGGAGAGTTTCGACACGTGGAAGAAGGTTCATGTCCCCGCTGTTTCCGGCCGCGATCAGCACATTGCGGATGAACCGGTCGCGGCCCACGCGTTTCACCGGCGAGCCTGAGAACAGCGCCCTGAAGGCCGCATCATCGAGCGCCAGGAGGTCCGCGATGCGAGGTGAGACAAGGTCCTTCCGCGCCCGGAGTTTGGCCTCGTTCGCTTCAGTCGCGAACTTGTTCCACGGGCACACGGCGAGGCAATCGTCGCAGCCATAGATGCGGTTGCCCATGGCCTGCCTGAACGCGCGCGCGATGTGACCCTTGTGTTCGATGGTGAGGTAGGAAATGCAGCGCCGCGCATCCAGCTGGTAGGGCGCGGGAAAGGCCTGCGTCGGGCAGATGTCGAGGCAGGCGTGGCATGATCCACAGTGATCCGTCTCCGCTTCGTCGGGTTCAAGTTCGGCCGCCGTGAGAATGGTGCCGATGAAGAACCACGAGCCGAGGTCGCGCGACACCAGATTGGTGTGCCTGCCCTGCCAGCCGAGCCCCGCCTTCTGCGCAAGGGGCTTCTCCATCAGCGGTGCCGTATCCACGAACACTTTCACCTCGGCACCGGTCTGCTGCGCCAGCCATCCGGCAATGTGCTTCAGTCTGCCCTTGACGATATCATGGTAGTCGCGATTGAGCGCATAGACCGAGATGACGCCCGCGTCCCTGTTTTCCAGCCGCTGAAGCGGATCGAGATCAGGCGCATAGTTCTGGGCCAGCACGACGGCGGACTTCGCCTCCGGCCACAGGCCGAGCGGGCTGGCGCGGCGTTCTTCCGTCTCCGCCATCCAGTCCATTCCGGCGTGGCGTCTCTCGACAATGAAGTCGCGAAGCCGCTGTGCCTGCAAGGAATCATCGCCAAGCTTCACGATGCGCGCCGCACTGAAACCCTGTGTTGCCGCTTGTTCCCTGATCGCTTGCGCGAGGGCGGACATGTTCAGAAATCGAGATCCGCGTAATGCGGCCCCGGCGCCATGCCGCGCACCGTGTCGGCGAGCAGCGGCCGGAAGGACGGCCGCGACTTCATCCGTTGAAACCACGATTTCGCAACCGGGTAATCAGCCCACGGAATATCACCGAAATAGTCGACGGCCGAGATGTGCGCGGCGGCCGCCAGATCGGCAATCGAGAGATGCTCGCCCGCCAGCCACACGTGGTGGTCCGCCAGATGCCCGATATAGTCGAGGTGCTCGCGGAGCCGCACCATCGCCTGCCGCACGCGCGCCATATCCATGCCGCCGCCACCGGCCTCCCGAGGCAGGAAGCGCCGGATCACTTTCTCGGTGATGACGGGTTCCGAGACTTCCGCATAGAACTTGGTGTCGAACCAGCCGGTCAGCCGCCGCACCTCGGCGCGCTCATAGGCATCGCCCGGAATGAGGGAGGTTCGGCGCCCCTTGGTCTCCTCAAGGAATTCCGCAATGGCCTCGATGCCGCAGACGGGTGAGTTCGCATCCTCAAGATAGACAGGGAGCGTTCCGGCGGGATTGAGCTCGAAAATGTCGGGGCTCGGGTCCCAGGGCGTTTCGTCGATCAGTTCGACGGGCACGCCATATTCGGCGAGTGCCAGGCGCATGCGCCGGCTGAAGGGATCGAGTGTGAAATGTATGAGACTCGGCATGTTAGGAAAACATTAACCCTGACGCTGTCAACACGGCATGGAGGGCATTTTTGCCGCAATTGCCCCGGATGTACCGCGCGTATAAAACGCGGACGCCCTGCGCGGCAAGCGATTCCGAACCGGCCCACCGTAATTCCGAGTAGCCAACACATGCTTATTCTGCAGATCGTCGTGCTGGCGCTCATCCAGGGCATCACCGAATTCCTGCCCATCTCGTCCTCTGGCCACCTGCTGCTGGTGCCAACCCTCACGGGCTGGCCCGACCAGGGCGTGCTGACCGACGTCATGGTCCACATGGGTTCGTTCCTCGCGGTCGTCGTCTATTTCTGGCGCGACTGCGTGAACCTGACGCTGGGTGGCGTCGATCTCCTGCGCGGCCGCATCACGGCCTGGGGCAAGCTGGCGATGCTGATCGTGATCGGCACCATCCCCGCGGTGATCTTCGGTGTCGTGCTCGACAAGATCGGCTTCATGGATGCCGTGCGCGACATGCCGGAGATTATCGCCTGGAACGCCATCATCTTCGGCATTCTGCTGTATGTTTGCGATCGCTTTGGTCTGTCGGAACGCCGCATGTCGGACATGTCGCTGACGCCCGCCGTGATCATCGGCCTGGCGCAGGCCATTGCCATCATTCCGGGCACCAGCCGGTCCGGCATCACCATGACGGCGGCCCGGGCGCTGGGCTTCGAGCGCCCGGAGGCGGCGCGTTTCGCTTTCCTGCTGGGCATTCCGGCCATTGCCGGGGCGGGCGTGCTCAAGCTGGGCGACGCGGTGTCGAGCGGCGAGGCCATCACCTTCGGGATGATGCTGACGGCGATCCTGACCTTCTTTGTGGCGCTGGGCACCATCACCGTGCTCATGAAGCTCGTCCGCCACATGAGCTTCCTGCCCTTCGCGGTCTATCGCGTGCTCTTGGGAATAGGGCTTCTCGCGCTGATCTATTCCGGAATCCCCCTGGGCGCGGTGAACTGACCGGCCTTGCGGAAGCGGTAGAGATAGCCCGGCACGATCCCCTCGATGCCTGACGGCGTGATGCCGAGGCCCTCCAGCGTGCGCTGTTCGCGCCGCGCATGCTCGCTCACCACATTGTCGGTCTTGAGCAGTTCCACCTGGTCGGTGGTGAGGAGGGGCTTGGGCAACAGGCCCAGGATCAGGGCCTGGATCTTGGCGATGCCCCACGGCACCGGGACCAGCAACCGGCTGCGCCCGATGGTGTCGAGAGTGAATTGCATCAGCTGGCGGAAGGTGAAGACTTCGGGGCCGCCCAGCTCATAGGTGCGGCCATCGGCCTCGCCCTTGTCGACGAGGCGGGCCACGGTTTCGGCCACGTCGCCCACGAAGACGGGCTCGAATTTCGTATCGCCGCCGCCGATCAGCGGCAGGAACGGCGCGAAGCGGGCAAGCTCGGCAAAGCGGTTGAAGAACGAATCCTCCGGCCCGAAAATGATCGACGGGCGAAGCACGATGGCGCCGGGGAAAGCCGCCCGGGCGCGCTTTTCGCCCTCGGCCTTGCTGCGGGCATATTCGGCGGTGGAGTTCTCGTCGGCGCCGATGGCCGACATCTGGATGAACACCCGCGCCTTCGCGGCCCTGGCAGCCTTGGCCGTGGCCTCAGCCCCAAAGGCATGGACGGCGTCGAAGTTCTGCGGACCCGCCGAATAGAGCACACCCGTGAGGTTGATTACGGCATAGGCGCCGTCGCAGGCCGCCGCGAGCGAGGCCGGATAGCGCACATTGGCCTGCACCATCATGATCTGGCCGGCATTGCCGAGCGGCTGCAGATGACCCGCGAGATCGGGACGGCGGCAGGCGACGCGGATGCGGTAGCCGCGCCGGGCCAGCGCCCTCACGATGTGCCGGCCGACGAAGCCCGAACCGCCGATGATGGTGATAAGTCTGTCGGAAGGCTGAACGAGCACGGAGGTCACCCTGATAAACTTGCGGATGCCAGGCCTTTTAGCCGCGTCGCGCCGGGGATGCAAAGGTGAAGAGGTAGCAGGCATCCGGGCTTTCTTCCCGATGGGCCGGTCCTGCCGGTCAGGACTTCGGTTGACAGCCTTTGGAAGCGTCTTTATGAGACGCCCCGGAATGCCCTGATGGCGGAATTGGTAGACGCACTAGTTTCAGGTACTAGCGAGTAACATCGTGGAGGTTCGAGTCCTCTTCAGGGCACCATCCTACAATAACCGACGATCGGCGGGACCCCTCTGATGGCCATCAAGCTTTACAAGGGCGACCTGCCCGCCGGACTGGACTTCGGGAGTTCGGTGGCGATTGATTCCGAGACCCTCGGACTGGTGCCGCGCCGCGACAAGCTCTGCCTCATCCAGCTCTCTTCCGGCGATGGCAATGCCCATCTGGTGCAGCTTGACCGTTCGAGCTACGACGCGCCCAACCTCAAGGCGCTGCTCACCGATCCCGGCGTCACCAAGATCTTCCACTATGCCCGCTTCGACGTGGCGGTGATCAAGTATTACCTTGGCGTCGACACCGCTCCGATCTATTGCACCAAGATCGCCTCGAAGCTGACCCGCACCTATACCGACCGCCACGGCCTGAAGGACCTCATCAAGGAACTTCTTGGAATCGAGCTGAACAAGCAGCAGCAGAGCTCCGACTGGGGCGCCCATGTCCTGTCCGACGCGCAGAAGCAATATGCCGCGCAGGATGTGCTCTATCTCCACGAGACGAAGGCCCGCCTCGACCACATGCTGGCGCGCGAGGGCCGCACCGAAATCGCACGGGCCTGCTTCGACTTCGTGCCCACCCGCGCCGCGCTCGATCTTGCGGGCTGGACCGAGGAAGATGTCTTCGCCCACTAACCCGGCCGCAGCGAGCGCCTTGCGCTGGGCCAGGCTTTCGCGCCTGCTGAGCTGGCTTGCGATCCTCGTCGGCGTGGGCTTCGTGGTCGCCTTCTTGGCGCAGGCCGGGCTGTTCGCGTCGTTTCTTCCGAACGAGCCTTCGGCACCTCCGGCGGTGCAGCCCGATCAGATCAACGCGACGGAATCGACTGTCAGCGGCATGGACCGCGAGAACCAGCCCTATGAGGTGAAGGCCAAGCGTGGCTGGCAGGACGACAAGACCCCGAACCTCGTCCATCTCGACACCGTCGAGGGCCTTTTCCGCCGCGCCGCCGGGGTGGAATACACCATCACGGCCGACACCGGCCTCTACGACACATTCCTGAAGACGCTCGATCTCGCCGGGCATGTGCGGATCGTGCAGAAGGATCGCTTTACCGCCCTCATGGAAAAGGCTCATGTGGTAGTGGAAGAGAAGAAACTCACCTCGGACGTTCCGGTGGACGTCACATTCGGGTCCGGCACCATCCGGGCCAACGGCATGCAAATAACCGATGACGGTGCGCGGATTCTGTTCTTGAATAGGGTCAAGGCACAGTTCGACGCCCCGGCAGCGAAGGGAGACTCCAAACCATGACTGACAGTCTGAAGATGGCCACAGCCGCGGTGCTGTTCATGCTGGCGGCAGCCTGGCCCGCGGCGGCCCAGACGGCCAAGCCGCCGGCGCCTGTCAACATCGAGGCTAACGAGATGGAAATCATCGATGCCGACAAGAAGGCGATCTTCCGGGGCAATGTCGATGCCACGCGCGGCGACACCAATCTCAAGTCCGACGATCTCACGGTGCTCTATGCCGACGTGAAGCAGCCCGACGGAACGACCAAGACCGACGCGACCAAGCTCGATGCCAAGGGCAACGTCACGATCAAGACACCGCGCGAAACCATCACCGGCGACTGGGCCAGGTTCGACGTGCAGGCCAACAAGCTGGTGGTCGGCGGCAACGTGAAGCTCGTCCAGGGCTCGACCGTGCTGACCGGCAAGGAACTGAACGCCGATCTCAACACCGACAAGATCCAGATGACCGGCGGCCGCGTGAAGGGCAGTTTCCTGCCCAAGTGACCGGCCTTATCTAAAATTAAACCTATTGGGTGGAAATTCACTTGGCGCGTGATGAAGACGTGGTGACGGAAAGACAGGCTCCGAAACGGGCTCCCGGGCGGGCACAGATTCCGCAGGCGGAGAAGGTTTCAGTGACAGTCGATCCGGAGCGCCCCGGCCTCGTCGTGGAGGGACTGCGTAAGTCCTACAAGCGGCGGCCCGTGGTGCGAGACGTGTCGCTCTCCGTCAGGCGTGGTGAAGCTGTGGGACTTCTGGGACCCAATGGCGCCGGCAAGACGACCGTGTTCTACATGATCACGGGCCTGATTGCCGCCGACAGCGGCCGGATCAGCCTCGACGGCACGGATATCACCCATCTGCCCATGTATCGGCGGGCACGCTTGGGAATTGGATATCTGGCGCAGGAGAGCTCGATCTTTCGCGGCCTCACCGTAGAGGAAAACATTCGCGCCGTACTGGAGCTCACCGAGGGCTCAAGGGCGAAGCGCGACAGTAAGTTGCGTGAGTTGCTTGATGAGTTCTCCATCTCCCACCTCCGGCATTCGCCGGCTGTTGCGCTATCTGGCGGTGAGCGCCGCCGCGTGGAAATCGCCCGCGCCCTCGCAGCCGATCCCGAGTTCATGCTCCTCGACGAGCCCTTCGCCGGAATTGATCCGATTGCGATCAGTGATATTCGCAAGCTGGTGCGACAGCTCACCGCTCGGGGAATCGGGGTGCTTGTTACGGATCACAACGTCCGCGAAACCCTCGAACTCATCGATACCGCGCTCATCATCCATGAGGGCACGGTCCTGACCCAGGGCACTCCCGATGAGATCGTCAGCAACGCAGATGTCCGGCGCTACTATCTCGGCGCCGACTTCAGCCTTTGACATAGGCTGAGGAACGCCATGGCGTTGAACCAGAGGCTCGAGCTTCGCCAGGGCCAATCGCTGGTCATGACGCCGCAACTGCAGCAGGCGATCAAGCTTCTGCAGATGTCGAACATGGAACTCCAGGCCTTCGTCGACCAGGAACTCGAACGCAACCCGCTGCTCGAACGCGACGAGCGCGGCGAAGTCCAGAAGCAGCCGGTCGAGGCGCCCCAGTCCGAACCCGACATGGTGAGCGCACTCAGTTCCAACACCGCCACCGAAGAGCGGCTGCGCACGCTCGATACCGATCTCGACAACGTCTACACGCACGAATCGCGCGCCGACGCCGCCAACCGCGAGGCCATGGGGCCCGCCGATTCGGGCTGGTCGTCTCTCAAGCCGTCCGGTGGCCTGTCGCTGGATGCCGACGACCTCGATTTCGCGTCCACGCTCTCGAAACAACCGACGCTCTCCGAACACCTGACGGACCAGATGACGCTGCTGCTCCTCGATCCGGCGGAACGCCTCATCGGCCAGCACCTGATCGGCACGCTCAACGAAGCGGGCTACCTGACAGCCGATGCCGCCGCCATGGCCGAAACGCTCGGTACCTCGGTGGCGCATGTGGAAACCGTGCTCACCAAGCTGCAGGAGTGCGATCCGCCGGGAGTCTTCGCGCGCGATCTGAAGGAATGCCTGACGATCCAGCTGAAGGAGATCAACCGCTACGACCCGGCCATGGCGGCGCTTGTCGGCAATCTCGAACTGGTGGCGAAGCGCGACTACAATGCGCTGAAATCGCTTTGCCGCGTCGATATCGACGATCTGAAGGACATGATCGCCGAACTCCGCAATCTCAATCCGAAGCCCGGGCACGCCTTCGGCTCCGAGCCCGTTCAGCCGGTGATCCCGGATGTGCACGTCAGGGCCTCTCCGGAAGGCGCCTGGATCGTTGAACTCAATACCGAGACGCTGCCGCGCGTGCTGATCAACAACCAGTATCTCGCGCGGGTCTCGGGCAAAACCGCGCGGAGTGAAGACAAGCTCTACCTTTCGGAATGCCAGGCCAACGCGACCTGGCTGGTGAAAAGCCTCGACCAGCGCGCCAGGACGATCCTCAAGGTAGCCCGTGAAATCGTGCGCCAGCAGGATGCCTTCCTCGTCCTCGGCGTGCAGCATCTGAGGCCACTCAATCTGAAGACCGTGGCCGACGCGATCGAGATGCACGAGTCGACGGTGAGCCGCGTCACCTCGAACAAGTACATGTCGACGCCTCGCGGCATCTTCGAGCTGAAGTACTTCTTCACCACCGCGATCGCCAATTCCGAGTCGGATGGCGACGCGCATTCCGCCGAGGCGGTCCGCCACCGCATAAAGGAACTGATCGGTGCCGAGGCCGGAAATGTCCTCTCGGATGACACGATCGTCGAGAAACTCAACCAGGCAGGAATCGACATCGCCCGCCGCACCGTTGCCAAGTACAGGGAAGCATTGGGTATTCCCTCTTCTGTCCAGCGCCGACGCGAACTCAAGGTACAAGTCCGGCAAGGCCGTTGACTTGATGGCACCCCGCGACTAGGTTCCGCCCGCTTCGCATGGCCCGGGTGATCGGCGCCCTCACCCCCGTAACCGATTCGTGAAGCGGGCAGAGGCGCGTTCAATCTAAAAGCTTGAGGCCAGTTGACGTTCGAGGCAAACGCGCCCATGTGTAAGAGACACGGGGCGAAGCAGGGATATTTGCGACGACCATGCAGATCAAAGTCACCGGTAAGAACCTCGACGTTGGCGACGCCTTGCGCGAGCACGTTGAAACCCGTCTCAACCAGCTCAAGCAGAAGTATTTCGAAGGCACGGTCCATGCTCATGTGACCGTGGAGCGGCAGCGTGTGGGCTTCCACACCGACTGCGCCCTTCATCTCGCCACCGGCCTCGTGCTCCAGGCCCAGGGCAATGGCGCGGAAGCCCATCCGAGCTTCGACCAGGCAGCGAGCCATCTGGAGAAGCAGCTTCGCCGCTACAAGCAGCGCCTGAAGGACCATCACCGCTCGCGCCGTGAGCCTGTGCGCCAGATGGAGGCGCAGAGCTATGTGATCACCGCTGCCCCGGATACCGACGAAGAGCCGCAAGGGCTCAGCCCCGTGGTGGTGGCTGAAACCGACATCAGACTTCCGGAACTGTCTGTAGGTGAGGCGGTGATGCAGCTCGACATTTCAACCACACCCTTCCTGCTCTTCCGCAATGGCGGGCACGGGGGTCTCAATCTCGTTTACCGGCGCCCGGACGGGAACATCGGCTGGGTCGATCCCAAGCCGCAAGCCTGACACGCCGGACCTCTTCGAGAAACGGGACTTCCCCCGCATGACCCTGGACGCCATCATCGACAAGCAGTCTGTTCTGGCCAGCCTCAAGGCCCAGAACAAGAAGCAGCTGCTTCTGGAGCTGTCGCAGACCCTCGCCAACCGTGTCGCCATCGATCACCGGCTGATCTTCGAGACGCTGTTGAAGCGCGAGAAGCTGGGCTCGACCGGCATCGGCCAGGGCATTGCGATCCCACATGGAAAGCTCGCCATGCTGACGCGGGTCTATGGTGTCTTCGCGCGCCTCGCAGCACCGGTCGATTTCGATTCGGTGGATGGCCAGCCGGTTGATCTGGTCTTCGTGCTGCTGGCGCCCGAACATGCCGGCGCCGACCATTTGAAGGCGCTTGCGCGGATTTCCCGCCTGTTGCGCGATCCCTCGGTGGTGGCGAAACTGCGCGGTACCGAAGACCCGGAGGGACTTTACGCCATCCTCACCGAGCCTGCCGCCTCGCCTGCCACAAACGCCAGCGCGGCCTGATCCCTCAACGCCAACGCAATGAAAATGCCCGGACATTGTCCGGGCATCCTCCTGTCAGTGGACGCTCATCGGCATGAGTTCATGCTCGAAGGCACTGCCCACGGCGGCCTCACGCGAACCCGAAATCGAGACGGGCGTGCCATCGGCGCCATAGAGGCAGAACAGCTTTGAATTGGGCGACACTTTCGCCTGGTTGCCGAGCAGCCGCCTCGCCTCGCGCACTTCGATTTCACGGATATAGCCGAGAGCGCCACCGCCCAGAAGGGCGAGGTCTTCGGGCGTCAGTTCAATCGTCTTCTTTTCGTCTTGGGTCGTGTTCATGACATCACCCTCCAATCTGGATACGGCGGACAATCCGCCTCGGTTCTGGCCGTTCGAGATGAAGCTCCAGCAGGCCGTTTTCCAGCCGGGCTCCGGTCACTTCCATGCCGTCGGCAAGGACGAATGTCCGGGCGAACTGCCGGGCTGCGATTCCACGGTGCAGGAAGGCCCTGCCGTCATCCTCTTTCTGGCGGCCACGGATCACCAGCTGGTTCTCCTCGACCGTCACATCGAGTTCGTCACGCCCGAAGCCAGCCACTGCCAGCGTGATGCGCAGGCGTTCGGCTTCACCCTCGGCCCGCGGCAGGCGCTCGATGTTATAGGGAGGATAGCCGTCACCTGAGGCTTTCGAGGCCCGGTCAAGCATCCGCTCAAGCTCGTCGAAGCCGAGCAGGAGGGGGGAAGAAAACATGGATACGCGAGTCATTGTCCTTTGCCCTTGTGTAAAGCAGCAAGCGCGGCTGGAACCCGAAACGGCATTCTCAACCACAATCCCCATATGTGAAACCTGTTCCCCGGTTTCAAGCCGGGTGCTTGACCGTGGCGCCAACATGATGGTTTGATCGCCTGATCAAAGAATGAATCGCAGCCGTCAAATGGTTGTGGTTAAATCGCCGGGAACCAACAGGGAGACGACAACATGCTCAGACGTTCACTGCTCGCGGCCGCAGCCGCCCTTGCCATGATGGCAGGCGCTGCATCTGCTGCCGACGACAAGCCGGCCATCGTGTTCGATATCGGCGGCAAGTTCGACAAGTCCTTCAACGAGAGCATGTACAACGGCTCCGAGAAGTTCAAGGCCGAAACCGGCATTGCCTACGGCGAGTTCGAGATCGCTAACGAGGCCCAGCGCGAACAGGCGATCCGCAACTTTGCCGATCAGGGTTATTCGCCGATCATCGCGGCGGGCTTCGCACAGGCCTCGGCGCTCGAGAAGGTCGCCAAGGAATATCCCGAACTGAAATTCGCCATCGTCGATATGGTGGTGGACCTGCCGAACGTCCAGTCCATCGTGTTCAACGAGCACGAAGGCTCCTACATTGTCGGCATTCTGGCTGCCATGGCATCGAAATCCGGCAAGGTCGGCTTCGTCGGCGGCATGGACATTCCGCTCATCCGCAAGTTCGCCTGCGGCTATGCGCAAGGTGTCAAGGCCGCCAAGGCCGATGCGACGATCTTCCAGAACATGACGGGCGACACGGGCGCGGCCTGGAACGATCCCGTCAAAGGCGGCGAGATCACCAAGGGCCAGATGGCCCAGGGTGCGGACGTGATCTACGCGGCAGCGGGTGCCACCGGACTCGGCGTGCTGCAGGCCGCGGCCGATGGCGGAGCGCTCTCGATCGGCGTCGACGCCAACCAGAACTACCTCCATCCCGGCAAGGTCCTCACCTCCATGCTGAAGCGCGTGGATGTCGCCGTCTATAACGTCATGAAGTCTGGCAAGGACGGCACCTTCACCCCCGGCATCCAGGCCTTGGGCCTCAAGGAAGACGGTGTTGGCTATGCCATGGACGACAACAACAAGGCGCTGGTGACGCCTGAGATGCAGGCCGCTGCCGAGAAGGCCAAGGCCGACATCATCGCCGGCACCATCAAGGTGCACGACTACACCGCCGACAACACCTGCCCGGTGCAGTAAGAAACGCTCCTGATCCCCTTCCCCCCTCGTGGGGGAAGGTGGCGCGAAGCGCCGGATGAGGGGGGCGGTACGGCAGGCCTCAAAGGCCAGGCAAGTGACTGACCCCTCATCCGTCTCGCATCTTCGATGCGATCCACCTTCTCCCGCGAGGGGAGAAGGAAGTGTGGGGCACTCATGACTTCCCAGTCCTCGGCAATTCCCGCCATCGAACTCATCGGCATCGACAAGCGCTTCGGTTCGGTTCACGCCAACAAGGATGTGAACCTTTTGATCGGGCAGGGATCGATTCACGGCATCATCGGCGAGAATGGCGCCGGCAAGTCCACGCTGATGTCGATCCTGTTCGGCTTCTATCATGCCGACAAGGGCGAGATCCGCGTGAAGGGGCAGCCGGTCAGGATCAAGTCCTCGTCCGATGCTATCTCGCTCGGCATCGGCATGGTGCACCAGCACTTCATGCTGGTCGATCCCTTTACGGTTTTGGAGAACGTGGTACTGGGTGCCGAAGGTGGCGTGCTGATCGGACCCGCGCTCGACAAGGCCCGCGCCGAACTGACGCGGCTTGCCCACGACTATGAACTCGATGTCGATCCCGATGCCATCGTCGGCGAGCTTCCCGTCGGACTTCAGCAGCGCGTGGAAATTCTCAAGGCCCTGTTCAGGGGCGCTGAGACGCTCATCCTCGATGAACCGACGGGCGTGCTCACACCCGACGAAGCCGATCACCTCTTCCGCATCCTGGGAACGCTGCGCGACCAGGGCAAGACCGTCATCCTCATCACCCACAAGCTGCGTGAGATCATGGCCATCACCGATCATGTCTCGGTGATGCGGCGGGGCGAGATGGTGGCGGAGTTTAAGACGAAGAACACCAGCGTCGAGCAACTGGCCGATGCGATGGTCGGCCGCCATGTCCTGCTCCAGGTCGAGAAGGGCAAGGCCAGTCCCGGCGAAGTGATCCTCGATGTCCGGAACCTTACCTGGAAGGACAGGAAGGGCGTGCCCCGCGTCGACAATGTGTCCCTCCAGGTGCGAAAAGGCGAGATCGTCGGCATTGCAGGCGTCTCGGGCAATGGCCAGTCGGAATTGCTCGACGTCATCAGTGGAATCGCCAAGCCCACCTCGGGCCAGGTGATCTTCGAGGGCAAGGATATCGGCGTGCTGGGCGATCCTGCGCATGTCCGCGCCGAGGGCTTGGCTCATGTGCCGGAAGACCGCCAGCACCGCGGCCTCATCAAGGAATTCGATGCCAGCGAAACCATGATCCTCGGCTGGCATCACGATGAAGCCCTGGGGCGGGGCTTCCGCCTCGATCGCGCCAAAGTGATTGCCCGCGCGAAATCGGAAATGGAAACCTTCGACGTCCGCCCGCCGGACCCCTTGTTGAAGAGCGCCAAATTCTCCGGCGGCAACCAGCAGAAGATCATTCTCGCACGCGAGATGCTGAGCAATCCCGATCTCCTGATCGTCGGGCAGCCAACGCGCGGCGTCGACATCGGTGCCATCGAATTCATTCACAAGCGCATCATCGCGCTCAGGGATCAGGGCAAGGCGATCCTGCTGGTGTCGGTGGAGCTCGATGAAATCCGGTCGCTGTCCGACAGAATACTGGTGATGTTCACGGGCAAGATCATGGGCGAGCGCGGCCCTGAGGCCGACGAACGTGAGCTGGGCCTCCTGATGGCCGGCGTTGCCAAGGATGCCGCCTGATGGGCCCGCGTGGAGAACTCCCCGCATGGGTAGATCTGGGACTGATCCCGCTGCTCAACCTCACCGTCGCGCTGCTTGTCGCCGGTCTGGTGGTCGTCATCATCGGCGAGAACCCGTTAGAGGCCATGTGGATCATGCTTAATGGCGCGGTGGGCTCGCTCAAGGGCTGGGGCTACCTGCTCTACTACGCCACCAATTTTGTCTTCACCGGCCTGGCCGTGGCCGTGGCCTTTCACGCCGGTCTCTTCAACATTGGCGGCGAGGGCCAGGCCTATATGGCGGGGGTCGGTGCCGCTGCGGTGGGCCTCGGGCTCGAATTCCTGCCATGGCCCATCGTCATTCCCCTGGCGATCCTCGCATCCATGGCGGTGGGCGCCTTCTGGGCCTGGATCCCTGGCATCCTGCAGGCCAAGCGCGGCAGCCACATCGTGATCACCACGATCATGTTCAACTTCATCGCCGCGAGTCTCGTCGGCTATCTCATCAATTACTGGTTCCGGCCGGTGGGGAAGATGGCGGTGGAGAGCCGCGAGATTACCGGCGCCTACATCATGAGCTTCCGCGAAGTGGCGCGCGAGTTCTTCGGCGTGCGCGTGGCATCGAGCCCGCTGAACTTCTCGGTCTTCCTTGCCATCATCGCGGCCTTCGCCGTGTGGTACCTGCTGTGGCGCACCAAGCTCGGCTACGAAATCCGCGCCTTCGGGGCCAATCCGAGTGCAGCCGTCTATGCGGGCATAAAGCCCGACCGCATCATCATCATCACCATGGCAATTTCCGGAGCACTCGCCGGGCTGATGGCGGTGAACGAAATCCTCGGCGTGCAGCACCGCCTCGTCCTCGGCTTCGTCGGCGGCGCCGGCTTCGTCGGCATTGCGGTGGCGCTCATGGGCCGCTCGCATCCCGTCGGCATCGTGCTGGCAGCCTTGCTCTTTGGGCTTCTTTATCAAGGCGGCTCCGAACTCTCCTTCGCAAAGCCCGGCATCAACCGCGACATGATCGTGGTCATCCAGGGCCTCGTCATCCTATTCATGGGGGCGCTGGAATATGCCTTCCGCCCGGCGCTGGCGATGCTGTTCTTCAAGGCGGAGGATTGATCGCATGGACCTCTATGCCGAAATCTTCGCCTCCACCATCCGCATGTCGGTGCCGCTGGTTCTGGCCGCACTCGCGGGCCTGTGGTCTGAACGCTCCGGCATTGTCGATATCGGGCTCGAGGGCAAGATGCTGGCGGCAGCCTTCATCGCGGCCTCGGCCTCGGCCGTCTATGGCTCGGCCTGGATTGGATTGTTTTTCGCCATTCTGGTGTCGGTCGGGCTCGCCCTCGTTCATGGCTATGCCTCGATCAACCAGCGAGGCAACCAGGTCGTCTCTGGCGTCGCCATCAACATGCTGGCCGCTGGCCTTGCGGTGGTGCTGGGCAATACCTGGTTCAAGGAAGGCGGGCGAACGCCTTCGCTTCCACCTGCGGGCCGCTTCATGCCGCTGGACATTCCGGGTGTTTCCGCCCTGGCCGATGTTCCGGTTCTGGGCTTCCTCGCGAAGGTGTTCCTCTCGCATTCGATCATCACCTATCTGGCAATCATTCTAGTGGTGCTCACTGCATGGGCGCTGTCGCGCACGCGCTTCGGGTTGAGGCTCCGCGCGGTCGGTGAAAATCCGCATGCGGTCGATACGGCAGGCATTTCGGTTGCAGGGCTCCGCTACAGGGCGGTCATCATCGCAGGCGTGCTTTGCGGGCTGGCGGGCGCCTTCATTTCAACCTCGCTGTCATCGAGTTTCGTGCGCGACATGACGGCGGGCGGCGGCTTCATGGCGCTCGCCGCTCTGATCTTCGCCAACTGGCGGCCCTGGCGGGCGCTCTTCGCCTGTCTTCTCTTCGGCTTCCTGCAGGCTTCCGGCAACTATCTGCAGGGCGTCTCGGTCGGGGGAGTGCAGATCCCCGTGCAGTTCATCAACATGCTGCCCTATGTGCTGACGGTTGTGCTGCTGGCGGGCTTCATCGGCAAGTCGATCCCGCCCAAGGCCTCCGGCATTCCCTATACGAAGGACCGCTGACATGCGCGATCTTATCGACGCAGCGAAGGCCGCGAGGCTCAAAGCCCATGCGCCTTACTCGAACTTCCTCGTGGGCGCGGCGATGCGCGACGAACAGGGCCGCGTGCACGGCGGCTGCAACATCGAGAATGCCGCCTATCCGCAAGGCTGGTGCGCCGAACCGTCGGCAATTTCCGCGCTCATCATGGCAGGCGGCACGCGTATCACCGAAGTGGCGGTGATGGGAAATGGCGACGCGCTTTGCACGCCCTGCGGCGGCTGCCGCCAGAAGATTCGCGAGTTCGCGAAAGGCGACGTGAAAATCCACTGCTGCACGGAGGAGGGCGAACTGATCCGCAGTTTCACCTTCGATGAACTGCTGCCAGCCTCTTTCGGTCCGGAGAACCTCGCATGAACGATCTCGCGAAGAAACTCAATGGCCGCGCGCCGAAGACGGCCATCATCCTGGGGTCCAGCCTCGGGCCTGTGGCCGACGCTCTGAAAGACCCGCTCGTCATTCCGTATACGGAGCTTTCCGGCTTTCCGGTGCCGAAGATTTCAGGCCACGCGGGCAAGCTCTTCGTGGGGAAGATCGAGGGCCAGGAGGTGGCCGTGCTGGCGGGCCGCGCGCACCCTTATGAATCGGGCAACGCCGCCGTGATGCGCCCGGCCATCGAGATGCTGAAAGGTGCTTGCATCGAGACGCTGATCCTCACCAATGCCGCGGGAAGCCTGAAGCCCGAGATGCGTCCGGGTTCCCTCATGCTCATCACCGACCACATCAACTATTCCGGCATGAACCCCTTGATCGGCCAGCACGGCGACGAGAACTTCGTGCCGATGACCGATGCCTATGAGCCCGCTCTCCGCGCACGCCTTGAGGCGGCGGCAAAAGCGTCAAGTGTCGCGCTGCATCAGGGCGTCTACTGCTGGTACTCGGGGCCGTCCTTCGAGACGCCAGCGGAGATCCGCATGTTCCAGATCATCGGCGGCTCGGCGGTCGGCATGTCGACGGTGCCCGAGACCATCCTCGCGCGCCGCTTCGGGCTGAAAGTCGCAGGCCTTTCCGTCATCACCAACCTGGCCGCCGGAATCGAAGGCGCTTCGCCCAGCCACGAGGAGACCAAACGCGAGGGCGCCAGGGCCGCCGACAACGTGGTGGCGCTGCTCAGTCAGTTTTTCAGGGACGCCTGAGATGCTGCCGCAGGAAGTCATCCGCCGGAAGCGCGATGGGGCCGCACTCTCGCGTGATGAAGTTCAGGAGTTCATCGCGGGGCTCACATCGGGCAGCGTATCGGAAGGCCAGGTGGCGGCCTTCGCCATGGCCGTGTTCTTCAAGGGCATGAGCCGCGAGGAAGCCGTGGGCCTCACGCTCGCCATGCGGGACTCTGGCACGGTGCTGACATGGGACCTGCCCGGGCCGGTGGTAGACAAGCATTCCTCCGGCGGCATCGGCGACAATCTTTCCTTGATGCTCGCGCCCATGCTGGCAGCTTGCGGGCTCTATGTGCCGATGATCTCAGGCAGGGGCCTCGGCCATACGGGCGGCACGCTCGACAAGCTCGATTCCATTCCGGGCTATGTCACCCAACCGGGCCTCGACCTGTTCCGGAAAGTGACCCGCGACGCGGGCTGCGCCATCATCGGCCAGACCGCCGATCTCGCACCCGCCGACAAGCGCCTCTATGGCATTCGAGACGTGACGGCCACGGTCGAATCCATACCGCTCATCACGGCATCGATACTGTCGAAGAAGCTCGCAGCAGGCCTTCAACATCTGGTGCTCGACGTGAAGGTGGGATCGGGCGCATTCATGGCAACGATGGAAGAGGCGGTGGGTCTCGCTGAGAGCCTGGTCGCGGTGGCGAATGGCGCGGGACTCAGGACCACCGCGCTGATCACCGATATGGACGAGCCTCTCGCACCCTATGCCGGCAATGCGCTGGAAGTCGCCCATGCCTGCGGCTTCCTCACAGGCGAGATCGTCAATCGTCGCGTTATGGAGATCACGCTGGCGCTCGGTGCAGAGTTGTTGCTCAGCGCCAGGATCGATAGCGATGCCGAGACCGCGAAAGCCCGCCTCAGGAACACCATCGACACCGGTGCCGCAGCCGAACGTTTCGAGCGTATGGTGGCGGCTCTGGGTGGGCCGACTGATTTCCTGAGAGACCACCAGAAGTACCTGATACAGGCCCCTATCATCCGCCCTGTGTTTGCCGATGAGAATGGTGTCGTGGCATCCATTCGCACGCGCGAGCTTGGTCTCGCCGTCATCGAGCTTGGTGGCGGGCGGCGCGTGGCCACCGATATGATCGATCACCGCGTTGGCCTTGCGCAACTGCTGGGCAAGGGCTTTGCAGCGGATTTCAACACGCCGCTCTGCTGGGTCCATGCCGCCGACGAGGCCTCGTTCGAAAGGGCTGCGGCCATCGTGAAAAGCGCATATTCTGTGGGGGATGCGCCCGGGAAATCGACGGCGATCCACGCGCGCATCGCCGCCTGAAACAGGAGGGTCCATGCCCCGCGCCTTTCTCCTGATCCTCGATTCCTTCGGCATCGGCGGAGCGCCCGATGCAGCAGCCTTCGGCGACGAGGGATCGAACACGCTCGCGCATATCTGCGATCACATGGCGCTGAACGTGCCGCACATGGCCTCGCTTGGGCTGGGGCAGGCGGCGGCGTTGTCGACGGGCCGCAATCCGCTGGCTCCCGCCAGCCTCATCGGGCAATATGGCTGTGCGACCGAAGTCTCGCGCGGCAAGGACACCATCACCGGCCATTGGGAAATCGGCGGCGTGCCGCTGAAATTCGACTGGGGCTATTTTCCGCACACTGTTCCCGCCTTTCCTCAGGAATTGATCGACGGCATCGTCAGCCGCGCCAATCTTCCCGGCCTTCTCGCCATGTGCCACGCATCGGGAACGCAGGTGATCGAGGATTTCGGGGAGGAGCATCTGCGAACCGGCAAGCCGATCGCCTACACGAGTGCCGACAGCGTTTTGCAGATCGCGGCGCACGAGGAGCATTTCGGGCTTGAACGCCTCTATGAGGTTTGCCGCATCGCGCGCGAACTCACATACCCGATGAACATCGGCCGTATCATCGCGAGGCCCTTCGTCGGCGAGACGGCCAAGACCTTCACCCGCACCGGCCACCGCAAGGACTTCGCGGTGACGCCCCCATCGCCCACGCTGCTCGAGGTCTTGAGCAAGGCGGGGCGCGACGTCGTATCGGTCGGCAAGATCGGTGACATCTATGCCCATGTCGGCACGGGCCGCGAGATCAAGGGGGCGGGCAACCCTGCCTTCATGGCGACGACTCTCGCCAACATGGATGGCCTAGCCGATGGCGGATTCCTGATGACCAACTTTGTCGACTTCGACTCCGAGTTCGGACACAGGCGCGATCCCATCGGCTACGGCACGGCGCTCGAAGCCTTCGACGCCCAGCTTCCGCAGATCATCACAAAGCTCCGGGAGGGCGATCTTCTGGTGATGACAGCCGACCACGGCAACGACCCCACATGGAAAGGCACCGACCACACGCGCGAGCAGGTTCCGGTGATGACTTACATTCGCGGCATCACGCCCGGCAGCTTCGGCCGCCGCAAGAGCTTCGCGGACATCGGACAGACCATTGCCAGGCATCTGGGCGTCGGTCCGCTGGATGCGGGCGAGGCGTGGACGATCTGATCAGTCCGGCCGCTTCAGCACCGCCTGCAGCACATTCCTCACGCCGATCGCGCCCATGAACCTGTCGTTCTCGTCGAAGATGGCGACGGGCGCCACGTCGGTATTGTGGATCGCCAGCATCACGATCTTGAGCGATGTTCCGGGCCGCGCCCAGTAGACGGGCCGTGAGTCGGGCGCTGCCGGCTTTTCAACCTCATCACACGAAACCCACGTTGCATTGAGGCCGTCACGCTCCGCGGCGACGACCTTGCCATCTTCGTCCAATTTGAAGCGCGTGGTCCGGCGCTTGTCGAGCCACACCCAGCCTTGCCCGTCGCGTTCGAGGTCGTGGAGGGGCCGCATGACATTCCATGCCGTGAGCACCGAGAGCGGGTTTACATTGGCGATGAAGTCGCGCACGTAATCGTTGGCAGGCTTCAGCACGATGTCTTCGGGCGCACCCGACTGCACGATGCGGCCGCCTTCCATGATGGTGATGCGGCTGCCGATCTTGAGCGCCTCCTCAAGATCGTGGCTGACGAAGATGATCGTCTTCTTGATCTGTTTCTGGAGCTGCAGAAGCTCGTCCTGCAACTTTGTGCGGATCAGCGGATCGAGTGCGGAGAAGGGCTCATCCATGAGCAGGACCGGCGCCTCGGTGGCAAAGGCGCGGGCGAGGCCCACGCGCTGCTGCATGCCGCCCGACAATTCATGCACATACTTGTTGGCCCACTGGTCGAGACCCACGAGCTTCAACTGCTTGTCGACCTTGGCGTTGCGCTCGGCCACCGGAACGCCCGCGAGTTCCAGTCCGAGTCCGGCGTTCTCGCGCACCGTGCGCCATGGCAATAGCGCGAATTGCTGGAACACCATGGCCACCTGCTTCTGGCGGATGTGGCGCAAGGTGGACTCATCGCATGATGCGACGTCCACCATGCGGGCGCCGTCCTTCACCAGCACTTCGCCGCCCGTGACCTTGTTGAGGCCGTTGACGGCGCGCAGCAGCGTGGACTTGCCGGAGCCCGAGAGGCCCATCAGTACGCTGATCTCGCCTTCGTTCACCTTGAGATTGGCACCCGTGGCACCCAGCACCGCGCCGGTTTTGGCGAGAATGTCGGAACGGTGCGCCCCAGCATGAGCCATTTTGAGCGCTTCTTTCGAGTTGTCGCCAAAAATGATGTCGACGTTCTTGAATTCGACGGATGTGGTCATTTCTTCGATCCCGCCTTCACGGCCAGCATGCGGTCAAGGATGATGGCCAGCACCACGATGGCGAGGCCCGCCTCGATGCCGAGCGGAATGTTGCGATTGGCGAGCGCCTTGTTCACCGGATTGCCGAGGCTCGGCGCGCCGATGAGCGTGGCGAAGACCACCATGGAGAGCGACAGCATGATGCACTGCGTGAGGCCCGCCATGATGGACGGCAGCGCCGCCGGCAGTTCGACCTTCCAGAGTAACTGATTGTGCGTGGCGCCAAAGCTCTCACCTGCCTCGATCATCGGCTTGGGGATCGAGGTGATGCCGAGATAGGTCATGCGCACGGGTGCCGGCATGGCGAAGATGATGGTGACGATGAGGGCCGGCGCCGCGCCAAGCCCGAAGAGGATGAGGATGGGGATCAGATAGACGAAGGTCGGCATCGTCTGCATGAGGTCGAGAAGCGGCTGCATCACGCGCCAGACCTTTGGGTTATGCGCAGCCCAGATGCCGAGCGGCACGCCGATCGACATCGAGAGGGCGGTGGAACCCACAACCAGCACCAGCGTCTGGATGGTCTCCTTCCACAATCCCTGATTCATGATGAAGAGCAGGCCGAGCAGCACGCCCAGCGCCAGCTTCCAGGATTTCTGCAGCCACCATGCGAAGGCGGCAATTCCGAGAGCCAGCACGATGGGCGGCAGGAAGAGAAGCCCTTCGGTGGCGTTCTGCACAATGAAGTTGAGCGAGATCTTCATGGCGTCGAACAGCCACTGGAAATATTCGACGATGAACTCGATGAAGCTCTTGCCCCATTGCCCGATAGGTATCTTCCACGACCTGATGAGATCGGAAACCGGATCCATGCTGCCCCTCCCCAGGGAATGCTCCCCTTCTGCAGTCGAGACTGCTGCTTTTATGAAGGGACGTCAAAGGCAAGAATTGAGAAGGCCCGGACTGGTGTCTCCTGCCCGGGCCTTGTGGATCGCTTATCCCTTCAGCGCGGCGTCGACCGCTGCGGCGGCGTCACCGCCGTCGAAGGTCGTGACGCCATCGAGCCACGGCTTCACCGTGTCCGGATTGGCCTTGAGCCAGGCCTTGGCGGTTTCCTTCGGATCAGCACCGTCCTTCAGCACCTTGTCCATCATCGCGCCTTCCATGGCGAGCGTGAACTTCAGGTTGGAGAGGAACTTGCCCGCATTGGGGCATTCGGCGGTGTAGCCGGCGCGGGCATTGGTATAGACGGTCGCGGCACCGAAGCCTGAGTCACCCATGCCGTCGAGATAGTGAATCTTCATCTCGCCGATGATCGGATGCGGCGTCCAGGCGAGGAAGGCGATCCACTCGTTGTTCTTGATCGCCTGCTCGGCGGCGGTCAGCATGCCGGCTTCCGAGCTCTCGACCAGCTCGAAGCCTTCGAGCTTGTTTGCCGGATTGGCGATCATCTCGCCGATGATGCGGTTGCCGTCATTGCCGGCCTCGATGCCATAGATCTTGGCGCCGAACTTGTCCTTGTGGGCGCCGATGTCGGTGAGGCTCTTGACGCCCGCGTCGGCCACATATTGCGGAACGACGAGGCCATAGCCGGCGCCTTCGAGATTGGTGCCGATGTTTTCGACCGACTTCTCGTCGAAATAGGCCTTCACGTCCGCCGTCATCGACGGCATCCAGTTTCCGAGAAACACGTCGATGTCGTTGTTCTTCATCGAGGCATAGGTGACCGGAACCGAGAGCTGCGAGGATTCGGGTTCATATCCCAGCGCTTCGAGGACGACCGAGGTGGCACCCGTCGTCACCTGAATGTCGGTCCAGCCGACGATCTCGGCAATGCGAACCTTCTTGCAGCTTTCGGGATCGGCGGCATAGGCGGGCGATGAAATGGCCGCGCCCAGCGCCAGAACGGCAGCGAAAGTCTTTAGTTTGGTATTCACGTGTTTTCTCCCTGTTCGGCCGGGGAACGCCATTTGCCTGCCCCTCTCAGCCCAGATCGAAGACTAGTGCAAGTTCGCGCCTGTTCGCAAGTTTTGACAGACATCTCAACTGTCACCTGCAGCGCCTTTGCCACGGCCTGCAGTCGAGCTTGAACTGCTGGCAAGAGCGAACGTGTTTCAGCCCTAGTGGAGGCGAGGCGTGTGTTCGCTCTTTCCACAACGAGGTTGTGCCCTTAAGGATGTGCTTCTGAATGGGAGACAAACTATGAAACCGGTGAAGTGGGGCATCATCTCGACAGCGAACATTGGCGTGGCCAAGGTCATTCCGGGCATGCTGAAGAGCAAGGACCTGGAGATCGTCGCGATCTCGTCACGCAAACTGAAGACCGCGCAGGAATGGGCCGGCAAGCTCGGCATTCCCAAGGCCTATGGTTCCTATGAGGAGATGCTCGCCGATCCCGAGATCGAGGCAGTCTATAATCCACTCCCCAATCATCTCCATGTGCCGCTGACGCTGGCCGCCGCGAAGGCCGGAAAGCACGTGCTCTGCGAGAAGCCCATCGCCATCTCGGCGAAAGAAGCAATGCAATTGCGGCGGGCGCCCAAGAACGTCTTTATCGCAGAGGCCTTCATGGTTCGCTATGCCACCCAGTGGCTGGCCGCGCGTGACCTGGTCAGGAAAAAGAAGATCGGCGATGTCCGCGCCATCCAGGTGATGTTCTCCTATTTCAACCGCGATCCGAAGAATGTGCGCAACATGGCCGATATCGGCGGCGGCGGCATGCTCGACATCGGCTGCTATCCGATCACCACCGCGCGCTTCATCTTCGATGCGGAGCCGGTGCGGGTGACAGCCACGATCGATCGCGACCCGAAGTTCGGAACCGACCGGCTCGCGGGCGGCTTGGCGGACTTCGGCGACGGGCGGCATCTGTCCTTCACCGTCTCGACCCAGCTGGCCCCCTACCAGCGCGTGAACATCATGGGCACCAAGGGACGGATCGAGATCGAGATCCCCTTCAACGCGCCCCCCGACAAGCCCAACCGCTATTTCGTCCAGGGCATGGACATGAACGTCGGCGAATGGACGGAGCTTCCCGTCTCCGACCAGTACCAGCTCCAGGCCGAGGCCTTCGGCCGCGTCATCCGCAAGAAGCAGAAACCCGTATGGGGCGTGGACGACGCCATCCAGAACATGAAGATCCTCGATGCCTTCTTCCGCTCCGAGAAGAGCCGGAAATGGGAAAAGCCCTGATTTCAGGGCCTCCGCCAGAAGGCAATTGACGGCAAGGCCTGGCGTCACTATAAGCCCGCCATCCCGATGGGCCGGAAAGACGGGCCGTCTGCCAGTTGGCATGCGGTCTTTCGATATTGAACGTTCATCAAACGAGTTTCAGTCAAGCAGGACCAAAGCCCTATGGCCAACACATCATCGGCGAAGAAGGCCACCCGCGTCTCCGCCCGCCGCACCGAGATCAACAAGAACCGCGTCAGCCGCATCCGCACCTTCGTGCGCAAGGTGGAGGAGGCGATCGCCTCCGGAAACCAGGCCGCTGCCGCTGCTGCCCTCCAGGCCGCCCAGCCCGAGATGATGCGCGGCGCCCAGAAGGGCGTGATGCACAAGAACACGGCGTCCCGGAAAGTGTCGCGCCTCGCCGCGCGCGTGAAGGCCATCAAGGCCTGATCCCACCTATCCACAGACCATAAGAAACTGTTGAACGCCGGGTGAAAACCCGGCGTTTTCGTTTGTCCGGGAACGGATTGTCTCGCGCACGGAAAAGTGAACAGATTCAATTCATTGCATATTGTGCAAAATTCCGGGCACTTTGCAGGCTGCTTGTTGCTCAGCCAAAAAATGTCCTGATGCGCGAACCTGTCAGTGGGGAAAAGCGCCATGTACCTTCACTGACCACTCAAAAGCACAGGAATATCAGGGCTTTACGATTCACCTCGCGAAAGACGTCCGACGCCGGAACGTGTCAAGCGGTCTCCGTGTGCGGAGCGTTTTCTGAATCAGGTTGCTCAGGTTGCTAACGCTTTTGTAAGTTCTGGCTCGTGGACGGGCCGGTGGCCATCAGCTCCACGCAAGAGAGACGGAGCCGTGGCGAGGGCAGTGCCATGAGGTCCGTATTGCGGTCAGTTGTGGCGTTTGCCGGGCGGTTGCCGTCCGGGGCGTGAGTTTGTGTGAGTGGGGCGTTCAAAGCATGGATTGCTTGGGGCAATACCCAGAAGGATCGGCTGGAAGGCCGCGGCAGGGGCTTAGAGATGAACAAGGCAATGACGTCTGTGTCCGGTCATCGACCGGGTAACGCGTAACGGAAATCCCGAAAAGACGAAGAGCTTGGGCGGCCATGCAACATGCATCGCCGCGGGAATAATCGCGCGCCTGTCAGGTGCAGCAAGGGATGCGGTAAGAGAATGACTGTTTCGAACGACGTGAAGGCCATATGGTATCGTGTAGTGCAGCGTTTGCGCGGAGAACTCGGTGAGGATCTCTATACGTCATGGTTCGCCCGCATGGAGATCGAGGACCTGCATGATGGCCGTCTGGCCGTATCGGTCCCGACGAGGTTCCTGAAGTCCTGGATCGAGACGCATTATCTGGCGAAGCTTCAGAAGATAGGTGAGGCCGAACTGGGGGCGCTTGATGCCGTGCTCGTGCGTGTGCGCACGCGGGCCGCCGCGGTGCAGCGTGTTCAGCCCGACGATCATTCCGCCTCGCATTCGCATTCGCATGCGGCACCCGCACCGGCAGCACACGCGCCGTCTGTCGTGGCTGCGGCGCAGGCCGCCGTGGCGGAGCGCAATCCGCAGATCGATCCCAACCAGTCCTTCGAGACCTTTGTGGTCGGTCCGTCGAACCAGCTTGCCCATGCCGCCATGTGCCGCGTCGCCGATGCGGCGCAGGGCGCGGCCATCAGCTTCAATCCGCTCTTCGTTCACGCAGGCTCCGGCCTCGGAAAGACGCATCTTCTCTCCGCCGTCGCCAACCGCATCCGCGAGCGCCGGCCCGACCGCAAGGTGATGGTGCTCACCGCCGAGCGTTTCATGATCAACTTCGTCATGGCGCTCCGCCAGCGCGACACACTCTCCTTCAAGGACCAGTTCGCCGCGATCGACGTACTGCTCATCGACGACTTCCAGTTCCTGCAGGGCAAGACCATGCAGCAGGAGTTCTGCAACGCCTTCAACTCGCTCGTCGACTCGCGCCGCCAGGTGATCGTCGCCGCCGATGTGCCTCCTGCCCAGCTTGACGCGATCGATCAACGCATGCGCTCGCGCCTCATGGGCGGCCTCGTCGTCGACATTGAGCTTCCCGATCTCGACACCCGCCGCCGCATTCTGCAGAGCCGCTATGAACTGATGGTGAAACGCGATCCGTCGGTCGTCATCCCCGATGACGTGCTCGAATTCATCGCCAATCGCATCACCGGCACAGGCCGCGAACTTGAAGGTGCGTTGAACCGCATCGCCGCCTATCAGCAGTTCAACCAGGCTGCGGTGACTCTCGACCTCGCCTCCCTGGTGTTGCGCGACATGCAGGCGAACCCCGATGGCTCGCGCATCAAGATCGACGACATCCTGAAGATCATCGGCCGCCACTTCAACGTGGGCCGCACCGATCTCCTGTCGCCCCGCCGTGCACGCAGCGTCGTGGTGCCGCGCCAGATCGGCATGTATCTGGCCAAGAAGATGACGGCGCGCTCGCTGCCCGAGATCGGCCGCCGCTTTGGCGGCCGCGATCACTCGACCGTGCTTCACGCCGTGCGCAAGATCGAGGGCCAGATCAAGACCGACGACAAGCTCGCACGAGAAGTGGCCCTCCTGATCAGGCTGGTTGAGCAGGGCTGAGGAAAGCCCGGCCCAAATGCGGAAAAGCTCTGGAAAACCCTTGAACTGAGCTTCTAGCCGGGCCAATGTTTTTGGCCCGGCTAGAAGCTGGTAACAGAAGAACGAGGGACATTCCGGTTATGCGCGTCACTATCGAAAGGTCAGCCTTTCTGAAGGCTCTCACTCACGTGCAGAGCGTCGTGGAACGCCGCAACACCATTCCGATCCTCTCCAACGTGCTGCTCCAGGCAGGCGACGGGCTGCTCAAGATGACGGCCACCGATCTCGACATCGAGATCGTCGAAAGCGTTGCGGCGGAGGTCTCGAAGAGCGGCGCCACCACGGTGCCTGCCCACATGCTCTACGACATCGTCAGGAAACTTCCCGACGGCGCCCAGCTCGAGCTCGAGCAGGCGGGCGACGGCCAGCGCGTCTCGATCTTCGCGGGCCGCTCGCGCTTCGCGCTGCAAGCTCTTCCGCACGATGACTTTCCGGATCTGGCGGCGGGTGACTTCCCCAATCATTTCGCGATCAGCGGTGGCGATCTCCGGGGCCTGATCGAAAAGACGCGTTTCGCCATCTCGACCGAGGAAACCCGCTATTACCTGAACGGCATCTATCTTCACGACGTTGCGGCCGGCGGCCTGCTGCGGGCCGTGGCCACCGATGGGCATCGCCTGGCGCAAGCCCAGATCGCACGGCCCGAGGGTGCGAAGGGCATGCCCGGTGTCATCGTTCCGCGCAAGACGGTGCTCGAAGTCGTCAAGCTCTTCGAGGGTGTCGACGGCAATGTCGACGTGTCGCTCTCGGCCTCCAAGATACGCTTCGCGGCGGGCGACCTTGTGCTCACCTCGAAACTCATCGACGGCACCTTCCCGGACTATGAGCGCGTGATCCCGCGCAACAATGACAAGACGATGGAACTCGACACGAAGACCTTCGCCTCCGCCGTTGACCGCGTCTCGACGATTTCAATGGAAAAGGGCCGCGCGGTGAAACTGCAGATCGGCAGCAACAAGGTGACGCTGACCGTCAACAACCCGGATTCAGGCTCGGCGGAAGAAGAAGTCGCCTGTTCCTACGAGGCCGATCCCATCGATATCGGCTTCAATTCCCGCTACCTGATGGACGTGGCAGGCCAGGTCAAGTCCGAAGCCATGCTGTTCCAGCTAGCCGATGCGGGCTCACCCACCATCATCCGCGATCCGGGCGACGACCAGGCCCTCTATGTGCTGATGCCGATGCGGGTGTAAGCCTTATACGTGACCGATTCTCCGAATCTCGCAATCCGGCGGCTGACGCTGACGGACTTCCGCAATTATGAAGGCCTGCGGATCGACATCAGCCCGCGCCTCATCGCCCTGGCGGGCGCGAACGGGGCAGGCAAGACCAACGTTCTGGAGGCGATTTCCCTGCTGGCGCCGGGCCGGGGCTTGCGCGGCGCCGTGTTCGAAGAGCTGGCGCGGCAGGGAAATGCTGGAAGCTGGGCCATCTCGGCGGAGGTCGATACCGCAAGCGGGCCGGTGTCGATCGGTACCGGATGGAGCGGCCAGTCCGAGGCGGGCGAAGGCGGCCGTCTGGTGGTCATCGATGGCGAGGCGCAGAAGAGTTCGGGTGCTTTGGGCGAGTACATGCGGATGCTATGGCTGACGCCCGCCATGGACCGGCTGTTTGCAGGCCCCGCATCCGACCGGCGGCGCTTCCTCGACCGCATGGTGACGGCCTTCGACCCCGAGCACGGCTCGCGCATTCTGGTCTTCGAAAAAGTGATGCGCGAGCGCAACCTGCTTCTCGATGAGCCCCGTCCGGATGGTGCCTGGCTGTCGAGCCTCGAGGCCCACATGGCGGAAGCCGCCGTGGCCATTGCCGCTGCAAGACTTGTTGGCTTGGAGGCCCTTCAGGCCCATATAGAAGTAGGCCGGGAATCGAGTTCGTTCCCGTGGGCTGAAGTCTCCGTCGAAGGCGAGACCGAGGCATTGGTCGCCGTCAAGCCGGCGGTGCAAGTGGAAGACGGATATCGTAAGATTCTCCACGAATCGCGTGGGCTCGACCGGGCGGCCGGGCGAACCCTGAGAGGACCACACCGGAGTGATTTCGGCGTGGTTCACGGGCCAAAGCAGATGGCGGCGGGACAATGCTCGACGGGCGAGCAGAAGGCCCTGCTGATCGGCCTGATCCTGGCGCAGGCGCGGGCGGTGGAGGCGGGAACCGGCGTGGCGCCGATCCTGCTGCTGGACGAAGTGGCGGCCCATCTCGACCGGGCCCGCCGGAAAAGTTTGCTGGAAGCATTGGCCGCACTTGGTGCCCAGTGCTGGATGACGGGCACGGATGCCCAGTTGTTCGAGGGAATTGGACATGACGGCACCGTATTCCAGGTGGAAGACGGTACGATCAAGGAAGTGATGGAAAGCTGATGTCAGACACGACGAACAACGGCAACGGCGAGAACACCTACGGCGCGGATTCGATCAAGGTCCTGAAGGGCCTCGATGCGGTGCGGAAGCGCCCCGGCATGTATATCGGCGATACCGATGACGGCTCGGGCCTTCACCACATGGTCTACGAGGTGGTCGACAACGCGATCGACGAGGCGCTGGGCGGCTATGCTGACCGCGTGACGGTGTCGCTCAACGCCGATGGTTCCTGCACGGTGACCGACAACGGCCGCGGCATCCCGACCGACATCCACACCAGCGAAGGCGTTTCGGCGGCGGAAGTCATCATGACGCAGCTTCATGCCGGCGGAAAGTTCGACCAGAACTCCTACAAGGTGTCTGGCGGCCTTCATGGTGTCGGCGTTTCCGTCGTCAACGCTCTCTCGGTCAAGCTCCAGCTCACCATCTTCCGCGATGGCAAAGAGCACTACATGAGCTTCACCCATGGTGACCCCGATGCGCCGCTGAAGGTTGTTGGTGAGGCACCGGGCCGTCGCGGGACTGAAGTGACCTTCCTGCCGTCGACCGGGACATTCACCAAGACCGAATTCGACTTTGCCACGCTGGAGCACCGCCTGCGTGAACTGGCCTTCCTCAACTCCGGCGTCCGCATCCTGCTCTCCGACAAGCGCGGCGTGGAACCGAAGGATGTGGAACTGTTCTACGAAGGCGGCATCGCCGCCTTCGTGCGCTATCTCGACCGCGCCAAGCAGGCCGTGCTCTCCGCGCCGATCATGATTCACGGCGAGAAGGACGGCATCACGGTCGACTGCGCCCTGTGGTGGAACGACAGCTACCATGAGAACGTGCTGTGCTTCACCAACAACATTCCCCAGCGCGACGGCGGCACGCATCTCGCGGGCTTCCGTGGAGCATTGACCCGCGTCGTCAACAGCTATGCGAATGACAGCGGCATCGCCAAGAAGGAGAAGGTGGCGCTGACCGGCGATGACGCCCGCGAGGCCCTGACCTGCGTACTCTCGGTAAAGGTACCGGACCCGAAGTTCTCGTCGCAGACGAAGGACAAGCTCGTCTCTTCCGAAGTCCGTCCCGTCGTTGAAAATCTCGTCAACGAGCAACTGGGAGCGTGGTTCGAGGAACATCCTTCCGAGGCCCGCAGCATCGTCTCGAAAGTCGTCGAGGCCGCCGCCGCGCGCGAAGCCGCGCGCAAGGCCCGCGAACTCACGCGCCGCAAGGGTGCGCTCGATATCTCGTCACTCCCCGGCAAGCTCGCTGACTGCCAGGAGCGCGATCCGTCGAAGTCCGAAATCTTCATCGTCGAGGGTGACTCGGCCGGCGGTTCCGCCAAGCAGGCCCGCCACCGCGAGAACCAAGCTGTGCTGCCGTTACGCGGCAAGATCCTCAATGTCGAGCGCGCGCGCTTCGACAAGATGCTGGGCTCCGCTGAAATCGGCACGCTGATCACCGCGCTTGGCACCGGCATCGGCCGCGAGGAATTCAACGTCGACAAGCTGCGCTACCACAAGATCATCATCATGACCGACGCCGACGTCGACGGCGCTCACATCCGCACGCTCCTGCTCACCTTCTTCTACCGGCAGATGCCCGAGGTGATCGAGCGCGGCCACCTCTATATCGCGCAGCCGCCGCTCTACAAGGTGAAGCGCGGCTCGTCGGAACAATACCTGAAGGACTCGAAGGCGCTTGAAGCCTATCTGGTCGACACCGGCCTCGAAAGCTCGACGCTGGTGCTGGCCGATGGAACCGAGCGCGCCGGTGCCGATCTTCGCGCCATTGTCGAAGAGGCCCTGTCGATCCGCAACGCGCTCGATGCGCTTCACTCGCGCTATCCGCGCCACGTGATCGAACAGGCCGCGATTGCCGGAGTGCTCAATCCCGAAGTGCTGTCGAGCCCTGAGAGGGCCGAGGAAGCGGCGGCCTATATCGCGCGCCGCCTCGATGTCATCGCGGAAGAAACCGAGCGCGGCTGGACGGGCCAACCCACAGCCGACGGCGGCTTGAGCTTCACCCGCGAGGTGCGCGGCGTCACCGAAAGCTGGACGCTCGACGGCAAACTGATCGGCTCAGCCGATGCGCTCCGCCTCGACCGCAAGGCCGATCACCTGCAGGAGATCTATTCAAAGCCCGCAAAGCTCCGCCGCAAGGATGGCGAGACGGTGATCTTCGGGCCCATGAGCCTGCTCGATGCCGTCTTCGCGGTGGGCCGCAAGGGCATCACCATGCAGCGCTACAAGGGCCTGGGCGAAATGAACCCCGAGCAATTGTGGGAGACGACGCTCGATCCGAACGTCCGCACGCTGCTCCGCGTGAAGGTCTCGGAACTCGACGAAGCCGACGACCTCTTCACCAAGCTCATGGGCGATGTGGTGGAGCCGCGCCGCGACTTCATCCGCGAGAACGCGCTGAACGTCGCCAACCTGGACGTCTGAGGATCGGGCGGCCGCCGGACTGCTCTAGACCAGGAGGATATCTCCAGCGCTCATGCTCGCGTTGCCCAGAAGCGTCGCGATGACTATTGCGTCAAAGCCATCCTTGTTCCCGTCCTGATCGAAGCGGAGAATGCCCGTATCTGTCTCGAGGAAAAAGCGCGTGTTGGCAGACTGGGCATTCGCCGATGCAGACGACTGGAAGCGATTCAGGCTGAGAACACCCTCGGGCAAGCCTCCGAATGCCGCACTGAGGAATTCGAACCTGTCATTGTTTCCTTGCCCGCTGGACGAGAAGTCGGTGATGCGGTCACCACCCTCGTTCAGGTTGCTGTAGACGAACACATCGTTGCCGCGCCCGCCGGTCAGCGTGTCGGCACTCTTGCCGCCGAACAGCCGATCCGCACCCTCGTTGCCATCGAGCGAGTCCCGACCCTGGCCGCCATTCAGCGTGTCATTGCCCCGGCCTCCCGCCATGAGGTCGTTTCCGGCCTGGCCGCTGAGCTCGTTCTTGGCCGAGTTGCCGGTGATGGTGTCGATGCCCCGGCCGCCCACGGCCTTCTCGATCACGACGCCATTGGCAATCGTGAAGCCGCCGAATATGCCATCCACGAAGGATACGAAACCGCCGCCGCCTTCCTCGAGCTTGAGAGTGGCAGAGCGCAAGTCGATGGTGGAGGCGGCGTTGCCGGCATGGCGGATGGTGTCGCTGCCGCCGGCATCCCAGATCGCCATGTAGCCTGTGCCGCGCCCGTTGGTAGACACCAGCGTGTAGACATCGTCGCCGGTCTTGTAGTTCATGTTGGCGCCGTACTTCTGCTGGATCACCGCGATGTCGAAGCCCATCGGCGTCATGGCGATACCGAAGTTGTTGGTGCCCGAATCGCCATCCGGGCCGCCTCCCCAACCTTTATTGTACGACATGATCGTGAAGACTTCCTGGTTCAGGCCAAAGGTGCCAAGATCGCCCGAAGCCAGCACGCCGTCGAAGCGCACACTCTGGCCGTTGGCGTCGTCGTGGGGATGGGCGAGGCCAAGGCCATGACCGAATTCGTGGATGAAGTTGGAATAGCCATAGGCACCCGCTTCAAGTAGCCCCATCGAACCATCCGACCAGAAATTGGGGTTGGTGTTGAACCATCCAACCCCTTGGTTGTCGCCGAACTCCGGGTCCTGCGGCACCATTTTTCCCGAAAGCCCGCTGTCGAGAAAGCCCTTGGTGAGCACGAAGTCGGCATTGGCCGCATTGTTCACCGTCTGGAAGGTGAGCATCGAGATCTTGGAGTATTCGCCCAGTGCGGCGTTGGCCTGCTGCTTCTCGTAGGCTGTCCAGTTGGAATCCATCGTGGAATCCCAGAACGTCTCGCCCGCCTTCGCAAAGTAGACCTTGATGTTCGTCTTGTCGAACTTGACGCCCCAATCCACGCCCACCAGCGGGCTGGGCTTCTCAGGTGGTATGAACTCGGCCGTTGTCAGCCGGAAATCGCCCGTGCTCTCGGCGCTGCCCGTGGCCTTGATGTAATACGTACCGTTGTTGGCGGCCTTGAAGGTGGCAAGCGAATTGCTGGAGACGCCGTTGTCGTCGTTGAACGCCACCACATTCAGTTGCTGGTCTAGAATTTCGAGATTGGGATCGATCAGCGGATTGAAGGACAGCGGCCCACCCTCCAGGAAGACCGCATAGGTCTTTCCCTTCTGGACGGTGATCGCGTACCAGTCCTCGTCGCCGATATAGTCAATGGTGCCATTGGTCTGGGTGTTCACCGTCACGGTGGCCGCTGTCGCCTTGCGGTCGCCCACCGTGTCGGCAGCGAAGTTCACCTGGGACAGGCTGATCTGATACTGGCCCACAGTCGAATCGCCGCCGCCGAAGCCGGTGGCGCCCACGAAGTAGACGCCGCTGCGGGTCGCCGTGACGGTGAGCAGCGAATTGTTGCCGCTGCCACTGTCATCGTCGGAGATCAGCAGCGCGCCGGTGTTGTCGAACAGGAACAGTGAAGGATCGCCGAGGCCGAAGCCAAAGGCGGTAACCGCCTTGAGGCTGATCTGATAGGTCTGGCCCTGCGTCAGCACCATGCCAAACCAGTCGGTGTCGCCCGAGAACGAGATTTCAGCGTTCATCCGGAAACCGGGCCGCAGTTCCACCCATGTGCCGGTGCCGCTCGGGATATCGATGATTGACCCGAATGCCATGGGGTCCTGTTCCGGGTAGAAGACGTTGCTTTCGCTCGCGGGCATCACCGAGCCATTGCCACTGTCATTGCCGAAAAGGGCGTCCGCATCAGCGACCTCGAGGCCGTGGGCATCGAGCCAGGCGAGCATGACGGAACCGGATGTGGAAAGATCCGGCAAGATGCCGTTGTCCGGGTCACCGTCAATCGGACAGGTATTCCGGGGCGCACACAAGAAGCACATGTCCAATCTCCCTTGGCCGCCAGTCCATGTGCTGTCAGCCGATCAAGTTCTGAGCCCCGGTACAAATCCTAGGTTGATTATGCCGCCATGACAAGAGCCGGGTTGTAGACAGCACACAAGTGCAACACGGTCTTGCGGGCCGTTTGATCAGTCCGGGCATGTTTCATAATGATGTGATGGAGCGGGCGATGGGAATCGAACCCACGACATGCAGCTTGGGAAGCTACCGTTCTACCACTGAACTACGCCCGCGACGCCTTGGAGACTAGTTGAGCCGCGGGCAGTCTTCAAGGGGCATCAGCGGCGCGACGGGTCGAAGGGCTTGAAGTGCTTGGAGAGCTTGAGGCCCTGGCGCTGGTAGTTGGAGCCGATGCCCTGTCCATAGACCTGATCCGGCGCTTCCGTCAGAGGTTCATAGACGAGGCGGCCGATGATCTGCCCGTCTTCTAGGATGAAGGGCACCTCGTGGCTGCGCACTTCCAGCACCGCCCTCGCCCCCTCGCCATGGCCCGAGCTGTGGCCGAAGCCGGGGTCGAAGAAGCCTGCGTAGTGCACGCGGAATTCTCCCACCAGCGGATTGAACGGAACCATCTCGGCGGCAAAAGCGGGCGGCACGCGCACGGCCTCTTTGGACGCAAGGATATAGAACTGGTCCGGGTCGAGCACGAGCGAGCCACGCTGCCAGATCGGCTCCCAGAAATCGGAAACCTCGAGCCCGCCCTTCTTGTCGACGTCGATCAGCCCGGCATGGCGCTTGGCGCGGAAGCCAACCGGGCCATCGGCCTCGAGCGTCGAGAGATCGACACAGAGGGCCAATCCATTGTCGATGTTGACTTCGCCTGACGAAATCAGGCCCTCTTTGTCGTGCAACTCGCGGATGAGCGCGTCCGAGGCCATCGGTGCGCCAGCCCGAAACCGTATCTGCGACAGGCGCGAGCCCGTCCGCGCCAGGATCGGGAAGGTGCGGGGCGAGATTTCCGCATAGAGAGGTCCCTCATAGCCTTCCGGCACCTTGTCGAATTCCTGTGCATGGTCGGTGATGACGCGGGTGAAGATGTCGAGCCGCCCGGTGGAACTCTTGGGGTTGGCGGCGGCGGAAACGCCCTTCGGCAAGGCAAGCGACTCGAGCAACGGCACGATATAGACGCAGCCCGTCTCCAGAACCGCCCCCTCGGTCAGCGGCATGCGGTGCAGCGCCAGTTCCGCCACGCGGTCGGCCACGGTGGAGCGCTTGCCCGGCAGGAACGAGGCGCGCACGCGATAGGCCCAGTGGCCGAGCCTCAGGTCGAGGCTGGCGGGCTGGATCTGGTCCGCGTCGGCCGGCTGGCCAAGGCGGATCAGCCCCTGTTCGCAATAGGCGGCGATGGTTCTGGCGGGCAAAATGCCCTGAGCGTTTGTATCGGAAGTCCCCATGCCAATCACATGGCTGAATTGAACCTGTCTTGGCAAGTCTCTTCGCTGTGGAAAACTTCTGGCCTTGCGCTACACTGCATCCATGTATGAACGCATCACCAACGGCGTGAAGGTCATCGTCCGCCCGCAATATCTCGACGGCCAGTCGAAGCCGGAGGAGGGCCATTTCGTCTGGGCCTACACGATCACCATCGAAAACCACGGCCGCGAGACGGTGACGCTCCGCACCCGCTACTGGAAGATCACCGATGCATCGGGCCATGTGCAGGAGGTGCGCGGCGCCGGTGTCGTCGGCGAACAGCCGATGCTGAAGCCGGGCGACACCTACAGCTACACCTCCGGCTGCCCCTTGAAGACGTCCTCGGGCTTCATGGTGGGCGCCTACCAGATGCAATTGGGCAGCGGCGAATTCGTCAACATCGAAATCCCCGCCTTCTCGCTCGACAGCCCGCACGAAAAACACGCGATCAACTGAGACATCATGACAGGCAAGACCTATTCGACCGAGGAGATGCTGGCGCGTCTCATCGCCTTCGACACCACCAGCCGCGACGGCAACATTCCCCTGATCGAGTTCGTCGAGGACTATCTTGATGGCTGGGGCGTACCGCATCTCCGCGTCGACTACGAGGTAGGCAAGAAGACCAATCTCTTCGCCACCATCGGTCCAAACATCGCGGGCGGCATCGTGCTCTCGGGCCATACCGACGTGGTGCCGGTCGATGGCCAGCCGTGGACCAGCAATCCCTTCGAACTCACCGAGCGGGGCGACAGGCTGTTCGGCCGTGGCACTTGCGATATGAAGGGCTTCATCGCGGTCTGCCTGGCGGAAGTTCCGAATTTTATCAGGGCGAAGCTGAAGTCGCCCATTCATCTGGCGCTGTCCTGCGATGAGGAAGTGGGCTGCAAGGGCGTGCGCCCGCTCGTCGCCCACATGCGCGATCATTTGCCGAAGCCGCGCGCGGTGATCGTCGGCGAGCCGACATCGATGCAGGTGGTGAACGCCCACAAGAGTGCTGTCACGTTTTCAACCGAAGTGATTGGCCACGAGGCGCATTCGAGCCTCACGCATCACGGCGTCAATTCAATCATGGTGGCGGGCGAGCTCCTCTCCGAGATCAACCGCATCCGCACCGACCTGATCGCCGCGGGCGACCCGACGCAGCGCTTCACGCCGCCCTATTCAACCGTGCATGTGGGCGTGATCGAGGGCGGCACGGCGAAGAACATCATCCCGCGCCGCTGTGCCTTCCAGTGGGAAACACGGCTTCTGCCGACCGCCGACCCGGGCATGGTGCCGCTCCGCATCGAGACCTTCGCGAAGACGCTGGAGCCCGCCATGAAAGCCGTGGCGCCGGGGACGGGCATCACGACCGAAACCGTGAACCGCGTTCCGGGCCTGGCACCCGAGCAGGATTCGCCTGCCGAACACCTGGCGCTGCACCTCGCCAACGCCAACTCCACGCACGCGGTGAGCTATTGCACGGAGGCTGGCCTGTTCCAGCAGATCGGCATCCCGGCGGTGATCTGCGGTCCGGGGAGTATCGAGCAGGCGCACAAGCCGGATGAATACATCGACATAAGCGAGCTGCGGAAATGCGAGGCGTTCATGGGGAAACTGGTGAAGCAGTTGATCTAACCCATCTCCCAGCGCTGCTGGGAGAAGGCGGCAGGCGGGATTCTATCCGATTTCGCACAACTCGTGTGAAAATGGCTTATTAGACACTTTGTGTAATAACAGAATTTCTGTAGTGCCTTTTCACAATTTAAATTAAATCCTAGAATGAACCCCTATGATACGCTTTGGACGAAACAATCAAATTCCGTTCGTAAAAGGCCTTGACACAATATTCGTAGAATTCGGGCGAGGGGGGGATGTCCCGTACTCTGTTGAAAATGCCAAGGCTGGCGTCGCTGGTTGAACCTTATGCAGCATCGGCCAAGCGGTCAACTGCATGGGAGGCTGGCTGCTCGGTCCGATGGTTTTGAAGTGCGGCCTTGAGGATTGGC
>NZ_JBGSOZ010000135.1:0-55350 GCF_041738905.1 Aestuariivirga sp.
GCGGCGGGCAAGGGCGTGGTGGTCGCCACCACGCTGGCCGAGGCGCATGAGGCGATCGACTGGATGTTGCTTGACAACAAGCTCGGCGTCACCCACAACCAGGGCGGCGCACGGGTGGTCATTGAGGACTTCCTCGAGGGCGAGGAAGCCAGCTTCATCGTGCTGGCCGATGGCAAGAACGTCGTCGCACTGGCCACCAGCCAGGACCACAAGCGCCTGCACGACCACGACCAGGGCCCCAACACCGGCGGCATGGGCGCCTACTCGCCCGCGCCCTGCATGACTCCCGCCCTGTGCGAGGAAGCGCTGGAGTCGATCGTCAAGCCGACCATCCGTGCACTGAGCGATATGGGGTACCCCTACGTCGGCGTGCTCTATGCCGGCATCATCCTCACGACGGACGGGCCGAAACTCATCGAATACAATTGCCGATTCGGCGACCCTGAATGCCAGGTGATGATGATGCGCCTCAAGGATGATCTGGTCACCCTGCTGCTGGCCTGTTGCGACGGAACGCTCGACAAGGTGTCTGCAAGGTGGTTCGATGACGTTGCATTGACGGTCGTCATGTGCGCGCGGGGCTATCCGGGCGAGGTTCTCAAGGGCACCGAGATCCGCGGGCTCGAAGGCGCATCGGCCATGGAAGGTGTCGAAATCTTTCATGCCGGTACCGCGAGGAAGAACGATGCCATCGTCGCCAACGGCGGCCGCGTTCTGAACGTCACCGCGCGCGGACGGACGGTGAAGGAAGCGCAGGAGCGTGCCTACGCCGCCGTCGAGCGCATAGACTGGCCGGAAGGCTTCTACCGCACCGACATCGGTTGGCGCGCAATCGAGAGGGAGAACTCATAATGATCCGCCATGCCGTGCTGGGCCGCTTCCGCAAGGATGCCGACGTCGAAGCCGTTTTTGCCGCCATCAAGGGCCTTCAGCAGAAGCTCCCCGGCATTCTCGCCGTCACCTGCGGGAAGGACACTTCGCCCGAGGGTTTGCAGAAAGGTTTCACCCACGGCTTCACGGTCGATTTCGTGGATGCCGCCGCGCGCGATGCCTACCTGCCGCATCCTGACCATCAGGTGGTGGGCAAGATGGTCGTCGCAGCCTTGGACGGCGGATTCGAAGGCTTGGTGGTTATCGACTGGGAGGTGTAATCTCGCAGGCCATGAGCACGCTGTTTCCCGGAACCCATGAGCATCGCCTGACGGTCAACGGCACGGATATTTTTGCGCGTGCCGGAGGCTCAGGCCCGCCGCTTCTGCTGATCCACGGATTTCCACAAACCCACGCCATGTGGCACCGCGTGGCGCCGGAGCTGATGAAATCCTTCACCTGCGTGATGCCGGATCTGCGGGGTTATGGCTATTCCGCCTGCCCGCCCAATGACGCGAAGAACGAGGCCTACTCGAAACGCGCCATGGCGAAGGACCTGCTGGCGTTGATGGCCTCGCTCGGGCATTCGCGTTTCGCTGTCGTCGGCCATGATCGCGGCGCGCGCGTGGCCTACCGCATGGCGCTCGATGCGCCTGCGGCCGTCAACTGCCTGACCGTGCTCGACATCGTGCCCACGCATGCGATGTGGCACAATTTCACTGTGAAGCTGGCGATGAAGACCTATCACTGGCTTTTCCTCGCCCAGCCCAATCCGCTGCCTGAAATGCTCATCGAACAGAACCCGGTGGGTTATCTCGATTATACGATTGCCAGTTGGACGAAATCGAAGGACCTGTCTTCCTTCAGCGAGGACGCGCTGGCGGAGTATCGCCTGCACTACGCGACGCCCGAACACATTCACGCCACCTGCAACGACTACCGGGCCGGGGCCACCTTCGACCTTGCGGCGGATGAAGCCGACCGTGCGGCTGGGCGGAAGATCGCGTGTCCCACGCTTGCGCTGTGGGGTGAGGCTGGCATTCCGTCCGAGACCGAAGGGCCGCTGGAAACGTGGAAGGAGTGGTGCGACGATGTAGAGGGTCATGGCATCAGTTCAGGCCACTTCATGACCGAGGAAAACCCGCAAGCGACGCTTGCCGCCCTCCTCCCGTTCCTGGCTCGCCATGCGCATTGACCGCCAGCAGGCCTTCTCGGGCACCACTGCCGCGGACATTCCCATCGCTTCCCTCGAAGCCTATCTCGGGCAGCATATCGAAGGTTTTGCGGGGGCCCTCACCGTCGAGCGGTTCAAGGGCGGTCAGTCGAACCCGACCTACAAGCTCACGACACCATCCCGCGCCTATGTTCTGCGGCGGAAGCCTTTCGGCAAGCTGCTGCCCTCGGCGCACGCCATCGAACGCGAATACCGGGTGACGGAGGCCTTGGCGAAGGCCGGATTTCCCGTCGCCCGTCCGCTTCATCTGTGTTCCGACGAGACAGTGATCGGCGCCGCCTTCTATGTCATGGAGCATGCCGATGGCCGCGTGTTCTGGGAGCCGCAGGCGCCGGGCCTTTCAGTTGAAGACCGCAAGGCGCTGTTCTCCTCACTGAACGCGACGATTGCCCAGCTTCATTCCTGTGACGTCGCCACGCTTGGTCTTGCTGATTTCGGCAAGCCCGCAGGCTATGTGGCACGCCAGATCAAGCGATGGTCGGAACAGTACAGGGCGTCGGAAACCGAGACGATCCCGGAGATGAACAGGCTCATGGCCTGGCTGCCGGGTGTTTGCCCTGCAGATTCGGGCATCGCCATTGTCCATGGGGACTTCCGGCTGGACAACTGCATCGTGCACCCGACCGAGCCCCGCATCATCGCCGTGCTCGACTGGGAACTTTCAACCATCGGCGACCCGCTTGCCGACTTCACCTACCACCTGATGCAATGGCACATGCCGGTCTCGGAAACGGGCGCTGGCGTCGGCTCGCTCCTGGGCCATGAAACCGACCCCGGCGTGCCTTCGGAAGAAAGCTACATCGCGGACTATTGCCGCCGCACGGGCCGCGACGGGATTCCGGGCCTCAATGTCTACATGGCCTATAATTTCTTCAGGCTCGCCGCCATCCTGCAAGGCATTCTGGGGCGGGTGCGCGACGGCACGGCGGCCAATGCCGATGCTGCCGCCATGGCGAAACAGGTGCGCCCGCTGTCCGAGACCGCCTGGGCCTTCGCCCGGAAGGCCGGCGCGTGAGCACGCCCACGATAGGGCTGGCGCTTGGCGGCGGCAGCGCACGCGGCCTTGCGCATATTCCCATGCTGGAAGTGTTCGATGAGATGGGACTGAAGCCAAGCGTGATCGCAGGTTGCTCCATCGGGGCGCTGGTGGGCGCCGCCTATGCGGGCGGAATGTCTGCCCTTGAAATCCGTGAACGCGCGGAGATGCTGCTCACCAATCGGCTGGGCGCGATGCGCTACGTGTTCGGGGAACGGCGCACAGGACTGTTTGAGCTTCTCGCCATGAAAGGCTTCGGTTCGCTTCATCTTCAGGGCGAGACGCTGGCAGGACTCGTGCTGCCCGATACGCTGCCGAAAAACATCGAGGACCTCGCAATCCCGTTCAAGGTGGTGGCAACCGACTTCGACGCCATGGAAGAACGCGTCATCGAGTCGGGGCCGCTCATCAAGGCGGTCGCGGCTTCGATTGCCATTCCGGGCGTCATCCTCGGACCGACATATGACGGCCACGCCTATGTCGATGGAGGCGTCACCAATCCGGTGCCGTTCGACCACGTGCGGCAGGGAATCGACATTGTGGTGGCGGTGGATGTGACCGGACGGCCACGCGCCACGAACGGCATCAGCCCGACCAATATGGATCTCGCCATCGGTTCGCTGCTCATCATGTTCCATCAGGTTGCCAACCTGCGCCGCGCCGTGTCCCCGCCCGACATCTATATTCGTCCCGCCATCCACGCGTTTTCCGGTGGTGACTTCTTCCGGGCAAAGGAGATGTTCGATTCCGCGCAGGTGGCCAAGGACCAGCTCAAGTTCGAACTGGAAAAACGAATCAATGCAATGGCCTAGCGCCTTGACTTGAAGAACTCCCTGAGGAGTTCACGGGCCTGATCCTCGCCGAACCCGCTGTAGACGTCCGGCCGATGGTGGCACGTGGCCTGTGCGAAGAATCGGCTGCCATGTTCGACCGCGCCCATCTTCTCGTCGGCGGCGCCAAAGTAGAGCCGTCTGATGCGGGCGAATGAAATGGCGCCTGCGCACATGGCGCAAGGCTCCAGCGTGACGTGGAGATCGCAATCGTTGAGACGCTCCGAGCCCAGCACTGCCGCCGCCGTCCTGATCGCCAGCATCTCGGCGTGGGCCGTCGGGTCTTTCAGTTCCAGCGTGCGGTTTCCCGCCCGCGCAATGATCCGGCCTCTCGCGTCAGCCACAACGGCGCCCACGGGCACCTCGCCCCGCACGGCGGCGGCTTCCGCCTCCTCGAAGGCAATCAGCATTGGCTCTGGCAGTTTCAATCGCATCGTGTCACATGAGGCAATCATGGGTTTCGGGTCAAGATGAGCGAGTTCGAGGGTGAACGCATTGCCAAGGTCATCGCGCGGGCAGGCATCTGCTCGAGGCGCGATGCTGAGCGGCTGATCGGCGAGGGCCGCGTCAAGCTCAATGGTGCGGTGCTACGGGCCGCCGCCACCAACGTGACGGCAAAGGACAAGATCCTCGTTGATGGCAAGCCGCTTCCGGTGAAAGAGGAAACCCGCCTTTGGCGTTATCACAAGCCGGCGGGCCTCGTCGTCAGCAACAACGATCCGGAAGGCCGCCCGACCGTGTTCGAGAAGCTCCGCGAGCAGTTGCCGCGCGTCATCTCCATCGGCCGGCTGGACATCAATACCGAGGGCCTGCTGCTCCTCACCAACGATGGCGAACTTGCCCGCTACCTCGAATTGCCCGCGACGGGCTGGATCAGGCGTTACCGTGTGCGGGCCTATGGCCGCGTCGATGATGCGGCACTCGCCAAGGTCGCCAAGGGCGTTGAGATCGAAGGGATCAAATATGGCCCGGTCGAAGCCAAGGTCGAGACCTCGCAGGGCGACAACCAGTGGCTCACCGTTGCCATCCGCGAGGGCAAGAACCGCGAGGTGAAGAAGATCTGCGAATATCTGGGCCTCAAGGTCAACCGCCTCATCCGCACGTCATTCGGCCCGTTCCAATTGGGAGAACTGGCGCGCGGCGGCATCGAGGAAGTGCCGCCGAAGGTGATGAAATCCAATATCGGAACCGGGTTCTTCAAGGATAGTCATGCGGATCGTCGGCGGAAAATTCAAAGGTCATAGCATTGCCCCGCCGCAGGGCTCGGCCACGCGGCCCACGTCGGACCGGGTACGGGAATCGATCTTCAACATTCTCGCTCATGGCATAGAGGGACTGGAGATCGAGGGCGCGCGCGTGCTCGACGTCTTTGCAGGAACGGGAGCGATGGGGCTGGAAGCCGTGTCGCGTGGTGCGCGGTTCTGTCAGTTCGTGGACGATTCCTCGGAAGCGCGCGGGCTGATACGCAAGAATGCCGACGCGCTGGGCGTTATCGGGCTGGTCAAGATCTGGCGGCGCGACGCGACCGACCTCGGGCCCTGCTCGCCGCAACCGGGCTTTGACCTCGTGTTCGCCGACCCGCCCTATGGCAAGGGCATGGGCGAAAAGGCGCTTGCCGCACTCGTTTCCGGACAGTGGCTCAATCCCTCGGCAATCGTGGTTCTGGAGGAGTCGCAAAAGGCAGAGGTTGCGGCCGTTGCCGGCTTGAGCCTGATCGACGAGCGTGACTACGGTGACACAAAAGTGCGGTTCTATCGGCAGGGGTAGAACCAAAGGTCAAGGGAGATGGTGATGAAGATCAGGAAGCTCGAAACCTTCTGCAACGAGTTCGTCGGCTTCGTGCGTGTCACGGCCGATACAGGGCAACAGGGCTGGGGCCAGGTTTCGACCTATAATTCCGACATCACCTGCGAGATCTTCCACCGGCAGGTGGCGTGCCACGCGCTGGGCACCGACGCGCTGGACTTCACCGACACGCTCGACCTCATCAACGAGCGCGAACACAAGTATCCGGGTTCCTATCTGCGCCGCGCCACCACGGGACTGGATACGGCACTTCTGGACTTGCGCGGCAAGATCGAGGGAAAGCCCGTGACTGCCCTGATCGGCGGCACGCCCGGCAAGCTCCGCGCCTATGCTTCTTCCATGAAGCGCGACATCTCGCCGAAAGACGAGGCCCGCCGCCTCTGCAAGCTCCGCGATGAAAAGGGCTTCGATGCCTTCAAGTGGCGGGTGGGGGCCGAGTGCGGGCGCGACCGCGACGAATGGCCGGGACGGACGGAGGACATTGTGCCGACCGTTTCACGAGCGCTTGGCGATGGCATGGCAAAGCTCGTTGATGGCAATTCGTGCTACTCGCCGAAGCGCGCCATTGAAGTGGGCAAATTGCTGGAAGCCGAAGGCATCGGGCATTTCGAGGAGCCCTGTCCCTATTGGGAATTCGCGCAGACGAAGGAAGTGGCCGACGCACTGACGATCGACGTGACGGGTGGCGAGCAGGACTGCGAGTTCACGGCGTGGGAAACCATGATCGGAATGCGCGCGGTGGACGTGGTGCAGCCCGACGTCATGTATATGGGCGGCATCATGCGGACGCTCAGGGTTTGCAAGATGGCGGAAGCGGCGGGCCTCCCGGTGACGCCCCATGCGGCGAACCTGTCGCTCGTCACCATGTGCACCATGCACCTGCTGCGGGCGATCCCCAACGCGGGCAAGTATCTTGAATTCTCGATCGAGGAAGAAGACTATTATCCTTGGCAGTACGACATCTTCCTTGGCGATCCCTACCGGATCGAAGACGGCAAGGCGACGGTGACGGATGCGCCGGGCTGGGGCGTCGAGATCAACCCCGCATGGCTCGACAAGGCGCAGTACAAGGCGAGCGAGCGTTAGCGCCGTCCAAAGAGCTTTTCGATATCGGCCAGCTTCAACTCGATGAAGGTCGGGCGGCCGTGGTTGCACTGGCCGGAGTTGGGCGTTGCTTCCATCTCCCGCAGAAGGGCGTTCATTTCCTCGGGCTTCAGTTTGCGGCCCGAGCGCACCGAGTTGTGGCAGGCCATGGTGGCGAGCACATGGTTGATGCGCTGTTCGAGCCCGGTGGAGACACCCTGCTCCGCCAGTTCATCAACAATGTCGCGGATGATGCCCGCAATGTCCGCCTTGCCGATGGCGGCGGGCACCTCGCGCACAAGAACGGCGCTGTCGCCGAAGCTTTCCAGCACGAGGCCGCTTGTCGCAAGGAGGTCAGCCGCTGCCGCAATACGTTCCACCTGCACGGGATCAAGTTCGACGACCTCAGGCACCAGCAGTGGCTGGGTCGAGATGCCCTTCTCCGCCCTCTCGTGCTTGAGACGTTCGTAGACCAGGCGCTCGTGTGCGGCATGTTGGTCCACCAGCACGAAGCCGTCGCGGGTTTGCGAGACGATATAGTTGTCGTGAATCTGCGCGCGGGCCTGACCCAGCGGATAATCCGCCTGCGGAACAATCTCGTGTTCCGGCATGGCGGCGGGCGGCAAGCTCATGTCGAAGGCAGCCTGCACCTCCGAAAGCCCCGGCGTGAACCGTCCCTGCGGCATCATTGGCCTGAAGCTCGATACTGTTTGCCGTGCGAGGCCGGTATCGGGCGCACGTTTTCTTCCCAACGCCTCGCGGATGGCGCTGACGATCAGCCCCCGAACGAGACCGCCATCGCGGAACCTCACCTCAGCCTTGGCGGGGTGGACATTCACATCGACCCGACCGGGCGAACAGGTGACGAAGAGGACGAGTGCGGGAAAACGGCCGGGTGGCATGAGATCGGCATAGGCACCGCGAATGGCGCCGGAGAGGAGCTTGTCCTTCACGGTCCTGCCATTGACGAACATGTATTGCATGCCGCTCTGGGCGCGAGACCAGGTGGGAAGGCCTGCGAAGCCCCGCACATGCACGTCCTCGCGGGCCATGTCGAATGGCACCGCGTTCTCCATGAAGTCGGGCCCGAGAATGCGGCGGATGCGGGCCTCCTCGCTCTCGCCCTTGGGCACATCGACGAGACGGCGTTCTTCCGTCACGAATGCGAAACCCGCTTCAGGGTGGGCCAGCGCCATGCGGCGGACAACGTCGGCCGCTTCCGCCGTTTCGGTTCGATCGGCCTTCAGGAACTTCAGGCGGGCGGGCGTCGCAAAGAACAGGTCTTTCACATCGATCTCGGTGCCGCGCGAGAGAGCGGCGGGACGGGGCGGGGTGAGCGTGCCGCCCTCCACCGAAATCACATGCGCGATGTCGCCACCGCGCGGGCGCGATGCAATCGTCAGCCGGCTGACCGACCCGATCGAGGGCAAGGCCTCACCGCGGAACCCGAGGAAACGGATATCTACCAGATCGTCGTCGGCAAGTTTCGATGTCGCGTGGCGCTCGACCGCGAGCGCCAGGTCCTCAGGCCCCATGCCGATTCCATCATCGGACACGCGGATGAGGGACTTGCCACCGCCTCGAAAGGCGACGTCGACCTGGGTGGCGCCCGCGTCGATGGCGTTCTCGACAAGCTCCTTCACCACGCTGGCCGGCCGCTCGATGACCTCGCCCGCCGCGATGCGGTTTACTGTGCCTTCTGAGAGTCTGCGGATTCGCATGGAGCCAAGAATAGGGCCTGCCCTTAAGCGGCGCTACTTCAACCCTTCGGGTTTCCCCACAACCGTCACGATCAGCTTGTCTGGGTGCAGGAGGCGTTTGGCCTGCGCCTTCACCTGATCGAGGGTAACGCCCGCCACCATTGAATTTCGTGTCTTCACATAGTCGATGCTGAGATCCTGCTGCTGCAGGCCCAACAACTGGTCCGCGATGGCGGAGTTCGTGGAGAATCGCAGGGCGTAAGAGCCGGTGAGATAGGTCTTGGCCTCGTCCAGTTCCTGCTGGGTGGGGCCTTCGGCTGCCATCTTCGCCATGACGTCCCGCACCACGTCGAGCGCTTGGCCGGCATTGGCATTGGCGGTCTGCAGAACACCCACATAGAGCCCGGCCCGTTTCATGGGAGAGAGGCCATAGCCCACGCCATAGGTGAGGCCCCGCTTCTCGCGGACTTCATCGGTCAGGCGCGAGTTGAAGCTGCCGCCGCCCAGAATCTCCGACATCACATAGGCTGGAATGAAGTCCGGGTCCTCCCGCAATATGCCCTCGGTGCCGAACACGATGACGCTCTGCGGAATGCCGAGGTCGATCACTTTCAGCTTCGGTCCCGATTGCACCTCGGCGGCGGGCAGAGCCGAACCAACGGCTTGCTTCGGCAGGCCGCCGAACACCTTGTCGAGCAAGGCTCCGAGCTCGGCCGCGCTGATGTCGCCCACGACCGCAACCTGGAGTGTGGCGCGATTGAAGATACGCTTGTGGACGGCGCCGAGGTCTTCAGGCGTCATCGCAGAGATCGAGGCCTCGGTGCCCTCGTCGCGGCGGGCATAGGGGTCGCCCGGCATCGCCTCGTTCATCCAGGCGTTCCAGGCGATATCCTGCGGGTCCTGCAGCTTGCTGCGTACATTGAGCAGGAATTGCTGCCGCACGCGCTCCATGGGGCCAGCATCGAAGCGCGGTGAGGTGATGGCCAGCCGGAGCAGTTCGAAGGAGGCATCGCTGTTCCGGGAAAGAGTCTGGAAGCTGCCTTCGAAGAAATCGCTGCCGGAGTTGAAGCTCATCTTGAAGGCAAGTTCGTCGCGCTTGCGCTGGAAATCCTGCGAGAGCATGTCGCCGGCGCCCTCGTCCATCATGCCGGTGAGGAATTCCGAAACGCCTTCCTTGCCGTCCGGTTCCTGCGCGCTGCCGCCCTTGAAGGAGAAGTTCAGGGCGATCAGGGGAATGGCCTTTTCCTCGACCAGCCAGGCCTTGATGCCGCCGGGGCTCGTCACTTCCTGGATGGTGAAAGCCTGCGCGGCAGAGGCCCAGACAAGGGCCAGAACCGAGAACAGGAGGACGCGAAAGGTTGCGGACATGAGTTTGTCTCCTGGCTCAGTTGACGACCGCGGGCAGCAAAACGCCCGTGACGGAGGCCTTGGCCCGGAGCGTGTCTTTCGCCACCCTGGAAACGTCATCGACCGTCACGGTTGCAAGGTCGCGCTCCCAGGTCATGATGTCGTCGATGGACTGGCCGGTCGTTAGTGTGGTGCCGAACAGGCGGGCGAGCGCTTCCTGCGAGTCGAGGAGATAGGTGGCGCTGGCGATCACCCGGTTGCGGGCGCGGTCGAGTTCGTCCTGGGTCACGCCCTTCGCGATGACATCCTGAAGCTCCTCGTCCACCGCCGTCTCAATGTCGGCAATCGCAACGCCCGTGTTGGGCGCCGCATAGATGACCAAGGTGCCATAGTCGAGCGCGTCGCCGCTGAACCACACGCCGGCGTAGGCCGTGAGTTTCTTTTCCACTGTCAGTTTCTGGTAGATGCGGCTCTGGCTGCCGCCGCCCAGAATGTCGGAGAGGAGCGACAGAGCCAGTTCGTCGCGCTGGTTCAGGTTGCGGGCGGCGGGAGCAATGTATTTCCGCTGCCAGGTCGGTGAACTGGCGCGGGGATCGCGCATGGTGACGCGGCGCTCGGCCATGGGTTCAGGTTCCGCCGTACGGCGGCGCTCCGCAAGAGGGCGCTTGTTCTTCAGCGGCCCATAGTGGCGCTCGGCCTTCAGCTTCACTTCGTCAGCGGTCACATCACCCGCGACGATGAGGATGGCGTTGCCCGGTTCATAATGCGCGGCATAGAAATCGAGTGCATCCTGACGCGTCAGTTCGGCCACTTCCTGCATCCAACCGATCACCGGCTTGCCGTAGGGGTGCGCGGTATAGAGCGAGGCGTCGACCTGCTCCGACAGGAGGCTTCCTGGGTCATTGTCGGTGCGCTGGCGGCGCTCTTCCTGGACCACGAGGCGTTCGGGGAGCACGTTCTCGTCGGTGAGAACGAGATTCTGCATGCGGTCGGCCTCGAGTTCCATCACCAGCGGAAGCCGGTCCTTCATCACGCGCTGGAAATAGGCCGTGTAGTCCTGGGAGGTGAAGGCATTCTCCTGACCGCCATTGGCCCGGACGATGCGGCTGAACTCGCCCTCCGGATATTTCGGCGTGCCCTTGAACATGAGGTGCTCAAGGAAATGCGCGATGCCGGCCTTGCCCTTCGGCTCATCTGCGGCACCCACCTTGTACCAGACCATGTGGGTGACGACGGGGGCCCGGCGGTCGGGGATCACCACCACCTGCATTCCGTTGTCCAGCGTGAAGGAGGATACATCGATATCGAGCGCGCGGGCGGGCGATGCAACCGCGGCCAGCAACAAGAGGACAGGCGCGAATCGCTTGAGGAAGGTCATGTCGATTCCAATGATATTGAAGGGAGGCTCAGACGGCGGGCGCAGGCGGACGCCGCCTACTCATCCGAGAAGATGTTGCCGATGTTGAAGATCGTGCCGTACTTCGGATTCTTCTGCTGCTTCCTGGCCAGGTAGACGGCCTGCAGTTCCTGCCGGAGTTCGATATCGGTCTTCTTGGTGCCATCCGGCTTGTACAGGTCGATGCCAGCCTGGGTATAGACGTCTGTGGCAGCGCCGGACGATGCCGCGGGTGCCGCAGGAGCCGTTGTCGAAGCCGTGCTCGGGGTGGGGGCGCTCGGGGCCAGTCCGGGATCAGCAGCGGCCGGTGCTGAACCGGGCGCCGGCAGGCGCAAGTCCGGCGGCATGGTCAGGTCCTGGCGGACAGCCGCGGTCTGAGTTGGCGTGCCGCGCTCGAGGTAGCTCTGCATCGCATTGCCGCATCCGGACACCCCGAGAGCGATCACACCAAGCAGGACAACAGAGACGGCAGGCTTCATTCAGTCACCCATAAGGAATTCCGGTTTTCATTATTCACCCGAAAATCCGGCTTTTCCGCGGCGATCCTCGGGAGCGCCATCGAAGACCGATTCATACAGCAGCAGCGCCACTCCGGCAACGATGGCGACATCGGCAATGTTGAAGACGTACCAGCTGAAATTTCCGTAATGAAAATGGAAGAAGTCGGCCACCGCCCCACGGATGGCGCGGTCCAGCGCATTGGCGAGCGCACCGCCGATGATAAGCGCCAGGGCAGCAGCCCCCAGCACCCGGTCCATCCGGCAGGCCCATATCCACAGCATGGCGGTGATGGCGAGGCTCATCCCGATCAGCAGTTCCTGGGTATGGGTGGTCAGCAGGCCGTAGGAAACCCCCCTGTTCCACACCATCACCAGTTCGAAGAACGACGTAAGCGGCACCGGGGCCTTCGCCTCGATGCCATAGACATTGATCATCCACCACTTGTGGGTCTGGTCCAACCCGAAGACGAGCGCCGCCAGCGCCAGGACGAGCGGCGACAGCGGTGTCCAGAGCTTAGGCTTCATCACACCGTCTTGCCGAATCGGGTCTGCCATTCGCGGACGGCGTCGGCATCGCGCGGCGTGATGTCCGGGAATTCGGCGTCGGTGCCGACGTCAGGCGTGATCTTCCAGGAGCGGGCGCATTTCGCCCCCTGCGCCGGCTTGAAGACGACGGCGACACCCTTCACGCTGTCGAGCCTGAAGGCGTTAGACGGTCCCTCGCCCGCGATCAGCGTCGCGCCCGAGGTGATCGATATCTCGGCCAGATCAACGCCATCGAGGGCGGCCAGTAGGTCCGGATTGGACACATAAACCTCGGGTGCCGCTTCCAATGCAGAACCGATGGTCTTCTTCACCTGCCGCTCGATTTCGAGCGCGCCGGTAATGACGGAGCGAACCTCGCGGATGCGATCCCACTTGGCGGCGAGTTCGGGATTGGCCCATTCTTCGGGGCATTTCGCGAACTGCATCAGGTGAACCGAGGATTCCTCGCCGGGGAAGCGTGAAAGCCAGACTTCCTCCATGGTGAAGGCCAGCACCGGCGCCCACCAGGTGGTGAGGCAATGGAACAGCTGGTCAAGCACCGTGCGGCAGGACCGGCGGCGGACGCTTGACCATGCGTCGCAGTAGAGTGAGTCCTTGCGGATGTCGAAATAGAAGGCCGAGAGATCGACCGTCATGAAATTCGAGAGGAGCGCGAAGAGGCGCTTGTAGTCGAACACCTCATAGGCCTGCCGCACCTGCCCTTCCAATTCGTGAAGGCGATGCAGAACGTAGCGGTCGAGTTCCGGCATGTCCTTCGCCTGGGTGAATTCCCAGTCCTGCAGGTCATCCACGGCGCCCAGGATGTAGCGCATGGTGTTGCGGAGCTTGCGATAGGCCTCGACGTTGGTCTTGAGGATTTCGGGCCCGATGCGCTGGTCCTCGCCATAGTCGCAGGACGCCACCCAGAGGCGCAGGATGTCGGCACCCGACTGCTTGATCACGTCCTGCGGGAAGACCTGGTTGTTGAGCGACTTCGACATCTTGCGGCCATCTTCCGCCATGGTGAAGCCGTGCGTGACGACCGCATCATAAGGTGCCCGCCCCCGCGTGCCGCAGGATTCCAGCAGCGAGGAATGAAACCAGCCGCGATGCTGGTCGGAGCCTTCAAGATAGACGTCGGCTGGCCATTTCAGATCGGGGCGCTGTTCCAGCACGAAGGCGTGCGTGGAGCCGGAATCAAACCACACGTCGAGAATGTCGCGCACCTGTTCCCAGGCTTGCGCATCGTAGCCTCCACCAAGGAAGCGTTGGGCAGCGCCTTCTGCAAACCACGCATCAGCACCCTCTTCCGTGAAGGCCTGGACGATGCGGTCGTTCACCGCGCTGTCGTTGAGGATTTCACCTGTCTCCTTGTTCACGAAAACGGCGATGGGTACGCCCCAGGCGCGCTGGCGCGAGATCACCCAGTCGGGCCGCTGCTCGATCATGGAGCGCAGGCGGTTCTGGCCCGCTGCGGGATAGAACTTCGTCTCGTCGATGGCTTTGAGAGCGATGTCGCGCAAGCCCTTGGCCGACATCGAGATGAACCACTGCGGCGTGTTGCGGAAGATGATGGGTTTCTTCGACCGCCAGGAATGCGGATACTGATGCTTCAGGCGCCCGCGCGAGATGATGTTTCCGGCATCCATCAGTGCACGGATGACCGCCTCGTTGGCATCGCCCTTCTCGCCCTTGTCGGTGATGACGCGCTTGCCTGTGAAGCCGGGAGCATCCTTGGTGAAATAGCCGTCGGCATCCACAGTAAAGGGGATCGGGCCATTCACCTTGTCGATCCAGATATTGTAGTCATCCGCGCCATGGCCCGGTGCGGTATGCACGAAACCCGTGCCAGTATCGTCGGTGACATGGTCGCCGTTGAGCAAGGGCACGTCGAAGCCATAGCCCATGGGTGCGAGAGGATGATCGCAGATCATGCCTTCAAGTTCGCCTGCGTGAACCTTGCGGAGTTCCCGCCATCCGGTGACCTTCGCGGCTTTCATCGTGTCCGCGATGAGGCGGTCGGCCAGGATGTACTTGTCGCCCACCTTCGCCCAGTTGTTATCAGGCGCTTCGGTGACCAGCACGAGGCTGTAGTCGATCTTCGACGAGTAGGAGATGGCGCGGTTGCCGGGGATGGTCCACGGCGTTGTGGTCCAGATGACCACGGAAGCGCCCTCGAGGCTGGCATCCTTGCCGAACTCCGCTCCATCGCCCTGCCCCGGATGGGTCTCGCTGGCGATGAGGCCAATGGTTTCGAGCAGGCGCTCGATGATGCCCTTGGAGTTCTCCTCGTCGAAGCGCCTGACCGGGAACTTCACGAAGATCGTGTCGGACTGGTAGTCCTGATACTCGATCTCGGCTTCCGCCAGCGCGGTCTTCTCGACGACCGACCACATAACGGGCTTCGAACCGCGATAGAGCTGGCCCGAGCTGGCAAACTTCAGCAACTCGTTGGCGATGAGCGCCTCGGCGCGATAGTTCATGGTGAGGTAGGGATTGTCCCAGTCACCGACGACGCCCAGACGCTTGAACTCCTCGCGCTGAACATCGATCCAGTGCGCGGCGAAGGCCCGGCATTCCTTGCGGAAGTCGTCGATGGGCACGTCGTCCTTGTTCTTGCCCTTTTCGCGATATTGCTCCTCGATCTTCCACTCGATGGGAAGGCCGTGGCAGTCCCAGCCCGGCACGTAGTTCGAATCATAGCCGGACATCTGGCGCGAGCGGGTGATGAGGTCCTTCAGGATCTTGTTCAGCGCGTGGCCGATATGGATGTTGCCATTGGCGTAGGGCGGGCCGTCGTGCAGCACGTATTTCGGCCGGCCCTTGCTCTGCGCACGGAGCCTCTTGTAGAGATCGAGCCCTTCCCAGCGCTTCAGCAGTTCCGGTTCCTTCTGCGGCAAGCCGGCCTTCATGCCGAAGGCGGTCTTGGGCAGGAACACGGTGTCCCTGTAGCGGTCGGTCTTCTGCTGCTTGTCGTCCATGGCAAACGGTCCAATCTCTTGATCGGACGCGCTTCTAGCAGTGCACCACGCGGTAATAAAGGCTGGATTGCTTAGCCGTTGCGCTCGAAGGCCCATTCGATGAAGCGCAACGCCGCAGCGGATTGCGGGCGGTCGCGCGGCCAGACAAGGTGATAGCCGAGACTGCTCCTGAGCGAATCCGGAAACGGCGCCACCAGCCTCCCCTCCCTGAGGTCATCGTCCACCAGCCCGCGCCAGCCCAGCGCGAAGCCAAGGCCCCGGCGGGCGGCTTCGATGACGAGCGGATAGCTGGTCATGGTCAGCGAGCGGGGTGCCGCCGCCATGCCAATGCCCTTCCCCGTCAGCCATTGCCGCCAGTTCAGCCAGTTCCAGTGATCGTCGTCCAGATCAAGGAGGCTCTCGCCCCTCAGATCCACCAGTTTTAGCGACGGCCGGGAGGCGAGACAGGCCGGGCTGCACACCGGAAACACTTCTTCGGGAAAAAGCAGCCTCCCCTCATGCCCCGGCCAAATGCCGCCGCCATGAATGAGCGCGACGTCGATGTCATTGCCAAGGCAGAGCTTGTCGTCGTCGCTGACAATCAGCCGTAATCCTGCATCCGGGAAAACCTCCCGCAGCGAGTTGAGATGCTGCGGCAACCAGAGATGCGCGATCGACTGGTCAACCGCAACGCTCAGCCTCGATGTTGGCCCTGCCGATTTCAGCTCGCGCGTCGCGGCGCTCACATGCTTCAGCGCGTTGAAGACCGTATGGAGATAGCTCCGGCCTTCGTTGGTAAGCTCCACGGACCGGTGCGCGCGCGTGAACAATGGCTTTCTCAGATGGTCTTCCAGCAGCCTGATCTGGCGCGACACCGCGGCCTGCGTGACGTTCAATTCCTCGGCCGCCCGCGTGAAGCTCTGCAAACGTCCTGCAGCTTCGAATGCGATGAGCGCTGATAGTGGCGGTAGTGACTCTTTCATAATAAAATGTAATGCATAAGGCCAATTTTACATCGTTTGACCTACATTTGCCTGATGCTAGCTTCAGTGTCCAGCACAAGGGAGGCTCCTCATGAACATTCAAGTCCTGCGCCGCGGCAATCAGGAAGGGGCCGTTTGTACCAATCCCTCGGAATCCTTCACCCTGCCTGCCCGTTTCTATACCGATCCCGCGATCTACGAGGCCGAAAAGACCGCGATCTTCTACAAGAGCTGGTGGTGCGCCGGACACAAGAGCCAGTTGCCCAAGCCCGGCAGCTACATCACAACCGAAATCCACGAACAGGGTGTCGTCGTCACCCGCGATCAGGATGGCAAGCTGCGTGCCTTCTACAATGTCTGCCAGCATCGCGGACATGAACTGGTCAAGGGCGCAGGCGAGGCCCGCATCTTCACCTGCCCCTATCATGCGTGGACCTACAATCTCGACGGAACCTTGCGCACAGCGCGGCTCACAAAGGCGCTTCCGGATTTCAAGGCCTGCGACTTTGCGCTGAAGCCAGTACGCGTCGAGGAGTTCTGCGGCTTCGTTTTCGTCAACCTCGACCAGGACGCCATTTCACTGAAGGAGCAAAGCGGAGCACTTGAAGAGGAAATCCGCAAATACGTGCCGCGTATCGACGACATGGTGTTCGCCCACCGCGACGACTATGTCATCAAGGCCAACTGGAAAGTCGTCGTCGACAATTTCCTCGAATGCTACCACTGCCATCCGGCGCACCGCGACTTTGTCGACCTCGTGGACATGGACAGCTATCGGAACATCATCAACGGCCTCTATGTCAGCCAGATTTCGGATGCGCCCCGCACTACCACGGCCAAGGCCTACAGCTTCGAGAAGGGCGACGTCGATTTCGGCTATGCCGGCTGGTATCTCTGGCCCAACCTCACGCTCTGGGTCTATCCGGGTGAACCGAATATATCGGCTCTCATCATGATCCCCGATGGAACGGACCGCACCATCGAGCATCTCGACTGGTTCCTACCGACCACGGAAGTAAGCGATCAGGTTCGGCAAGCCATGGCCTACATGGACAAGACCCTACAGCCCGAAGACATCGCACTCTGCGAAAGCGTCCAGCGCGGGTTGAAATCTCGGGGCTATAACCAGGGCCGCTTCGTCATCGACCCCGGCCATCCGGAACTGTCGGAGCACGGTGTCCACCATTTCCAGAGAATGGTGGCCCGCGCGCTCTCCGCAGAACTTGGCTAGCTGCGGCTGGCTTTCGAATCCGCCAGCACGCAGAGCATTTCCCACATCAGGTTCGCCGCCGTCACGGCGGTGATCCCCGTTGGGTCATAGCAGGGTGCCACTTCGCAGATGTCGCCGCCTACCAGGCGCTTGCCCTGAAGGCTCCGCACCATCACCTGAACCTCACGCGGAGTGAGACCGCCGATCTCAGGCACGCCCGTGCCGGGCGCCCATGCGGGGTCGATGCCGTCAATATCGATCGTCAAATAGGTGGGGCCGTTGCCCAGAACCTCATCGATCTTCTTGAGGACCGCGGCACGGCCCATCTCCTCGTAGTCCTCGAAGGTAATGCAGGTGAAGCCCGCATCCTGCCCCCACTTGATGTCGTCGGGCGAGAAGCGCGAGCCGCGCAGTCCGATCTGTATGGTGCGCTTCGGGTCGATCAGCCCCTCCTCAACCCCGCGGCGGAAGGTCGTGGCGTGGTTGATCTTCGTATCGGCAAGCGTATCCAGCGTGTCGGCATGGCTGTCGATGTGGAAGATGCCGACGGGGCCCTTCTTCGCCAGCGCGCGCAAGATGGGCAGCGGCACGGTGTGGTCGCCACCGATCGAAAGCGGCACCGCCCCGGCAGCATGGATCTTCGCGAAGAACTCCTCGATCATGGAGATCGACCGCGCGAGATCGATGGGGTTGACGGGCGCATCACCGACGTCGGCCACGTTGCAGATGTCGTAGGGTGCGATGCCAGACACGTTGTGGACGCGGCGGATGAGGCGTGAGGCCTCTCGCACGGCTGAAGGCCCCTGCCTTGCACCCGCGCGATAGTTGACGCCGATATCAAAGGGCACGCCGACAAGTGCGACGTCGAGGTCTGGTGACACGTCGTGACGCTGTGTGCGCATGAACGTTGCGATTCCTGCAAAGCGCGGTGTCACCGAGGCATCGACAGGCTGGAAGCGCGGGTCTTTCTTCATTATGGATACCTTCTACAAAAATCAGGAGGAACGCGTGAGCACCACACTACAGACCATTCCCGCCCGTCGCGGCAAGGCCGTTCGTGTCAGCAAGGGCCAATTGGTAAAGGTCATCAACACCCATGGCAACCAGGTGGTGGATTTCTGGGCGTTCAACGCGGGCGACCTTCGCGAATACATGGGCATGGAACATTGCCGCGCCTTCTGGACAAGGCTTTTCCCCGCCGAGGGCGACAAGATGGTGACGAATCGTCGGCGTCCGATCCTGACACTGACCAAGGATTCCTCTCCCGGCCGGCATGACACGCTGATCGCGCCTTGCGACAACGAGCGCTACGGCCTCTTGGGCTGCACGCACTATCACGACAATTGCCGCGACAACATGCACGCGGGCCTGGCTGAACTCGGCCTCTTCCTGCCCTACACGCCTGACTCGCTCAACCTGTTCATGAACATTCCCTGGCATGAGGACGGCAAGCTCGACTGGGGCAACTGCCTGTGCAAGCCCGGAGACTATGTCGTCTTCCGCGCGGAGATGGATGCGATTATCGTATTCTCCGCTTGCCCGCAGGACATGCTGCCGATCAACAACGGCATCACGACGGAAGCGCATTTCGAAGTGCTGGACCAGTAACTCCGTCAGCTCTCGAACTGGTCGTAGATTTCTTCCGCGAGCTTCATCATAGGCCCGCGCTCCATTTCCCCGGCCACAGCAAAGGCAAGCTTGCCGTCTCGCCAGTAGCAGGCGATGAGCTTGCCCTTCTCCTCGACGTGCAAGGCGGTCTCGCCGTTGTCGGGCTGGCCGGTGAGGAAGATGGTGATGCGATTGCGGGCGGCGTCTTCATACATCAGCTGGGCGGCAGCCCTTTCGCCCGAGGCCAGCAGCCGTCCGCCCAGCAGCGTATAGCCATCGGTCGACAGGTCCGGCACGGTGAAGGGCGTTCCCACCCGCTTCGAGAGCCAGGCCTGCAAATGCGCCTTGTCGTCCGCACCGACTTCCACGGGATGGCGCACTTCGACGGTATAGACCTCATGCGCTGCAATTGCCTCGCGTGCGATGCTGGCGACCTGGTCCGGCGCTGCTTCATGCGCCAGGAACCAGCCTGCAAGGCCTCCCAGAAGCAAAAGCGCCAGTGCGGCAGCCATGGCAAGATAGGGCCTTGCCGCGAGGCCGCCCCCGCCGCGAAGCGTCGCGGCGAGGCTCGGCGGCAGCGGTTCCACCAGCACGCCGTCAAAAGCCTGCTTTAGCAGGTCGCGCTGGCGGGACCAGGCATCGACCTTCTGTGCGAGTTCCGGGTTGTTGCGCAACAGAAGTTCGATCTCGGCGCGCTGGTCACCCGATACTTCGTTGTCGACGTAGGCATGAAGCGACCAATCATCAATCTTGCCGTTGGTCATTTCACACGCCTCAGGCCAGTATGCCCGCGTTCCTCGAGCAACTGCCTCAAATGTTCACGCGCCCGCGACAGGCGCGACATCACGGTGCCAAGCGGCACGCTCAGAATTTCAGCCACGTCGCGGTAACTCATTTCCTCCAGCGTCACGAGAACGATGACTTCGCGGTGCTGGGCCGACAGCCCGTCGAGCGCCGCCGTGACGGAGCCCACCGACATGCGATGTTCCTGCTCCGGAGGAACGGCATCTTCGCCGTCGACGAGATCATCCACCGCCTTCACGATGGTGGACCGCCCGTTTCGCCGCAGGCCGCTGATATAGATGTTGCGCAGCACGGCGTAGAGCCAGGCGCGCAAGGGGCGTGACGGATCGTAGAGATGACCCTTCACCATGGCACGCTCCACGCAGTCCTGAACGAGGTCGTCGGCAAGCGCCGGATCGCCCGTCAAGGCGCGGGCAAAGCGGCGCAGCGGCGGCAGTTCGGCAGCAAGCTGGGTGCGGAAATCCATGGAAACCATTCTGAAAATGTTACGCCACGGGGCGCAGCATATTCCATGCCAGGGTCTGGGGCGGCAAAACTACTTCCCCGCCACCCACTTCTCGCGAAGCGTCACCAGTTCCTCAGACGCCGTCGGGTGAACCGCCATGGTGGCGTCGAAATCGGATTTCTTTGCGCCGAGCCGGACCGCGATGCCCAGCAGCTGCGCCATCTCGCCTGCATCCGGCCCGCAGATGTGGCAGCCAAGAACCCGATCCGAGTCGCCATCGACGACCAGCTTCATCAGGGTCCGCTCGTCGCGGCCAGACAGCGTGTGCTTCATGGGACGGAACGACGTCTTGTAGATGTCGACCGCCTTGAAACCCTGCCGTGCCTCGGTTTCGGTGAGGCCGATGGTGCCGATCTCGGGCTGAGAAAAGACAGCCGTCGGGATGAGGGAATGATCGACCTTCACATCCTTGCCGCCGAAGACGGTATCGGCGAAGGCGTGGCCCTCGCGGATGGCGACGGGCGTCAGGTTCACCCGGTTGGTGACATCGCCCACGGCGTAGATCGAGGGCACGTTCGACTGCGAATAGGCGTTGACCTTCACAGCCATGTGCGGCGTCATCTCGACGCCCGCCTTATCGAGGCCGAGGCCGGTGACATTGGGAATGCGGCCGGTGGCAAACATGATCTGGCCTGCCCCGAATGCTGCGCCATCGTTGAGCGTGACGCGCACGCCGGTGCCAGAGCGCTCGATTGACGCGATATCGGACCTGGTGCGGAGCTCGATCCCTTTCTTCTTCATCTCGCCTGCGAGGTGCTCGCGGATATCGTCATCGAAGCCGCGCAGGATCTGTTCGCCGCGATAGATGAGAACCGTCTCGACGCCGAGGCCCGAGAAGATCCCTGCGAACTCGATGGCGATGTAACCGCCGCCGACGATGCAGATGCGCGACGGCAAGCGATCCAGATGGAACGCTTCGTTCGAGGTGATGGCCAGATCATGGCCCGGAAGATGGCGCGGCACGAAGGGTGCCGCTCCCGTCGCCACCAGAACATAACGCGCGGTGACCTTGCGGCCCGACGCGAGCAACACGGTGTTGGGGCCTTCCACCACGGCGCGCTCTAGGATCAGTTCAGCGCCAGCAGCTTCGAGATTCCGGATGTAGGCCTTGTTGAGCCGGTCGATCTCCTTGTCCTTGTTCTCGATGAGCGTCGCCCAATCGAATGACACCTTTTCTGACGTCCAGCCGAAGCCTACCGCGTCTTCAAATTCCTCGGCGAATTTCGAGGCATAGACGAAGAGCTTCTTCGGCACGCAGCCACGGATGACGCAAGTGCCGCCGACGCGGTACTCCTCCGCCACCGCCACCCTCGCGCCATAGCGCGCTGCGATGCGGCCGGCGCGGACACCGCCCGAACCGGCCCCGATGACGAAAAGATCGTAATCGAAGCTGCTCATGCCTTGCGGAACGTCTTCACGCCATCGTCCGTGCCCATCAGGATGATGCCGCAGAGATTGACGAAGAGGCCGTGGTCAACAACGCCCGGAATGACGCTCAGGTAGGTTGAAAGCTGATCCGGGTTCGGTATGGCGCCGATGGTGACGTCGATGATGGCGTTGCCGCTGTCGGTCACGAAGGGCTTGCCGTCCTTCAGGCGCAGAACCAGCTTGCCCTTGAGTTCCAGGATACGGAGCGCGCGCTCGATCTTCCAGGCAGTGGCATTGATGCCGAAGGGAACCACCTCGACCGGCAAGGGGAACCTGCCCAGCGTCTCCACCTGCTTCGACTGGTCGGCGATCACCACCATGTAGCGCGAGGACGACGCCACGATCTTCTCAAGCAGCAGCGCGCCGCCGCCGCCCTTGATCAACTGGAACTTGCCGTCGAACTCATCCGTGCCATCGACCGTGATGTCGAGGCGGGGCTGCTTTTCGAGCGTCGTAATCTTGAGGCCGAGGCTCTTGGCCAGTTCGAACGTGGCCTTCGATGTCGCCACGCATTCGACGTCGAGTCCCGCCTTGGCCTTCTCGGCCAGCGCCGTGATGAAGTGGTTGGCGGTGGAGCCGGTTCCCAGCCCCACCTTGTTGCCAGGCTTCACGTATTCGAGAGCCGCGAGGGCTGCCGCTTTCTTCTGTTCGTCAGCCGTCACTTCGCAAGCCCACCCATCAGCATGTATTTCATTTCCAGATATTCCTCGACGCCATGGTGCGAGCCTTCGCGGCCAAGGCCGGATTCCTTCACACCGCCGAACGGTGCTTCGGCCGTCGAGATGATGCCCTCGTTGATGCCCACCATGCCATATTCCAGGCCCTCGGCAACCCGCCAGACGCGGCCGATGTCACGCGAATAGAAGTAGCAGGCAAGGCCGAACTCGGTGTTGTTGGCCATCTCGATGGCCTCTTCCTCGGTCTTGAAGCGGAACAGCGGTGCTACGGGGCCGAAAGTCTCTTCACGCGCCACGGCCATGTCCGCCGTGACATCGCGGATCAGAGTGGGCTCGAAGAAATTGCCGCCCAGCGACTTGCCGCCGACGACGACCTTGCCGCCCTTCTTCACCGCGTCATCGATGTGCTCCTGCACCTTTGCGATGGCCGCCTTGTTGATGAGGGGACCGGTGGTGATACCGTTCTCGGTGCCATCGCCCACCTTCAGCTTCTTCACGGCTTCCGCCAGCTTCTCCGCGAACGCATCGTAGACGGCGTCCTGAACCAGCAGGCGGTTGGCGCAGACGCAGGTCTGGCCGGCATTGCGGTACTTCGACATCATGGCGCCCTGGACCGCCGCATCGAGATCGGCATCGTCGAAGACGATGAAGGGCGCGTTGCCGCCCAGTTCAAGGCCCACCTTCTTGATAGTCGGCGCGCATTGCGCCATCAGCACGCGGCCGACTTCGGTCGAGCCGGTAAACGTCAGCGCACGGACGATGGGGTTCGAGGTCATTTCCGCGCCGATCTCGCGCGAGACTCCGGTGAGGATCGAGAACAGGCCAGCGGGGAAGCCGGCGCGCTCGCCAAGCTCAGCGAGAGCCAAAGCCGAAAGTGGCGTCTCGTTGGCGGGCTTGCACACGAAGGCACAGCCGGCGGCCAGCGCCGGACCTGCCTTGCGGGTGATCATCGCATTCGGGAAGTTCCACGGGGTGATGGCGGCAACCACGCCCACGGGCTGCTTGATGACGATCATGCGGCCGTTGGGCCAGGGAGACGGGATCGTTTCGCCGTAGATGCGCTTTCCCTCTTCAGCGAAGAACTCAATGAAGGAAGCGCCATAGGCGACTTCGCCACGCGATTCGGCCAGGGGCTTGCCCTGCTCCGCGGTCATGATCTGGGCGAGGTCCTCCTGGTTCTCCATCATCAGGTTGAACCACTTGCGGAGGATGGCGGCACGTTCCTTGGCGGTCTTCTTCGCCCATTCCTTCTGGGCGCGCTGGGCTGCAACGATCGCGGTCTTCGTCTCGGCGGCGCCGAGTTTCGGCACGGTGCCGATGACGCTTTCATCCACCGGATTGGTCACGTCGATGGTGGCGGAGCCTCCCACCCACTTGCCGTCGATGTAGCATTTGTCCTTGAGCAGCGAGGTGTCCTTCAGTATGTCGCGAAGGGCTTGGGTCTTGCGGATATCCATCTCGAGATCTCCCGTTTCGGTTGGCGGCCTCTTAGCACGGGGTTCGCCGCCAAACCAACACGCCAGATTTGCGAGGGTTGCATGCCAGACCGTGTCGTGATTTTCGACCTTGACGGAACCCTTGTCGACACCGCGCCCGACCTGATGCGGGCCACGAACCATGTTCTGGCTGCCCGGGGTCGCCGCGCCATCTCCATGGACGAGGTACGGGTTTTCGTAGGCCATGGTGCCCGCGCCCTTCTCACCCGCGGCCTTGCCGCTACCGGGGGAATGCCCGACGGTTATGACGTCGAGCCCGACTACAAGCGGTTCGTCGAGTACTATTCCAACAACATCGCCGATGGCAGCGTGGTGTTTCCGGGCCTCGTCGCCCTGCTCGAAAAGCTCAAGGCCGATGGCTTTGGCCTCGGCGTCTGCACCAACAAGCTTGAAGGCCTGTCGGTCCAGTTGCTCGATGCGCTGGACCTGTCGAAGTACTTCGGTTCAGTCGTGGGGCCGGATACGCTGGGCGTCGCCAAGCCCGACCCCCGCCCGTTCCGCGAGGCGGTGAGCCGCCTGGGCCTCGTCGCGCCGCGCGCCGTGATGGTGGGTGACAGCGAGACCGACATTCTGACCGCACGTAACGCCGGCGTTCCGGTCATCGGCGTTCCCTTCGGCTATACGCCGAAACCCGTGCAGGAGTATGGACCCGACCGGATGATCGCACACTTCGACGAGGCCTATGAGGCCATTCAGGATCTCTTCGCGCTGGCCTGAAGGCTGGCGAAGAACGAGAGGATTTCATCCCTTACCGGCGCTCGCCAGCGCAGCGGCCAGGCCAGTGCTGTCAGCACGTCGGCATGGCGCATTCCCTCCAGGATGACCAGCCGGTTCTCGACGCCCGCCTCGGTGAGGCGTTCCGCCAGCCGCCTGGAATTGCGCGGATAGACCGTCGTGTCGGCATCGCCGGTGATCAGCAGGAAGGGCGGTGCTTCGGGCGTTACGGCATTGACCGGCTGGGTCTCCGGCAGATCGGGCCACTGGCTGAAGGCGGCGATGGTCGCGGGATCGTCCAGCGGCAGGAAGTCGAAGGGTCCTGCCAGAACGGCAATCCCCGCCACCACATCCGGCGTGGCCCCATGGGCCTCCAGATAGCGCCGGTCGAGTGCGGCCATCGCAACATTGTAGGCTCCGGCCGAATGTCCAAGCAGATAGACTTGGCTGCCGTCTCCACCATAGTCTCCGGCATGCGCGGAGGCCCAGGCGATGGCTGCCGCTGTGTCCTCCACGAAGGCCGGAAAGCGATCCTTGGGCACCAGCCGGTAATCGAAGACGATCGTCAGATATCCGGCAGCCGCGAAGCTCCGTCCGGCAAACTCATAGTATTCGCGCGAACCCGTATCCCATCCGCCCCCGTAGCAGAACACCAGCACCGGCAGCCCCTGCCCGCCGACCTCTGGCCGATAGACATCGAGTTTCTGGCGGGGATCGCGCCCATAGGCCACATCGAAGGCCGCGCGAGACACACCGGAATCAAAGGGAACGAGTGCAGCAAACACCCGGAGCGGCGAAAACACCATCACGGCAATGCCCAGCGCAAGGGCTGCGGCCACGGGGAGAGACATCACGGCAAGAGCGAGTTTCATGGCCTTGCATACGCTGGAATCAGCCCGAAAGATGCATGTGCCGCCGTCCTTGACTTCCCCCGCCCCTTCCGACTATACGGCGACCACCCTGAACAAGGGCGATTAGCTCAGTTGGTAGAGCACTGTGTTCACATCGCAGGGGTCACTGGTTCGAGTCCAGTATCGCCCACCACTTGCTTCCTGAAGATTGCGTGACTGGCCAAATTGGAAAGGAACAACTTTCCATTGCTGAACGGCTGCGCCGCTACTCGGCAATCACAGCACCTGCCGTTGCTTCAAATGCGTCGTGGGACGCAACCGCGCCCATCGCCTTGGTGCCCGGCATGACCTCGAAGCGCGGGTCGAAGTCGATCATCGTGGCGGCCAGCTTCGCGAGGAAGGAGATGTCGCCCTCGAACGTGGCCGTGCCATCGGCGATCTGCGCCTCCAGCGTCTTTGCGCCCATCATGGTCTGTTCCAGGGCGGCGCGGTTGATGGTCAGCGTCAGGTCCGGTTTCTCGGCCTGATAGCCGCTGATGTTGGTGAGCGTCGCGTTTTCCAGTTCGACGATGAACTTCTCGCCGTTGTCGGGCGTGACGAGGTTCATGGTGAAGCGCAGCCCCTCGGCCTTGCGGCTGTCCATGCGGATCGCCAGGAAGTTCAGGAACAGTTCGGTGGACATGGCACGGATCACGTCAGGCGAGCTGGAATCGGCAGTCTGGCCTTCCGGTATGCCGGTCCGCAATTCATAGGCGCCCGCCAGGAAGCTGTTGCGGAGCCCCGGGTTTTCCTGCTGATAGCCGATCTGCTCGAAGACATCGGCGAGCAGGTCCATGGCTTCGGTATTGCCGGGTTCGGCCTGAACCAGCTTGTTGAGGATTTCCTGTGCCAGAAGATACTGCCCGGCATCGTGAAGTTCGCGGCCCCTGGCGATGATCTTCGCGGAGCCCCCCATCATCTCCACATAGAGCGGCGCGGAATCAGCCGGTGACAGCGGGATCAGCGTGGCGGGATTGCAGTCCCAGAAGCCCAGATACCGCTGGATGACGCCGCGCGCATTGTGTTCGGCGGAGCCATGATAGCCGCGGCAATGCCATTTCTGCAGGATGCTGGCTGGCAACTGGTAGACATTGTGAACCTGGTTGATGGTGACGCCCTGGTTGGCGAGGTGCAGGACCTGGTTGTTCATGTGCGCATAGAGGTCGCGCTGGTCGCGCAGGACCTCCTGGATGCGCGCGTTGCCCCAGCGCGGCCAGTGATGCGAGGCGAACATGACCTCGGCCTCGAGCCCGAAGAGATAGAGCGACTCCGCGATGTACTTCGACCAGCGCAAGGGATCGCGGACCGGCGCGCCGCGCAGCGTGTAGATGTTGTGGAGGGAAGCGATGACGTTCTCCGCCATCCACAAGGCCTTCATGTCCGGGATGTAGGTGTTCATCTCCCGGGGCGCCTCGGTATTCGGCGTGTTCTGGAAGATCATCCGCACGCCATCGACCTCGAACTCCTCGATCGGGTCCGACACATAGCGGTTGGGCGCGATCAGGCCGGTGGCGCCTGATGACACGCCCTGGCCGAGACCCTGCCCGACATAGCCGTGGGGGCTTGCGGGCAGCAGCAGTCCATACTGGAAGAACAGCCGCCGGTTCATGGCATTGCCGGCATAGACGTTCTCGGAAATCGTGAAGTCCATGAAATCGCCGGGCGCGATGAGCGTGACCTTGCCCGAGCGCACATCCGCTTCGTCGATGAGCCCGCGCACCCCGCCCCAATGGTCGCCATGGGTGTGCGAATAGATCACGGCCGTGACCGGCAGGCCTTCGCCGACATGCTTCTGGAACAGCTCCCACGCGGCGCGAACCGGCTCGGCCGAGACGAGCGGATCGAAGACGATCCAGCCGGTCTTGCCTCGCACGAAGGTGATGTCCGAGAGATCGACGCCGCGCACCTGATAGATGCCGGGGATGACTTCGTAGAGGCCATAGTTGTTGTTGAGCTTCGACTGGCGGAGCAGCGAGGGATGGATGCTGTCGAACTCGTCTTTCTCATCGAGGAACTGGAAGCGCTCCATGTCCCACGCGATGTGGCCGGCGTCGGCCTTGATCTTGAGGTCCGGCATGGGGGCGATGAAGCCCTTCTTCTGCTCGTCCATGTCACGCGTGTCGGAGAAGGGAAGCGTTGCCCTTGCCGACTTCAGGACCTCGAGCGTGTGCGCGGATGGCGCCTTGCCCTTCGGGTGGAAGTGCCCCGCCAGAGGTTGAGCCACCTCCTGCGCGAAGACCGGTGTTCCTTCCAGCAGATGCCGGCCCGTGACTGCAAACGCCGCACTGGCTGCGGAGACGGTCCCGAGAAGTTGGCGGCGCGTGGTCATGATCTCAGTTTTCCCTTCACAGAAGACAACATGCGCAGAGGAATCCGGACGCATCTCTCAGGAGGCCGGACCTGTTTACCCATGCGATTGTGAAAACGATATTGTATCGAATATTGCTTGTCCAATAACCCTCCGTTATCAGGTGATAACGGAGGGTGGCCATGCTTTCGATACGGCATCTCGAGTTTATCAGAACTCTGGCGGCACACGGACATTTTGGACGGGCGGCGGATGTTCTCGGCATCTCCCAACCCGCCTTGTCCAAGGGCATCAGCAGCATCGAGAAAACTCTCGGCGTGACGCTGTTCGACAGGACGGGACAGAACACCCCGACGGTCTTTGGCGAAATCCTGATCGCCCACAGCGAAAGCATCGTCGCCGATTTCAATGAACTCCTGCGCGAGATCAATCTGGCGAAGGGACTTGATGTCGGCAGCCTTGCGATCAGCTGCGGGCTCTATCCCGCCGAGATGTCGGTTCAGGAGGCCATCGGCATCATGGCCTCGCGCCATCCCTCATTGGTGTGCAAGTTCGCGGTCAAGGACTGGAACGACGTCACCGAAGATGTGGCGAGCAGGACATTCGACATCGGGCTTGCTGACATCACAGAGGCCAGCAAGAAGCCCGATCTCGAAACGGAGGTCCTGCGCGTCAGTCCGATCACCGTCTTCTGCCGGGCGAAACATCCGCTCGCACAGAAATCCCAAGTCACGCTGACAGACATTCTCGAGTTTCCATGGGCAGGCCCTGCCCTGCCAGCCACGATGTTTGCGGCATTGCCAAAACAAAGCAGGCCATTCGGCATTGTCGACAACACGACTCACCGCGTCATTCCCCGCATCTGGGTCGAAACATTCTCGGCTGCGAAAAACATCGTTCTCAGCGGCGACGCGCTGTCGGCCGGCCCACGGCACCTGATCGAGCGCGAGCTGGCGGAGTCAACTCTCGCCGTCCTTCCCGTGGAGTTGCCATGGATGAAACTGAACTACGGCTTCATCTGGCGGCGCGGGCGAAGCCTGTCTCCGGCCTGCCTTGCCTTCATGCAGATCGTGCGTGACATCGAGGCCCGGCGCGGGTTCTGACGCTGCCGGACACTCCTCACAGAAGAGGCCGGCAGCGCAAACTGCCGGCCTCATGCATTCACGTGACGCTCGGTCCGAAGGTCACTCGGCCTTGGGCAGCGTCATCTTGCCGACGAGCTGGGGATACTTGTTGGTGATTTCGTCGAACTTGCCGGCCTTGGCCAGAGCGCCAATGGCAGCACTCAGCTTCTCCTTCAGGGCCGTGTCCTCCTTGCGGACACCGCCGCCCACGCCCTCGCCATAGATGCCGGGATCGTCCTTCGGTTTCTCGACGATGCTCTTCAGTTCGCAGCACTCAGCGCCCTGGGTGGTGCCCAGGTAGTCGAAGAGGGCCGAGCTGTTCGCCAGCACATAGTCCAGCCGGCCGGCGGCGAGATCATTGTTGGCTTCGTCCTGCGTCGCGTAGGTCTTCAGTTCGATACCGCTCGGCACCAGATACTTCGCGGCATATCTCTCATGGCCGGTCGAGACCTGAACACCGAGGGTCTTGCCTTTCATGTGTTCGGCCGAGGTATCGGTATCGCCGTTTTTCGGGCCGATAATGGCCGGCGGCGTGTCATAGTACATGCGGCTGAAGTCGATCGTCTCCTTGCGCTTCTCGGTGATCAGCATCGAGGACCAGATCACGTCGATCTGGTTCGACGTCAGCGATGGAATGATCCCGTCCCACGCAACCTCGACGATCTCGCACTTCTCCTTCATCTCGGCGCAGACGGCGTCCATGACGTCGATCTCCCAGCCGACCCACTTGCCCGAGGCATCCTTGGACGTGAAGGGCGGATAGGGTTCGGCGGCGACCCCGAACTTGAGGTCCGCCATGGCCGGGCTCATGGAGAACATCAGCGCAGCGGCGGCCAATGCAATGCGGCGTGTCCATTTCATGTGTGCGTCTCCCTGTTTTGCTGAAGGTATCCGGCGCGTCATCGCTGGGTGTTTCCAGCCCCCCTCGCCCGGTCCTGCCTGTCGAGACTGCATGAAGGCTGGTGAACTGACAAGCCGTGAACAACGACGCGCATGGTTGACCTGACGGGGCTTCATGCCCCGTGTCCTGGCCGTCTCCTGCCCTGAGGCTCAACCTCCGCGTCAGCTTGGCGTGGTTATTGTCCAGAACCGACCTGTTCACGGACGACCCACCTTATCCCTCATGTCCCGGCATTGCGTGAAGAACGTCATCATCAACTGCCTCACTCACGGTGCCGGGCAATGCCGCCGTATGTTGACTTGGCCAGTCTTCCTTCCGTCGGCGAGGGGTAATGTCACGGTCCTCACGGCCCTCTCGCTTCTTGTGGTCTTCATCGCCTGTGGCACGGCCATCGACTTCGGGCGGCTTCTGACTGCCCGCACGCAACTCGCGGCCGCGATCGATGCCGCCGCGCTCCAGGCAGGCAGTTCGAACGTCACAGACATGAAGAAACTGACAGCACTTGCCACTGCTGTCGTCGCACGCAACTATTCCGAGCGTGAGCACGGGCCGATCACCGCCCTCAAGCTCAGCGAAAACAATGGCCAGATCGACATCTGGGCCAAGGCGAAGTTCCGGACAAGCCTGCTCGGTCTTGCAGGAATCAGAACCATCGACATCCCTATTTCGGCGCAGGTCATCCGCTCGGGCAGCAGCATCGAGGTGGCCCTCATCCTCGACACGACAGGATCGATGAGCGGTAGCAAGCTGAAATCACTGAAGTCGGCGGCCGCCAGTTTCATCGACGCCGTGGTCTGGGACAACCAGACCCGATTCTACGCGAAGGTGGCTCTCGTGCCATACTCTGCAGGCGTGAACCTCGGCGCCTACGCCGACGTGGCGCGCGGTGCTCTGAAGGCAGGCCTGTGCACCGAACCGGGGTGCCTGTTCTACCGCTTCCGTAACTCCAACAAGTTCAACGTCTCTTTCACTGCCAGCACCTGCGCCAGCGAGCGGACAGGCGCTGACGCCTATACGGATGCACCGCCCGCCACGGCTCTCGTGGGCATCAATTATGCGAGCCCGAACAACCCCTGCCTCGACGGCGCGCTGATCCCGCTCACCACCGACAAGGCGAAGCTGAAAGCGGCGATCGACAGGCTCGTGGCCGTGGGTTCGACCGCGGGCCAGATCGGCATTGCCTGGGGCTGGTATGCGCTGTCCAGGGACTTCGGCCTGTGGAATGGTTCCAGCCTGCCTGCCGCCTATGGCACGGAAAAGGTCAGCAAGATCGCGGTCATCATGACCGATGGCGAATTCAATACCGCCTATTGCAATGGGGTCATCGCGCGCAGTTCGGGCAACGGCAGCGGCAGTTCTAACGACAAGATCAACTGCGATGCCACCAATGGTTCAGCGGCCGAGCAGGCCATGCAGCTCTGCGCCGCGATGAAGAAGAAAGGCATTGCCATCTACACGATCGGCTTCGACATCGCGGACGATCCCGCCGCGAAGACTGTGATGACAGACTGCGCATCGAGCAAGAAACACGCCTATCTGGCCGCCACGGACGCAGAACTGAAGGCCGCCTTCCGCGAGATCGGCAAACGGGTCTCGGCACTTCGCCTCTCGCGGTGAGACCTCATCCCCCGAAGCCCGGTGCCCGATGCACTTCCCGGCCGCCTAGCAACGTGAGTTGCACCTCCGTGTCGCCGATGTCATAGACATCGCAGTTCAGGACATTGCGGTCGAGGATGATGATGTCGGCGTGATGGCCGGGCGTGAGCGACCCTGTATCATGGGAACGCCAGGCGGCAGCCGCGGCATTCACCGTGTAACCCTTGAGGCACTCCTCCCGCGTCATGCGCTGCTCAGGCAGGAACACCGGGTGATCGCCGTGCTTGTGGGGCGGCTGCCGCGTGATTGCCGTTTCCATGATCTGGAAGGGATTGAGCGTCGAGACGCCCCAGTCGCTCGACAGGCAAAAGGGCGCACCCGCATCGATGAGGGTACGGAAGGCATACATCAGCCTGCCCCGCGCCTCACCCATCATCGGAAGCGCCACGTCGTCGACCGATGGTTCGTGGCGGGCCCACAGGGACTGCACGTTCATCATGGCGCCCAGTTCGCGGAAGCGCGGGACATCGGCGGGGTCAATGCATTGCACATGCGCCAACTGATGCAGGCTGGGCCAGCGGCCGTTGGCGGCGCGCGCCGCCTCAAGCCCGTCGAGCGCAGCCCGCACCGCGAGATCGCCGATCACATGCACATGGATCTGGAAGCGCGCGGCATCGAAGGCGGTGAAGAGTTCCTTGATGTGCCCTGCCTCGAACATCAGCGGCGCATTGCCGCCCAACGCGTCCGAATAGGGTTCGATCATCGCGCCCGTGCGATTTTCCAGAACGCCGTCGAGGAAGAACTTCGCCGAATGAATGTTGAAGATGCCGGCGCCGAATTCACGGCGGAGCGTGCCGATGCGGTCGAGTGCAACTGCCGCCGTCTCTTCCGGCTTCACCTTGGCCGTGGCGCAGAGGCGGACCGTCAGGTCTCCGCTTTCGGCGAGACGCTGGTAGACCCGCGCGTGGCGGCGCCCGACAGAAGCATCGAGCACGCCGGTGATGCCGTTGCGGTTGCACAGGGCCTGCGCGAAGCGAACGCCTTCGGCATAGTCATCCTCTGTGACCGCCGGCATGCGCTTCACGGCCCAGTCGATGGCATCTTCATGCAGCATGCCTGTGGGCTCGCCCGAACTATCGAGCACGAAATGGCCGTTGAACGGATCGGGCGTTCCGCGTTCAAGGCCAATCGCCTTGCAGGCCAGCGTATTGAGACAGGCGTTGTGGCCGTCGGAGGCCAGAATGTAGCAGGGCCGGTCCGGAACGGCCTCGTCCAAAATGTGCCGCGTGAGATTGTGGTCGGTGAAGATGCCGGTGTACCAGCCGACGCCATTCACCCAGGCCCCCTTGTGGCGCGCCGCGAAGTCCCGCATGCGTTGTTGCAGTTCGGTAAGAGTCCGCGCGCCGCCAAGATCGGCATTGAGACCGTAGCCGTGACCGGAATCCTGGAGATGGATGTGCGTGTCCTGAAAGCCGGGCAGCACCATGCGGCCACCGGCATCGATCACGCGCGTGGCCGTTCCAGCAAGCGCCCGCATGTCCGCGTTGCTGCCGAGGGCGAGGACGCGGCCATCCTTCACGCACAAGGCTTCAGCGCACGGCGTGGCGGCATCCATCGTGTGGATGCCGCCGTTGATGATGACGAGATCGGCCTGCATCACTCGACCGTGGTTTCGGTGGCCGCGATATGGACCGCGAGGAGGCAGCCGTTGGGCGTATAGGAGCAATGCTCCGTGCCGTCGCGCAGCCACACGAGATCGCCCTTGCGGAACACCGTGCCGTCATTCTCGATCAGTTCGCCGTCGAGAATGAGGAACTGTTCGTGACCATTGTGGCGGTGCGGGCGGGTCGTCATGCCGGCCGGCATCCGGTAGACGTGGAAACCCACGCCCAGGGGCTCGGCATCATTCAGTTGCAGAACGCTGTCGCCCATCGTCATGCCATCCTCGAAGACGAAGGGCGTGTAAGCCGCTTCATAGATGTTGGCGACGCGGCGGTCTGCCGGGTTCACGGGTTTCATAGGTTGTTCTCCTCAAGGCATCTGGTTTCAAGAATGGGAAGATCGGCATTCATGCCGACGCGCGCAAGCTCGGCAAAGGGATCGATATGGTCGTCTCGCGCGCAGATGCGGAAAACCTCGAGCGTTGCACCGCCGATCAGTCCCTCCTGGTAGAGAGACATTGCGGCGGCATAGCGCACCATGCCCGAACCTGCTTCACCCAATGGAGCGGACAGCAGCATCCTGTCGTCGGGCGCCGCCATGCTCATCCGTTCTGCGCGATGGCCATCTGGATATCGCGCTCGCGCCTCGCCTCCGCGCGATGCATGATGATACCGGCAATCACGACACCGACGCCCACGACGGTGATGATGATGGTGGCGAGCGCATTGATGTCGGGCGTGACGCCAAGCCTTACCTTGCTCCAGATGAGGATGGGAAGCGTGGTGGAGCCCGGACCGCTGGTGAAATTGGTGATGACGACATCGTCGAGCGAGATGGTGAAGGCGAGAAGCCAGCCCGCGAAGATCGCCGGCGAGATCACCGGCAGCGTCACGTCCGTCAGCACCCGCCATGGCCTGGCGCCAAGATCCATCGCGGCCTCCTCGATGGCAATGTCCATGGACGACAGCCGCGACTGAACGATCGTCGCCACATAGGTCATGGAGAACGTGATGTGCGCGATGGTGATCGTGGTGAAGCCGCGGCTGCCGGGCCAGCCAATCCACTCCGCCATCATGATGAAGAGCATCAGGGACGAAATGCCGGTGATGACTTCGGGCATGATCAGAGGGGCCGTGACGAGCCCCGAAAAGACGACGCGGCCCCTGAACTTGCGGAAACGGGCGAGTGCTATCCCCGCCATGGTGCCGAGAATGGTGGCGAAGGTGGCGCTGGTGATCGCGATCTGGATCGACAGTGCCGCCGCCTTGATGACCTGGTCGTTCTGGAACAGCTTTCCATACCATTGGGTGGAGAATCCGCCCCAGACGGTCACCAGTCTCGACTTGTTGAAGGAGAAGACGATGAGCGACAGGATCGGGATGTAGAAGAAGGCAAAGCCGAAGCACAGGCAGCTGATGAGGAACACCGGGCGGCGCTTCATGGCCTGGCCTCCCCCTGCGCCTGGGCGCGGCCTTCAAAGTAAGTGTAGACCATCATCGGCAGCACGAGCAGCAGCAGCAGCAGCAGCGCCACGGCAACGGCCGACGCCATGGGCCAGTCGCGCGCAGAAGAGAACTGGTCGCTGATGACGCGGCCAATCATCGGATCGGACGCATTGCCAACCAGGCTGGGAATGATGAGTTCACCGCTTGCCGGAATGAAGACGAGAAGCCCACCCGCGATGATGCCGGGGATGCTGAGGGGAAGCGTCACGTCCTTGAACACCTGCCAGGGCCTGGATCCCAGGTCCAACGCTGCCTCGTTGAGCGTCATGTCGAGCTTCTCGAGATTGGCATAGAGCGGCAGGATCATGAAGGGGAGATAGGAATAGACCATCACTAGCACGACAGCAAAATTCGAATTCATCATCGGGATGGATTTCAGCGCCCATTCCGATGGTATCACTGCATTGATTGTTGCGGTGAGGCCGCGGTTGAACCAGCTGTTGTTGCCGAGCAGCCCCATCCACGCATAGACACGCAGCAGGAACGACGTCCAGAAGGGCAGGATCACCAGCATCAGCAGGATGTTGCGCCATGACTTCGACACCCGCGTGATGCCGAGGGCCATGGGATAGCCGATGAGCAGGCAGAAGAACGTGGCGACGCCAGCGTTCCAGATCGATGTCAGGTAGGCTCGGATGTAGAGCGTATCGCTAAAGAGCCGGGCAAAATTGTCGCCGCGAATCCATGGCCACTCATCGAGGAAGGCAATGGGTGGCGAGAGTTCGGCGCGCCGCGCGAGGCTCATGGCAAAGACAATCACGAAAGGCAGCAGGAAAAAGGTGAGGAGCCACACATAGGGCACGCCGATGATGAGGTCCCGCCAGCCGCGCCGGTTGAACCAACTCCTCCCTGCGGCCGTTTCCTCCGCCATCTCCGTCAATCCCTCAGCAGGATCGCGGCGGAGGGCTCAAACGAGAGCCAGACCTTGTCGTCCCATTCGGCAACGCGCGAGCCCGAGCCGCGTGTGGTGTTGACACTGTTGACGGAGACAAGCGTACCCGATGGCAGCACCACGCGGTACAGCGAGTCCTTGCCGAAATAGCCGAGGTCCTTCACCACGCCCTGGAAGGCATTCGCACACTCCGGCCTGTCCCTCGAAATCATAATCTTCTCGGGCCTCACGGCCACCGTCACCTTGTCTCCGCTTTGGGCGGAACCGGTTTCGATCACGATATCGGAACCAAGGGAAGGCACGGCAATGGTGAGGCCAGCGCCATTGTGCTTCACATCGCCATCGAACATGTTGATGGAGCCGATGAAGCCCGCGACGAAGCGGCTGGACGGGTGTTCATAGACCTCGGTCGGCGCGCCGACCTGCCGGATCTCGCCGTGGTCCATCACGGCAATGCGGTCGGCAAGCGTCATCGCCTCTTCCTGGTCATGTGTGACGACCACGAATGTGATGCCGGTCCGCTCCTGGATGTTCATGATCTCGAACTGGGTGTGTTCGCGCAGCTTCTTGTCCAGGGCGCCCAGGGGCTCGTCCAGCAGCAGAAGCTTCGGCTGCTTGGCGAGCGCGCGGGCAAGCGCCACGCGCTGGCGCTGCCCGCCCGACAGCTGATGGGGCTTCCGTTCCGCAAGTGCTGTGAGCTGCACCAGATCGAGCATCTGGCGGACCCGGCCGGTGCGTTCGGCCGCCGTCATCTTCTCGTGTTTCAATCCATAGCCGACATTGCCTTCCACCGTCATGTGAGGAAACAAGGCATAGGACTGGAACATCATGTTCACCGGCCGCTCATAGGGCGGGATTCCGGACATGTCCTGGCCATCGAGGAATATCCGCCCGGATGAAGGCTGCTCGAAACCTGCGAGCATCCTGAGCAGCGTCGTCTTTCCGCATCCCGAGCCACCAAGAAGGGCGAACATTTCGCCCTTCATGATGTCGAGTGAAACATCGTTCACGGCGGTGAACTTGCCAAAGCTCTTGCTCACGCCCTCGATGCGGATGAAGGGCGCTTGCCCTTCCGCTGCCATGACGGATCAGCCCGACTTGATGGTCTGCCAGGCGCGCGTCATCTCGCGGTCCTGATCTTCGGTGAAGGGCTTCGGCGCCCACAGGCGCTTCAACACCTTCTCGTCGGGATAGACGGCGGGATTCTCCAGCACGGCCTTGTCGATGAAGGGCTTCGAAGCAAGATTGCCATTGGCGTAGTTCGTGAAGTTGGTGCACTTCGCGATCACTTCCGGCTGCAGCATGTATTCGAGGAACTTGTAGGCGCTTTCCTTGTGCTGGGCGTCGGCGGGGATGCAGAGGCAATCGACCCAGGCGGGGGCACCCGTTTCCGGCACGTGATATTCGAGATTGATCTCGACGCCGGCTTCCTCCGCGCGGGCCTTCGCGGTGGAATAGTCGCCCGACCAGTTGTTGATGACGCAGAGTTCCTTGTTGGGAATGGCATTCAGATAGTTGGTATTGTCGAAGGTGCGGATGTATTGCCGCACCGGCTTGAAGGCCTCGACCACCGCGTCGTAATCCTTCACGTTGGTGGTGTCGCCGTCCTTGCCGATGTACTTGAGCACCATCAGCATCGTATCGGTCGGGCTGTCGAGAATGGAAATGCCGCAGTCGGCAAGCTTTGCGGCATTCTCTGGCTTGAAGAGAAGATCGAGTGAATCGAAGTTGGCGTCCGGGATGCGCTCCTTCACCATGTCGACATTATAGGTCATGCCAACCGAGCCCCACATATAGGGGATGCCGTATTCGTTGCCCGGATCCCAGCCGGCGAGGATGCGCAGAACCTCGGGGTCGAGGTTCTTCCAGCCGGGAAGCTTGGCTCGGTCGAGCTTCTCGTAGATGTTCGCCTTCATGAAGTTCGGCAGCGACAGGCCAGCCATCACGACCACATCATAGCCGGTGGAACCCGCCAGCATCTTGGCCTGCATTTCTTCGGCAGAGCTGTAGGTGTCATAGGTGACCGAAATTCCGGAGGCCGACTGGAAGTCCTCGATCGTAGTCTCGCCGATGTAGTCGGCCCAGTTGTAGACATTGACAACGGCGTCTTCCGCCTTGGCCCGCCGCACATAAGGCATGGCGACCAGAGCGGAGGCGGCGATAAGGCCTGTGGCGTGGCGTCTTGTAATCTTCATTCCTGGTTCTCCCTGGCGCTTGTTCATGTGCCGCCTTCATTGCAGGTTGTTGCCGGATGCATGCCTCTGTCAAGCCACCGCTGTATGCGGCTCCGTTTCGCCTTCCCACATTGCATCGTTGAGCGCCGCAATACGGTCTTCCGGCGGGCGCTGCACGAGTGTGGTGACAGGAAGCACCGCCCTGATGTGATCGTGGTGGCTGCGGACGCCCCGTTCCAGATCGGACAGGTGGAAACTGTCGAACGCCGATGATTTCATCGACTCGTTCGACCAGATGGAGAGCTGGATATCTTCCTTGTAGGTCTCCCGGTCGATGCGCCGGGCGAGATAGCGCGCCACTCTTTGCACGCGGCTTTCCTCCGGCCTGCGATAGACCGCGCCGCGAATGAGGGTCCTGTCGACGCCGAGCGGAAACTCCTGATAGAACTGAACGGACTCAGGCGTCACCGCGATCACCAGATTGGGGAACAAACCGTAATAGCCCCAGAGATTGCGCTTGTCTTCCGACAGCCACGGCTGCCGGTCAGCGATCGCCACATAGTTCCGCACGCTCCAGCAGCGACCGGCATGGGGGTTGAAACGGCCAAGCGAGCGGCTCACGCCATTCAGGTAAGGGAGATCATAGTAGGTACTGCCATAGAGGTCCTGCAGCGCGGGATGCGCCATGGCGACATGATAGCCTTCATTGTCGACGTCACGCACCGACTTCCAGTTCACGGCGATCTCCATATCCGTGAAGGATGTCGTCGGGAGGATGTCTTCGAGCTGGTACTCGGTGAGTTCCGGAGCATAGACCGACATCATCTCCGCCACGCTGCGCTGCGCTCCGGTGAGGTAGCGGATGAAGACGAAGCCCATCCAGATTTCGAGCTCGATGGGCTTGAGGCCGAATTCCGTCTTGTCCAGGGGACCGAAACTCTGCGGCCGCGCCGCGCCCCTGAGCGTGCCGTCGAGATTGTAGACCCAGCCGTGGAACGGGCAGACCAGCGCATTCTTGCAATGGCCCGACTTTTCAGCGGCCACCCGTGAGCCGCGATGCCGGCACAGATTGTGAAAGGCCCGGACCACGCCATCCTCGCCACGCATGATGATCGCGCGTTCGTCAGCAATGTCGACGGTGAAGAAATCGCCCGCCCGAGGCACGTCGTTGACGTGGCCGGCGAGCTGCCAATGGCTGCGGAACAGCTCCTGCTTCTCCAGCTCGAGCATCGCGGGACTGTGATAGGTCCAGGCCGGCAGGCCCTTGCGATCCCAGTCCTTCGGAAGGTGTCCGCCGATGTTCTCATGGGTGTTCATGGTGTCCTCCTTCATGTCAGCTGTGCCCGCACCCATTGCTGGAAACGGTAGACATCGAATTCCTGCGGCATCAAACGCCCGGCCTTGAAGGCCATGGATTTCAGTCCGCGCTGGTTGATTTCGCTTGCCTCGCCATCCTGAACGATGACCAGCGACGCAAATCCGGTGACGTTATCGAGATCGAATCCCGGCGCCTCCAGCGTGGCACGCGGGAACAGCCACTCGGCGCGGAGCTCCGTGCGCTCCGGACCGAGGGGCTTCAGAGAAACGGCGCGCACGTAATCGACATGGGCCACGACGTACATCGTGGGCCACAGGGTCACGAAAGTGTGCCCGGCAAGGCGCTGGGCCGTGCTCAGGCCGGGAAACTCCGGACCGCAGGGCTTGCCGGTCATGGTCCAGGTGCGTGCGCCGGATTTCAGGGGTCCAGCATCAGCCTGCGCGTCCGGTGTCCAATCCGCTGCCTCGTTGGGCGCCATCAGGCCCTTGTTGTAGACTGGCACCAGGTCGCAGAGCTCGGGATGGATGCCGGGGCAATGCAGGCACTCATTGTAGTTCTCCCAGAAAACCTTCCAGTTGCAGGCGATCTCCTTCACCATCACGTGGCCCGTCACCAGATCCCGCATCGGCCAGTTGTCGAGGGCATCGGTCCCCAGATCGGGAGCGGCATCGAAGGGCGGCGGGTCGTCCGCAAGCGAGACGAAGTGGAAGCCGTTCCATTCCTTCAGATGAACTTTTAGCAGGCCGTGGTCTTCCTTGCGGAAATCCGGCGTGGGCGAGGCATAAGGCACGCGCACCAACCGGCCCTGAAGATCGTAGGCCCACTCATGATAGGGGCAGGTGATGAGCTTCGCCTTCAAGCGCGTGTCCTGCGCCTGGCAAAGCTCGGCCCCGCGATGGCGGCAGGTGTTGTGGAAACAGGAGACAGTTCCCGCCGCATCCTTGACAAGGATCAGGTTCTGGCCGCCAATGTCGAATTTCCGGACATTGAAGGCGGGAAGATCACTTGAACGGCCGACATATACCCATTGCCGCAACCATATGGACTTGAGTTCACGCGCATGATGGGCTGTGTCGTAATACCAGGCCGCCGGGAGCGACTCTGGACAATGATCCAGCAGAGGCGAGACAGCGGCGGATGCGATCTGATTCACGTCGACCCCCTGCCCTTTTTCAGTGCCATGAGAAATCTTCACTTGAACCTGACTGACTTGTCAATCAAATTGATGCCCGCACGATCGGGGGATCCTGCAAACGCTGAAGGTTTGGCCCAGGCGCCAATGCCCGGCATGAGATGTGAGCACTACGGAAAATGAACAGCAGTGCGCCACTTCCACGCAAGGCAAGCCGCGAACACCGCCGCGAGCAATTGATCGAGGCCACGATCTCGACGATTGCCCGTCGCGGCTATGCCCAGACAACCTTGAGCGATGTTGCCGCAGCGGCAGGCGTGTCCCACGGACTTGTGAACTTCCATTTCCAGTCCAAGGAACGCTTGCTCGCGGACACACTGCGTTTCATGGCCGAGGAGTATCGCCACAATTGGGAGACGGCTCTTGCCGAAGCCCCCAAGGATCCCGGTTCTCAGCTCAATGCCCTGATCCTTGCCGACTTCAACCAGATTGTCAGTACACCGGAGCGGCTAGCAGCATGGTGCGCCTTTTGGGGCGAAGCCCAGAGCCGCCCTGTTTACCAGGAACAGTGTGGCGCCAGCGACCTCGACTATATTCGCGTCCAGGAGTCGATATGCGAACGCCTCTCTGCTGAAGGTGGGTACGCCACGGACGCCCAACGTGCGGCGCGCGTGCTGCGCACGACCAGCGAAGGAGTTTGGCTCGACCTCATGTTTACAACCGAGCCCTACACACGGGACGAAGCGTTGAATACAATGTACTTCTGCGCCTCCGCCATGTTTCCCAGGCACTTCGACGAGAATGGCCTGATCAGGCGCTGACGGCTGCATCCTCGTCGATGATCTCGATGACATGTTCGATCGTGGCGGACTTGCCGATCATGATCGAGGCCGAGCAGTATTTCTCCGCTGACATGCTCACGGCGCGTTCGACATTCGCCCGTTTGAGGTTCTTGCCACTCACCTTGTAGATCAGCTTCACATGGGTGAAGACCTTGGGGTCCTCCGATGCGCGAGCGGCCTCGAGCGCGATATCGATGCCTGTGACCTTCTCGCGCATGCGCTCGAGAATCATCACCACGTCGAAGGCCGTGCAGCCGCCCATGCCGATGAGCAGCATCTCCATCGGCCGGACGCCGATGTTGCGGCCGCCTGCTTCCGGCGAGCCGTCCATGACCACAGCATGGCCCGAGCCCGATTCACCAACGAAGGCCCGTCCATCGAGCCATTGCACACGTGCTTTCATGTTTGAAACTCCTGTTTGTTCCGACAGTCTGATAGCGGGAATGACATGGCCGGCCAATCATCCTTTGGTGAGTTTGGCGGCATAGAGCAGCCCATCTACCTTGGCCGAGACGCGGTCCGACATGACCACCGTGTCGCCACACTCAAGGGACCCTCCGCCGATCTCCGCGCGCCCGTCGAGTACGACCAGAAGCATTGGCCCAGGGTGCTCGATCTTGGCGTTGCTTGAAAGGATGTCCACCCCAACTGTTAAAAGACCGCGTCTGGTGAACAGGTTCAGCGCGCGGCAGGGGCCGTCGCGCAAGCGGCAATAGGTGGGAATATCGCAGGGATAGGGATGCGGCACGAACAGCCGGTCGACTGCAAGCGTGCGGCCAGACTCGAATTCAAGATCGAGGCCGTTGCCCTCGATCAGAGTAAAGACGCGGTCGACCGAAGGGTAGTGCGAAAACGGCACATCAGCATCGATGTGGGCCATGGCGAGGCGCCAACCGAAATCATCGGTTCCGGGCGGGTCGGAGGCGATGTCCCACGAGACGCCCATACCGTTGCGCCAGCGGCCTTCCTTCAGTTCGGACTTGCGGATTATTCTCATCGTAGCACTCCTGTCATGCGGTCCGCTCCCCTCGACACTCAGCTACCCATGTCGCAGTATACCGCCCTCAAGCTGCCCCAGAAGCAGCACGCTTGCAGGAGGACATCATGGCGCATGAGGCACAGGGCCAGGCAACGGGCCCGCAGAAACTGGTCATCAGGAATATCGGCCTCCTGCTCTCGGGCGCCCTGGAAAATCCGATTCTCGATGCGGATACGATCGTCGCCGAGAATGGGCGCATCACTGCAATCGGGCGATCAAAGGATGTGGACCAGGAGCACGCGGCGACAATCATCGATGCGCAAGGCACAGCAGTTACCCCCGGCCTCATCGACAGCCATGTGCACCCGGTTGCGGGTGACTGGACGCCACGCCAGAACCAGATGGGCTGGATCGACTCGAACCTCAACGGCGGGGTCACCACCATGATTTCGGCGGGCGAGGTTCACACACCGGGCCGGCCACGCGATGTGGTGGGGTTGAAGGCGCTCGCCATTTCAGCGCAGCGGCAGTTTGCGAATTTCCGCCCTTCGGGCGTCAAGGTTCATGCGGGCGCGCCCTGCATCGAACCCGAGATGGTGGAGCAGGATTTCAAGGATCTCGCGGATGCGGGCGTGACATTACTGGGCGAAGTGGGCTTGGGCGGCGTGAAGGACGGCCCCACGGCGCGGCGCATGGTGGCGTGGGCGCGGAAATACGGCATCCAGAGCACCATCCATACGGGCGGCCCCTCGATCCCGGGTTCAGGCCTCATCGACAAGGACGTGGTGCTCGACGCCGATACGGACGTTGTGGGGCACATCAACGGCGGCCACACGGCGCTTCCTGATTCGCAGATCCGCTGCATCTGCGAGGGTTGCAAGCGCGGCCTCGAAATCGTGCACAACGGCAATGAGCGCGCCGCGCTTTACACGCTCCGGCTGGCCAAGGAGATGAACGAACTGTCCCGGGTCATCCTCGGCACCGATGCACCGGCGGGGTCTGGCGTCCAGCCGCTCGGCATCGCGCGCATGGTGTCCATGCTCTCGTCACTCGGCGATCTTCCCGCGGAACTCGCCATCTGCCTCGCCACCGGCAACACGGCGCGCATGCGGAAGCTCGATTGCGGCCTCATTGAAGTGGGGCGCGCGGCGGACTTCGTGTTCATGGACAAGGCACAGCATTCGGCGGGCGACAACCTGCTGCATTCGATCCAACTCGGCGATCTCCCCGGCATCGGCATGGTGGTCATCGACGGCCAAATCAAATGCCAGCGCAGCCGCAACACGCCGCCCGCAACGCGCATTCCCACCCTCATCAAAGGTTGAAACCATGGCTCATAAACACGCAGACTGCCTCGCGCCCGACTCTCCGAAATTTCTCGATCTGTTCCCGGCGGGCGCCGCACTCACGAAGCTCGCCACCGGCTTCATCTGGGCCGAGGGGCCGGTGTGGTTCTCGGAACTGAACGAACTGCGTTTCTCTGACATTCCCAACAACCGCATCATGCGCTGGTCGCCCATCAACGGGCTCTCGACATTCCGCCAGCCATCGCAGCGCACCAACGGCCACACGCGCGACCGCGAAGGCAACATGATCTCCTGCGAGCACGGCGGGCGCTGCGTGAGCCGCACCTATTTGGATGGCCGCTACGAGATGATCGTCAGTCACTGGAATGGCAAGCGGCTCAACTCACCAAATGACGTGGTGGTGAAATCCGACGGCACGATCTGGTTCACCGACCCGCCCTATGGCATCATCTCGAACCATGAGGGCATCAAGTCCGACAGCGAGATCGGCAACAACCAGGTCTATCGCTTCGACCCTGCGACAAAAGAACTGACCGTGGTGGCCGACGACTTCGACCGCCCCAATGGGCTGGCCTTTTCGCCGGATGAATCCGAACTCTACATCGCCGATTCGGGTTATGCGCGCGGCGATGGCTTCGGGTTCGAGGAAGGCCGCCCGCGCCATGTCCGGGGCTTCACAGTCGTCGATGGCAAGACCCTGAAAGACAGCCGCGTGATCGCCGTCATCAACGACAAGGTGCCGGATGGCTTGCGCGTCGATACGGAAGGGCTGCTGTGGATTTCGGCCGGCGACGGTATCCATTGCTACACGCCGGGCGGCGAAAGGCTGGGCCGGATTCTGGTTCCCGAAACCGTGGCGAATCTCACCTTCGGCGGCTTCGGCAAGTCGCGGATGTTCATCTGCGCCACGTCGTCTGTCTACGCGATCGAGACGGCCCGCACCGGAGCACAATGGCCCTGATAGCTTGTCACCCATCACCAAAAGAAGAGGGCCCCGGTCGGGGCCCTTCTGCAGGAGAAAGAGGCGGGGGAGTTCAAGGAAAGGGGGGAACGAAGCGACAGCTGACTTTCTCGAGAACCCCACCCGCCAGCACGATGGTATTAACCACCGTGCTTATGTTGAATAAGGGTTCTTCCAGCCACGCGCCTTGACATGCATCAAATGAAGCGCCTTTGACTTGGCTTTCTGGCCGTGACAATCAGCCCCGATGACAAACTCGCTCCAGCATCTTGAAAAACTGATCGCCTTTCCCAGCGTGAGCCGGGACAGCAATCTCGATCTCATCGCCTATGTGAAAGAGCATCTCGCAGGATTGGGGATTTCCTCAACCCTGGTGCACAACGAGGATGGACGCAAAGCGAATCTCTGGACGACCATCGGGCCCGCTGATGTTCCGGGCGTCGTCCTCTCCGGCCATACCGACGTGGTGCCCGTGGAAGGCCAGACCTGGACGTCCGATCCCTTCAGGCTGGTCAATCGCAGCGGCAACCTCTTTGGCCGCGGCTCGGCAGACATGAAGGGCTTCATCGCCTGCTGCCTCGCGGTCGCGGGCAAGGCGGCGAAGGCGCCGCTCAAGACCCCCATCCACTTCGCATTCTCCTATGATGAGGAAATCGGCTGCGTGGGCGTGCGCCGCCTGCTCGACCTGCTGAAGGATGCGCCGGTGAAGCCGCGTCTCTGCATCGTTGGCGAGCCGACACTCATGCAGGCGGTGACGGCGCACAAGGGAAAGCTCGGCTTCCGAGTCACCGCGCATGGGCTCGAAGCGCATTCGAGCCTCGCTCCCATCGGCGTCAATGCCATCTACATGGCCTCCGACCTGATCGGGGCCATCCGCGCGATCCAGACGGAGATCGCGGAACAGGGCTTGCGCGATGGCGACTACGAAGTGGCCTACACAACGCTCCACGTGGGAAAGATGCAAGGCGGTGAAGTGATGAACATCGTGCCCAACCGCTGCACCTTCGATTTCGAAATCCGCTATCTGCCGGAAGAAGACGAGAACGCCATAGTTGCCCGCATCAAGGCCGCCGCTGAAAAGGTGGCAACGGGGTATCGCGGTGTTTTCCCGGACGCCCGGTTCGACTTCATGGACCTCCAGAGCTATCCCGCCATGAACACGCCGGTCGACAGTGAGGCGGTGAAGTTCGTGCATGCACTTACCGGCGGCAACTCCACAGGCAAGATCACCTTCGGCACCGAGGGCGGGCTGTTCCAGAAGGCCCTCGGCACGCCGGCAGTTGTCTGCGGGCCGGGTAACATCGCGGTGGCCCACAAGCCCGATGAATATGTGAGCGAAGCGCAATTAGCCGCGTGTGATCAGATGCTCGCCCGTCTGGTGGAGAAGTTATCGGGGTAGTCCGACTTGCATCCGGCATTTCGATCGCTTTGGACGGCAGGAATGTTGCGATGTCTATTGTGGGGGGGTAGAGACCATGAAAGAGATTTCATATTTATGGAATGGAAACTCTTCGCTCCGGGAAGAACTCTCCAAATCTCCTGAGCGTATCTCGGTGTTAATGTTCAGCCTTGGCTTTCCGCTGTCTGTTGTTCTCTGGCATTCGACAAATTCTGGAATTCGCATTGCATCATGCATGCATGATGTTGGCTTCAGACACGGAATTGGGGTGCTCCAGTTTGCCATGGCGACCACCCCACTCATAGGTGAAGAGGAAGTCGATAATCCGCTTTCGGGTGAGACTACACTCATAGTGCGTAAGCTTGTATACAGAGATGAAACTGTGAGAGCGGAATCCGGCTTGATTCTGTCCACGGAAAATGGCCGCGAAATAAGAGTCGTGGCTGGAGCCATGCCATATACTCTTGCTGTTGGCGGCATTGCTTTGGGTCATCGTGGTGATGAACCAGAGTACGATGTTTCAGAATACCACAGGACTGAATTCGGTTAGCTTGACGGTCTGCGAGCCTAATTGGCTCAGTTTGCGGGATACTGTTGAGGCTGCGATAAATGCTCTCGCCCCGCGCGAGCGGGGAGAGAGGACAATCCGCTGACTGACACCGTTGTCTTGCCTAAGGATCGCCCGGAACGCCATAGCTTGGCGCCTGCGTGGGGTCGATGGCACGCTGGAGGTAGGCCCCCATCTGCGGCTTGTAGTCCTCCAACAACCGGCGCAGCACCTTGATCGGGTTCTCATCGTCCCAGTCGACGCGCAGGTTGACCAGCGGAAATGCCTGTTCGTGATAGACGATCAGGCACGCCGAATGGACCGGCCCCTCCTCGCCGCCCGACTCGTGGCCTGCCTCAAGCGCGCGCAGCAGGCGTTCAGCCAGATGCTCGCCGGCATTCGCCGCAAAGGCATCGGTCATCGTCTTGGGCAAGGTTGCATGCTTCAGAAGATTGCCCGCGGCAACACAGTCCGTCTGCTCGGAGACGCCATGCGTGCCGAGGATATTCTTGCCGGACCACGAGGCCGACTGGCCAGTCCTGTCGACGGCGGTCAGTTGCCGAAATTCGATATGCGGGCGGTCCTTCACCAGCGCTGCGATGGCCGCGCCCGCAGGCACGCCGCGTTCCATCAGGTCAAGCACCATAGGCCCTAGATTGGGGTCGGTCACGTTCTGCGTCGAAACGGCGCCGACGCCCGCGCGCGCATGCGGGCAGCGGGCACCCACCGCAATCGAGGATGTGGTGATGGCGACACCGAAGGCGCCCGACTTGGCGCAGCGGCCGGCAATGGAGAAGGTCATGCGGCAGTATTCCTCAAAGATCGACGGTGAGACGTTTGGCGAGATAGCAGGCGAAGTCGTGGATCTCGCGTTCGAGCCAGCTTAAGGGCCCTCGCGAGGCGAGCGGCGCTTTCGAGCCGGTAAAGATGCCTTCCACCACGAACTTGTCTTCGGCATTCACGCGATCGAAGAAGTCGACGAGTTCCTTCACCCATTGGTCACGCGTGTGCCCTAGTGCTGCATGGACTTCCGGTGCCAGCGCCACGCTGAAGCGCACATGCACCTCTCCCACGCCCTTGGGCCTCAGCGAAAGATACCAGAGGTGATCGGGCGCCAGCACATACATGTGCGTTGGGAAGACAGTGGGCAGGATCGATGTGAAGCGCCACTTGTCCTGAAGCCGGGTGTTGGACTCGTGCGCGCGGCCATACTTGGCGTTCTCGTCCTTGGTGAAGGTCTGGTAGGTGAAGGCGTCGTGAACATCCGCCGGAAACTCGGTGTCCTCGACCGGGAACCACGCGCCCACCGTCGCCTTGTGTGCGACGGGAAGGTGATAGCCTTCCATGAAGTTCTCGTTCAGCAGCTTCCAGTTCGTCTTCCACACATGATCGTGATGGACGACAGGAATATATCCCGGCATGGCATAGCGCTCGACCACCGGAAGCAGATCCGCCAGCAGGCTCGCCACCGGTGGCGCGTCCGGATTCAGCGTGATGTAGATCCAGCCCTCCCATATCTCGACGCGAAGCTGAGGCAGACTGTATTTCTTCTTGTCGAAGAGCGGGTCGCGCCCGCCCATGTGGCCCGCACAGATGACATGGCCTTCGGTGTCATAGGTCCACGCGTGATAGGGGCAGACGATCTTGTTCCTGCAGGTGCCGGAGCCTTCGACCAGCTGCATCATGCGATGAAGGCAGACGTTGGAAAAAGCGCGGATGACGCCATCCTTGCCGCGCATGACGAAGACCGGCTGGTCCCCCATGGCGAAGGTGATGTAGTCCCCGGCATTCGGAATGTCCGCAGCAAGGCCCGGGCACAACCATTCCTTCGCGAAGATGCGCTCAAGTTCCAACTTGTGTACATCCTCCGAGCGATAGAGCAGCGGCGGGATCGTGTCTGACTGCGCAAACGGCGTCGCCGCCACCGACTGAAGCGTCTCAAGAGCCTCCCGCACGTCTTGTGGCAGCGACATCAATATCTCCTCAGTCCGGAATGACGGCCGTCACCTCGATCTCGACAACCCATTCCGGCCGCGCAAGGGCGGTGATGACGAGACCGGTGGAGCACGGGAAGACACCCTTCAGCCACTTGCCCATTTCACGGTAAACATCCTGACGGTAGCGAATGTCGGTCAGGTAGACCACGATGCGGCAGATGTGGTCCATGTGGCCGCCGGCCTCCTCCATCAATTGCTTGATGTTCGCCATGGTCTTCGCTGTCTGCTGCGCGGCGTCACCAACATGCAGGGACTCGCGCGTGTCGAGGTCCTGCGAGACCTGGCCGCGCAGGAACACCATGGTGCCACGGGCCACCACGCCCTGGCAGAGATCGTTGTCGAGCTTCTGCTCAGGGTATGTGTCCTTCGTGTTGAAGGGGCGGATGCGCTTGTGTGCGGTCATGATTTCTTTCTCAGCTGTCAAGTCGTCTTATTCTGCGGCCTGCTTGGTGACGCCCCAAATGTTATCAGAGAGTCCCCCCGCCTTCTGCGCGAATTTCAGGGTCTGGTTCCAGTCGAAATTCCGGTAGACGGCGGCGGACTGGGCGAAGGGCGGAGACTGGGCGAAGAGCTGGAAGGTGAGCCGGTGGCCTGCATAGTCCGAGTTCAGAAGATCGCGCGCCAACGCCAGCAGCTTGCGGCGGTCGTCCGCCTGCCACTCGTCGTTGACGGTGTAGTACTTCTCCATCCACTTGCGGGTTTCGGGATGATCGAACACGGCAGCATCGGGCGTCACGCAGATCTGCCCGCCGCAGAGTTCGCGCGCGATGTGCATCATCTTCGGCAGGTTGTTCAGCGCATGCACGCGGCCCGTCATCAGCAGCGACTGGTTCGGCATGAGCAGGCCGTTGGGGCTCCTCTCGCCCATCGCCACGGCGGCGGTGAGATGCGCGTTGATGCCCTCGCGCCAGACGGCAAGATCGGAGAGTTTTTCCTGCACGGCCTGCTGCTTGTCGAGGCCCGTCTGCCGCGCGTTCCACAATGCCGCGCCGATGATGAGATCAGCATAAGAGAGGGTGCGCTGCACGAAGGGGAAGGCCGAGTAGCGGTGCAGCGTCTGGCGGATGAAGGCCGCCGCGCGCGTGTGCTGGTAGAAGAGCACGTCTTCCCAGGGGATCAGCACATTGTCGAGGATCATGATCGTATCCACCTCGTCGAACTTGTTCGACAGAGGATAGTCGCGCTCGGATGCCCTTCCGGTGAAGCCCGTGCGGCAGATGTGCTTCACGCCCGGCGCATCCATCTTCACGATGCAGCCCAGCGCATATTCCGAGAGCTTGGCGTCGCCCCAATTGGCGATCGTCGGCTTCAGGAAGGCCTGGTTGGCATAGGCAGCGGCGGTTTCATACTTGGCGCCGCGGATGATGATGCCGGCGTCGGTCTCCTTCACCACATGCACCAGCATATCCGGGTCCTGGTCCTGCGGGCGCTTCGAGCGGTCACCCTTGGGATCGGTGTTGGCGGACACGTGGAACGGATCGTTCTTGATCGCCAGCTGGATGTGGCGCTCGATGTTCTGGGCAAAGCGCGGGTCGATCTCGTTGAGGATGTCCTTGCCGTCCCACAACGACCACATCTCACCGATGGTCTCGTCGCCAACACGGGTGACGACGCCGCCGATGTCGTTCATCACCATGTCGACGGCATTACGCTTGTCGTCCCAATCCTTCTTTTCGAAGGGAAGCCTGGTGCCGATGGCAAAGCGCTCGCCATTTTCCTCGTGAGTCATCACGTCACGCATGGCCGGATCGTGCTGCATGTCGTAGATGCGGGCGCGGATATCGACCAGCGGCTTGAACTGCGGGTGACGCGTCACATCCTTCACGCGCTCGCCGTTGATCCAAACCTCGCGGCCGTCGCGGATCGAGTCGCGGTATTGTTCGCCTGTCCTGATCATGTTCAGTTTCCTTCGTGGTTGACGATGCGCCGGAAGGCGCGATTGCAATAGACGAGCGGCTCAGCCTCACCCTTGTGAGCGGCGATGACGCGGCCGATGTAGATGCGATGGGTGCCGGCATCGAGACTGTCATGCGTCTCGCATTCGAAGATTGCCGTCGCATCGTCCACCAGCGGAAGTCCGGTCTCGCCCTCGCGCCAGGCATGGTTGCCGAAGTCGAAGGGCTTTCCCTCGCGCGGGCGGCCGGAGAAGTTCTCGGCATAGGCGCGGTTGTCGGCCCCCAGCAGGTTGACGGCGAATGTGCCATTGCCATCAAGCGCTGCCACGGCGGGGCTCTTGCGGTTGACACAGATCAGCACGAGGGGTGGCTCGGCCGATACCGAGGAGACCGCGCTCACCGTGAGGCCGAAGCGGCCGGACGGGCCATCGGTCGTCACCACGGAAACGCCGGTGGCGGCGAGGCCCATGGCGGCAACGAAATCCTGAGGCGCCACAGGCGGTTTTGCCATCGCATTCATCTGTCCGTTCCCTCCGTTCAGATGAAGCGAGATTGACATGCGCTGAAGGATCGGAAAAATAGATTATAACGGACTATTGAATAGGATTTGGCGATGCTTCGCTTCACGCTCCGGCAGGTGGAATATGCCATAGCCATCTGGGACCATGGGTCGGTCGCTGCCGCCTCCGCCCATCTTGGCGTGGCGCAACCGACGCTGTCGGCCTCGCTGGCCAAGCTCGAGGAGCAGGTGGGGTTGCAGATCTTCATCCGGCACCATGCGCAAGGTGTCAGCCCCTCGCCCGCCGGACTGCGATTTCTGGGCGAGGCGCGAAACCTGCTCACCTATGCGCAGGACCTGCAGCGCGATACTGCAGCTGCGGGGAATGCCGTCGAAGGCACGCTCTCGCTGGGAAGCTTTGCGACCATCGCACCGGCTTTCGTGCCGCAGCTGATCTCGAGTTTCACCAGACTGCACCCCGCTGTCACCATCCGCATGGCGGAAGGCACGCAGGACGAACTGTTTTCCGGCTTGCGCCGGGGCAACCATGACCTGGCTCTGCTTTACGACGTGGACATGCCGGACGACCTGACCTTGACGCCTCTGGCCTCCTTCGTGCCGCACATCCTTTTGCCCGCGAAACACCGGCTCACACGGCTGCGGCAGGTGCCGTTGGTGGCGCTGCGGGATGAACCCTTCGTGCTTCTCGACATCGCGCCCAGCCGCACTTATTTCACCCGCATCCTCGAACAGGCGGGCATCACGCCGAAGATTGCGTTTTCGTCTCCATCGCTCGAAGTGGTGCGAGGCCTTGTAGGGCAAGGGCTCGGTTACTCGATCCTCATCACGCGGCCGCATGGAGACCATTCTTACGCAGGGGACGAACTTGCGGTGAGGCCCATTGCGGAGGACGTGGAGCGCGGCGTCATCGCACTTGCCGCCTTGAAGCAAATGCGCAAGACACATCTCGTCTCCGCCTTCGAGACCCATTGCGTGACTTATTTCAAGACCTCGGAGAATATCCTGTGACCGCTCTCAATGCCACCATCATCGGCGCCGGCATCGTCGGCATGTCGGCCGCCGCATTCCTTCAACGGAGCGGCTACAAGGTGACTGTCATCGACCGCGTGCCGCCGGGCGAAGGATGTTCCTTCGGCAATGCAGGTGGCCTCGCCTTCGCCGAGATCGTGCCCACCATTCACCCGCGCATGCTGACGAAAATTCCGGGCTGGCTGATGGACCCGCTGGGGCCGCTCACCATCCGCTGGTCCTATTTGCCGAAGGCCCTGCCCTGGCTGATGGCGCTGGGCCGCAATGCGATGCCCGACCGTGTGAAGGCAATCACAGATGCGCGGGCCGCGCTGGCGCTTCGGGTGGTGAGCGATTTCGAAACGCTGCTGCAAGAGGCGGGCGCACGCGATCTCATCCGCTATCAGGATACACTCCGAATATATGACAACGAAACGCAGTTTCTTGCAGACGCTGGCGAGCGCGCGGCCAAGAACGCCTATGGCTACGAGACCAAGCGCTTGTCGGGCGGCGAAGTGCGCGAGCTCGAACCAGCCATCGGCCCCAATGTTCATTGCGGCGCGTTTCATGGCGGCTGGTACTTCGTGACCAGTCCCGAGCGCGTGGTGAAGACGATTGCCGCAGAGGTGGTGAAGAACGGCGGTACCATCCTCGCGGACGACGTCGTCTCGCTGGAGCGTGACGGATCGAAGGTCACCCATGTGACGCTGAAGGCCAATGGCAGGCTGGCCGTCGACAGGCTGGTCATCTGTGCCGGCGCTTACTCTCACCTGCTGGCGAAGCAGCTTGGCGAGAAGGTGCTGCTGGAAGCCGAGCGTGGCTATCACATGGTGCTGCCCAATTCCGGCGTGTCGCTGTCACGCTCAATCACCTATGCGCGGACACCCGGAGCGGCGACCCCCATGGAAATGGGATTGCGCCTTGCCGGCACCGATGAATTCGCTGGGCTCGACGCCGCTCCCAACTATGCGCGCGCCGATGCCCTGTGGACGAATTTCAAGAACATTCTTCCCGGCCTCCGCGAGCCTGACTCAGCGACAACCCGATGGATGGGACGGCGCCCCGGCACGCCGGACTCGCTTCCCGTCATCGGGCCATCGAAGACCACTTCAAACGTTTGGTATGGCTTCGGCCATGGTCACATGGGCCTCACTTGGGGACCATCGACCGGCCGGCTCATTGCGGAACTTATGACCGGCGCCAAGAGCAACATCGATCTTTCACCCTTCCGGGCCGATCGCTTCTAGCTTGACGATCTCGGCCTCGCCGCCGGGGATCTCCACGGCATCGCCCACGGCACGTCCCATGAGTGCGCGGGCCAACGGCGATGTATAGGTGAGATAGCCCTTCGGCGGATCGGACTCGTCTTCGCCCACGATGGCGAACACCTGTTTTCGGCCATCGTCGCGTAGGATTGTCACGCGCGTGCCGAACGCCACCGTCTCAGGCCTGTCCGGCATCTCGATCACCTGAGCCGTGGCGCGGCGCTGCACCCAGTAACGGAGATCCCGCGAGGCGCGGGCGATGGCGGATTTGTCGCCCTCATGCTGGCCTTGAGCGAGGATGCGTCGGCCCGCTTCGATTTCGGCATCGATCAGCTTCAGCCCGTGCGGTGTCACCACATTCGGGCCGGCACTCACCGGCCGCTCGGTCAGGTCCTCCGGCGCATCATCTTGCTCTTTGACAAATGCACGGCTCATGGTTTCTATGCCTTCAAAACAGTCAACACCGGGATCGTCCACACATGAAAACCGAAACGCCCCAGACGATACGGCTCGAAGACTACAAGCCTACACCCTACCTGATCGAATCCGTTCATCTGGACTTTCATCTCGAACCCACGGCGACGCAAGTGCGCGCGCTGCTGACCATGACGCCCAATCCCAACAGCGTTGAGGCGGGAGCGCCACTGGTTCTGGATGGCGAGAAGATCGCCCTTGTTTCGGTCAAGCTCGATGGCGTGCTTCTGACGGATGAGCAATTCTCCACGACCGATCAGTCGCTGACGATTGCGGAGGTTCCGCAAGGACCTTTCGTGGTGGAGATCGTGACCATCTGCAATCCGAAGGCCAACACGCAGCTCTCGGGGCTCTATGTGTCGGGCGGCATCTTCTGCACGCAATGCGAGGCCGAGGGCTTCCGCCGCATCACCTATTTCTACGACCGGCCTGATGTGATGGCGCGCTTCACCGTGCGGATGGAAGCGGACGCCGCACTCTTCCCTGTGCTGCTCTCCAACGGCAACCGCCGCACCCGTGGCATTATCGAAGAGAATGGCCGGCACTTCGCCATCTGGGACGATCCCTTCCCCAAGCCATCCTATCTCTTCGCTCTCGTGGCGGGCGATCTGGCCGCCGTGCATGACAGCTTCACCACGATGTCCGGACGCAAGGTGGAACTCGGCATCTACGTCGAGAAGGGCAAGGAAGACCGTTGCGCCTGGGCGATGGAAGCGCTGAAATCCTCGATGCGCTGGGACGAGAAGCGCTTCGGCCTCGAATACGATCTCGGTGTATTCAACATCGTGGCGGTGCCGGACTTCAACATGGGGGCGATGGAAAACAAGGGCCTCAACATCTTCAACGACAAGTACATACTCGCCCTGCCCGATACCGCGACCGACCTCGACTATGTCAACATCGAAGCTATCATCGCGCATGAGTACTTCCATAACTGGACCGGAAACCGCATCACCTGCCGCGACTGGTTCCAGCTTTGCCTGAAAGAGGGCCTCACCGTTTTCCGCGACCAGGAGTTCACCTCCGACATCCGCTCGCGGCCCGTAAAGCGCATCGCTGACGTCAAGACACTCCGCGCACGGCAGTTTCCGGAAGATGGCGGACCTCTCGCCCATCCGGTGCGGCCTTCGGCCTATATGGAGATCAACAACTTCTACACGCCGACTGTCTATGAAAAGGGCGCTGAGCTTTGCCGCATGTTGCAGACGCTGATCGGCGAGCAGGCGTTCCGCAAGGCGATGGACCTCTATTTCGAACGCCATGATGGCGAGGCCGCGACGGTCGAGGACTTCGTCACTTGCATGGCCGATGCATCGGGGCGTGACCTCACACAGTTCTTCTCGTGGTATGAGCAGGCCGGCACGCCGCAGGTGATCGCGGAGGGCGCATATGACCCGGTTGCGAAGACCTACACGCTGACCCTTGAACAGCGCACCCCGCCGACACCAGGCCAGCCGGACAAGGTGCCGCTGCATATCCCGCTCGGCATCGGCCTCGTCGAGCCTGATGGCGATGACATGCCGCTCGCGCTGGAAGGCCACGGAACGCTCAACAGCCCCGTCATCGAACTCACTGAACGGCGCCAGACCTTCCGTTTCACGGGCGTTGCCAAGCGGCCGGCACTCTCGCTCAATCGGGGGTTCTCGGCGCCCATACAACTTACCGTCAACACCTCGACCGAAGACCAGCTTTTCCTCATGGGACGCGACCGCGACAGTTTCAACCGCTGGGAGGCCGGGCAGACGCTCGGGCGTGCGTTGATCCTCTCGCGCTATGATGGAGCGGCCTCAGCCAACAGCGCCAAGAGCTACGCTGCGGCGTTGAAGTCGATCCTCGACGACAGCGCCGCGGACGCGGCCTTCAAGGCGGCGATGCTCGGCCTGCCGACGGAAGGCGAAATCGCTGCCGCCATCGGCCGCGACGTCGCCACGGACCTTGTGCG